>CAYOVN010000072.1:0-16707 GCA_964407425.1 uncultured Gemmatimonadaceae bacterium
CCCTCCCCGACGACCATGACGTATACCACGGGAATGTTTGGGGGGCCGGGGGCAGGCCTACCCCCCCGGGCCTCGCAGGAGCAGCGGCACAGGACCAGGGGGGATACAAGCTCCCAACCGACTGGGTGAACATGGTTCAACGGACCCAGGCATCCCATCTCCCGGAGCCATGGGACCCGGATGCATCGGATTACGGGATGGAGGTCTACTTCACGGACATCCAGTACGGCGGTTTGAGCTTTGCCGTGTTGGAGGATCGCAAATTCAAATCCCCACCAAAACTCCTCGTTCCGGAGGCCGACGTTTGGAATGGCTGGGCCCAGAATCCGGCGTTCGACGCCCCGACCAGCTCAGACACCCCCGGAGCCTCCCTTTTGGGGAGTTCTCAGGAGAGCTTTCTGGAGGAATGGGCCGCGGACTGGTCCGGCGGGACCTGGATGAAGGTGGTCCTCTCTCAAACGATCTTCGGGAACGTGGCCACGATCCCCTCGGACGCCATGAGCGGATCGGTGATCCCCAGCCTCCCCATGCCTGAGCCCGGGACCTATGTGACTGGGGACAAGATGGCGGCGGATATGGATTCCAACGGGTGGCCTCCGTCGGGTCGGAACAGGGCTCTCAGAGCAATGAGAAAGGGCTTCGCCGTCCACCTCGCCGGGGACCAACACCTGGCGAGCACGATCCAATATGGCCTCGACGGCTTCGGCGACGGGCCTTTCGCACTCTGCGTGCCATCTGTGGCCAACTTCTGGCCGAGGCGATGGTATCCCCCCCATCCGGGAGGGAACCGGGCCCCGGATTCCGCCCCCTACGCCGGGGATTTCCTGGATGGCTTCGGGAACCCCATGACGGTCTATGCCGTGTCCAACCCAGGGCGGTACGGTCGAGAACCGACGAACCTCCACGACCGGGCACCGGGTTACGGAATCGCCCGCTTCAACCGGGTCACCCGGGAAGTGTCTCTGGAAGCGTGGCCTCGCTGGGCCGAACCTCAAAGCGGGGATCTTCCGTATCCAGGTTGGCCCGTACGGTTCGGTCAGGAGCAAGGGTATGGAAAAGAGCCCTATGGGTTCCTGCCCACACTTCTAACCCAGGGGCTGACGAACCCCGTCGTTCAAGTGGTATCCGAACTCGGAGGAGAGGTGGTCTACACAGTCAGGATTTCGGGCACCCGCTTCACGCCCCGGGTTTTCGAAGCCGGAAGCTACTCCGTCAGGGTGGGTGAGCTCGAGAACGGTCCGGTCCGGATGCTCATGGGGCTGGAACCAGCACCCGATTCCAGCCGGTCCGTTGAGGTCCGCTTCGGGGCCGGGGAGGACTGAGGACCGGGGGTCAGAACTTGTATTCCAGCACCCTTGCACCCTGGGGACTCGCCAGAATCGGGTCCTCGAGGAGGAGTTTAAGAGTCGTCTCCCCGGGCTGACCCACACCGTAGCTCTCCTGATACGCCAGCTTCAAGGGCACGAGGTCGAAGCTGAAGTCCCTGGTGATCCACGCGTCACAGGGATCATCAAAATCCTCGTGGGAAAGGAAGAGCCTGACCTGGACCGGAAAGGACTCCATCCACCCGCCCCAGGCCACCGCCTTTACCTCATGGGTTTTGCATCCGCCGCCATAGCTGAGGGTGAGTTGGAGGTTATGGCCCACGACAGCGGCTGATTCGATCCGGAAGGCGTCATTGGGCCAGGACGACGGATTGGTCAGGAAATCCACGATAAGCGGGACTGTCCCAGACCCCATTCCCAGAACGGTACCGAGGGCGACGTTCAGAGCCTGGGGTAGAGCCTCAGAGCTCCCTTTCACCCGGCTCCGTCCCCTGGAATCGGAGTAGTCGAGATCAAAATGGAACTGGTCACAGCACTGGTTTCCGAAGTCCTCCCCATCAAGGGCAAGGACCCCGGCGTCCTGAAAAAGACCCCACACGTAGTCCACCTGTTCGGTGGTGAGATTTTGGAGGGTTTCACCGGCTTGAAAGTCACAGAGACTGACGCAGCTCTCTCCTACCAATGACCCGGCTCTCCCATCCAGGACCAGGGTATAGTCCGCTCCCGCAAACCCTCCTGTAACATGAAGACGGACCTCCATTCCGCCCCCTCCCGACACGGAAACCGGATCACTAAGGCAGCCCTGGACCGCGACAAAAAGGACGGGGAGAGATAGGGCGAAAGCCATCTTCTTCAACATTTACACCCACCGAGAATGAGATTGGGTTCCACCTGAGCCACCCCTGAAACGATCCGACCCCCGGTTTTGTGTCCGGTCCATCAGCGCACCGGCGTGATTGGAGCCCTGCCTGAAAGGACCTCCCTGGCATTCTCCACCGCGAGGGAAGCCATGGCACGACGGGTTTGGGTTGTGGCGCTTCCGATGTGAGGGACGGCCACAACCTTCGGATGAATCACCAATTCCCTCGGCACATCAGGTTCTCGACTGAAAACGTCCAATCCGGCTCCTCCCAGATGCCCGTCGTCCAAGGCGGAGAGGAGGGCCCTTTCATCCACCAGATCTCCCCTGGCCGTGTTGATAAACAAAGCTCCTGGCTTCATTTCGGAGAACCGGGTCTCGTCGAACATTCCCCGGGTCTGATCCGTGGAAGGGACGTGCACGGAAACCACGTCACTCCTCCCCAGGAGTGAAGCCAGATCCAGCCGACTCGCCCCCACTTCCCTCTCAAACTCCGGGCGGGGGTCTTGGTCGGCATAGAGGACATTCATGCCGAATCCCAAACCTCTTCGGCCTACGGCCTGACCGATCCGCCCGGCACCCACGATACCCAGGGCTCTCCCGTTCAACTCAAGCCCCAGGAGTTGGGTCGGGCTCCAACCGGTCCACCGATCTTGAGCCAACATCTCCTGGCCCTCTTTCATCCGCCTCGCCACCGCCAGGAGAAGAGCCCATGTCAGATCCGCCGTGGATTCGGTGAGGACGTCGGGAGTGTTGGTAACGGGCACCCCGCGCCGGGCAGCAGCCTGAAGGTCGATGTTGTCGTAGCCGACTGCGCATTGGGCCAACACCTGCAGGTCAGGCAGACCCTTCAGTTCTGCATCTCCCATTGGCCGGGACAGGATGGGTATGATGGCTACGAAATCACCCTTGGGGGTGGGGTCCGTGGTTTCGATCCACACCAATTCAAAACCGGGGAGAGGATCCTCCGGCAGGAGAGGCTTGAGCTCAGCAGCGATCAGCACCCGGCTTGGGGACTTCTTGGAATCTGTCATTCAACCGCCCCCACCTCCCGGTCTCCGATACCGAATGGGCGCTGCTGGTTCCGGCTTAAGCTCCACTCCCTGGGTATGGGAAGTGCTTCCGTGAGGCCTCCGTCCACGGACTCCATACCCAAGAACCCTGGCAAAACACAAACGGAGAATAGAACGACCGACACGCGAAGCCAGCGGGTTTGGTCCAGCATTAGAAACCTCCGGAAGTGGACGTTGGATAGGCCCTAATCTGATAGGGAAGGGGGACAATCAGAAAGGGGGGTGGCGCCGAAGGCTTGCCGGGCCCACGGATGGGGCCCTATCCTCATGAACGAAAGGCCCTTTCCCGACCCGGGCCGGACTCCTCGAACCGAAAAGATCCGAGTTCCTCGGCGCCCCGAAGATGCGGTGTGCGGCTTACCGATGAAGCTTCGGTGGTATCCCCCGCCATCCGGCGGATTTTCGGGGGGGTACTGGGAAGGAGATCAGCATGACTGAAGTCAGTTCCAAAAACCTCCAAACTCGACTGCTGATCCTCGTATTCATTGCCTTCATCCCGGCTCTCGGGATCTTCTGGTACACCAATCGAGCGCTGACCAACCTGCAGCTGGAAGCCAAGGAGCAGGACCTGGTCAGCAGGGCTGAAGAGGTAGCCACGGACTACCACCGACTCATCGAGAAGGGTCGAGCCATCCTGGGGTCCCTTTCGGAATTCGATCAGATCCGGTCCTCTCCGTTCATCGGGTGCACCGACCATCTGAGCCGGGTGCTGGAAATCGTTCCGGATTTCACCACCATTTCTGTCATTGGGCTGGACGGCTACCTGGCATGCGGAAGTCTCCATCCGGAAACCCCCCTTTATCTGGGCGACCGAGCCTATTTTGTTCGGGTTACGTCCCGAAACCTCTTCTCAGTGGGGGAGTTCGCCCTTGGACGGATCACGGGACGGCCGGTGGTGGGAATGGCACAACCACTGTGGGAGGGCGAGCAAACCGGACCGGTCCTGGCCGCCAGCATGGACCTGGGTACACTGGCGAACCGCTTCCGAGGGGGAGAGCTCCCGGACGGATTCACCTTTACCATCCTGGATCGGAATCGCCGGGTCCTGGTCCGCCTTCCCCGGACCGGTGATTTCACGATGGCGGACTCCGTCGGATCCATCGCCGGCGCCTCCTTCCCTGGCCTGCCTGAGGAAACCACCCCAGCGGTGGTGGCGGGAACCGACCTGGACGGAATTGAACGCCTGTTTGCCGTGGCTCCTCTCAACAGCCCCGCCGGTGGCACCGACGGGTTTCTGGCTGTCGGCCGCACCAGAAAGACCCTGATGCAAGAGGTAGAAGAGATCGTAAGCCTCCAACTCCGGTTCCTGGCCATAGGGGGGATCGTGCTTCTGGCCTTCGCCTGGGGTCTCGGGCATTTCTGGCTGGCTCGATGCCCTTCTGAGGAGGAGGAGGACTGACCAAGAGTCCTTCAGGGAAGGGTTTCATACCAACGCCCTCCGAATTCATGGGTCCTGCCCCTGGGTTCGGAGGGTTCTTTTTCGTATCCTTCCTGATCTCAAAGAATCGACACGGCCCAAGTCAAACGTGACACTGAGAATTCCATGCAACACGACACCATCGCAGTCATCGATTTTGGCGGACAATACGCCCACCTGATCGCTACGAAGATCCGACGCCTGGGTGTCCTGGCGGAGATCCGGCAACCTGAGGACCCTATCGAAGCCTTTCAGGAGTACCGGGGCATCGTCATCTCAGGCAGCCCCGCCCTTTCCTCTCATGGGGAGGACCAGGACTACACGAAGGAAATCTATGATCTGGATATTCCCATCGTGGGTTTCTGTTTCGGGCATCAGGAAATCGCCAAGCATTACGGAGGCGAGGTGATCCACGGAGGCCGGGAGTGGGGTCGGGCCAGCCTCCAGATCGAGGGGACCCACGCTCTCTTTTCGGGACTGGATACCTCCGAGCAGGTGTGGATGAGTCACTACGATTCGGTGGCCTCCGTCGGTCCCGAGTTCCAGGAGCTTGGCTACACAGTCACCGCCGGTGGAGAGCATCGGTTCGCCGCAATCGGATCCGATTCGCTGAAGAGGTACGGATTCCAATTCCACCCCGAGGTGGACGACACGGTTCACGGGACCGAGATGATTTCGAACTTCGTCTTCGAGATCTGCCAGTGCGAGGCGTCCTGGAGTATGGACCAATATCTGGACGAGCAGGTTGCCCGGATCCAGGAGCAAGTCGGCGACGAGTCGGTCTTCCTCCTGGCCTCGGGTGGTGTCGATTCAACGGTAGCAGCGGTCATGATCGGAAAGGCACTTGGGCCCGAACGTTTACACCTTCTCCATATCGACAACGGCCTCATGCGAAAGGGTGAAAGCGCACGGGTTCTCGAGAGATTCCACGAGATGGGGTTCGGGGAAAACCTTCATTTCGTGGATGCCAGCCAAACGTTCATCGACGCCCTGGGGGACCTTGTCGAGCCCGAGGAAAAGCGACGGGCCATCGGAGACACCTTCGTTTCGGTCTTTCAGGACAAGGCCCGGGAACTGAAGATCGAAGATCACCTCCTCGGGCAGGGCACCATCTACCCCGACACCATCGAGACCGGCGGTACCCGCAGGGCCGACACCATCAAAACCCACCACAACCGGGTGCCGATCATCGAAAAGATGATTGAGGAGGGGAAAGTCCTTGAACCTCTCGCAGACCTGTATAAGGTCGAGGTTCGGGAGTTGGGTGAAAGCATGGGGATATCCGACGAGCTCCTGTGGCGCCACCCCTTCCCTGGGCCCGGCCTGGGAGTACGACTCCTCTGCAACACGGGAGTGGCAGATAGAACCGGGTTCGAAGAGGCCGAGCCCCTCCTGAATGAGGTAGGCGAGCGGTTCGGTCTGGACGCATACCTCCTCCCGATCCGATCCGTGGGTGTAAAAGCTGATCTACGAGCCTACGAGCATCCGGTCCTCCTGACCGGCTCAGCTCCCTGGGACACACTTATCCAGGCAGCCTCTGCAGTCACCAAAGAGATCCCCGGCATCAACCGATGCATCTGGAATCTGTCGCCCGACGCCCCGAACTCCTCGATTCCCCTTGCCACTACGGTCACCAGGGACCGTTTGGATCTTCTCAGGGATGCCGACCATATTGTCATGGAAGCCCTCAGGCGGCATGGGCTCTACGACGAGATCTGGCAGTGCCCCACCGTGTTGGTGCCACTTCAGCTGGGAGATGGGGAGGGAGAACTGGTGGTCGTTCGGCCGGTTCTCTCCGAGCGGGCCATGACGGCCCGACCCTATCCTCTCCCCGAGGCTGTTCTGGCTGACCTGAGGAAAGAGATCCTGGCTCTGCCGGGGATTTCGGGAGTGGCCTTGGACATCACGTCCAAGCCCCCGGGAACCATCGAATGGGAGTGAGACAGCGGCAGTGAGATACCGGGCTCTACCCGTCTATTACCCAGGTGAACTTCGTCTGGCCATCCGACCAGGCGTTTTCCCCTAACATCTCCCAAAGGACCCGGCCGAGGTCCTCTTCGTCAGTGATGGCCGTCACACCGACGTTAAACAGGGCCCGCCCGTTGCTACTCCAGTTGTCATAGTCCAGCGTGTATCCGTCTTGGAGGAAGGTGAATCCCCCGGGCAAATACTCGCTCAACCCCGGCGGTATCTGGCCCCGGTTGGCGTCCCCTGGCCAAGCATTGTGATCGGACTGGTAGGTAAGGACGGCAACCTTGATCACGTTCATATCGCCGACAACATCAGCGGCACGGGCCTTCACAATGACCCCCCGGAGAATGGGCACGGCAATCCCGGCCAAAATACTGATGATCGACATTACCACTAGGAGCTCGATGAGGGTGAAACCCAGACGTTCGCGTCGATGGGGACGGCGCCGTTTGGACCTCGCGGGAGTATTCATCACTTCCCGCCTGTCCGAATGACCTGCTCGGCGTCGCCGAGGAAGAGCTCGAGGGAGTCAGTAGAGACATACTCTACCACCCCACCTGGGCCGGCCAGAGCAAGGCGGTACGTAGCCGGATCGACCTGCTGGTATTCAACCCCTGCGTAGGGGTCCCCAGCTTCGGTGAGATCTTTGGGAAGTCGGCCTTCAGCCTGGAGGAAGTCCTCCACTCGAAGGGCTTCCTGGAAGATCTCAATACGGAGTCCCGCCTCGACGAGGGTGGGCGGAATGGGGGGTGGTCCGGCCGCCAGCCAGGCGGGGGACCCGAACCAGACATACCCGGAACCTCCCAAAAGAAGCAGGAGAACCACCCAGGTGATGGGGGAACTCTTCTTTTCTCCGCCATGCCTGCCGGGGCTTCTCCAGACATCTGCCTTTTTGGTCTGCTCCTGGAGAACATCCGCCAGAGCATCGGCCATTTCTTTTCCGGAAACCCGGCCCGATCCCGGTCCTTGCGGGTTTTGTTTCTTACTCATAGAAAAAAAGTAGTGTGTGACGGGCCGCTTCGGCACCCCTTTTCCTCCCACTCTTCTTCCTCCCACCTTCGAAAGGTGCGGTGCCCCGGTTCTTTTCTAGCTCCCCTGCCCCTCATCCCACCCTGGGTAAAGGAGAAATCCTTCCCTCCTCAACATCACCACCAGATGACCCAGGCGTTCCTCCACCGGTTCGACCGTCTCCCCGAATTCTTCTCTCATCAGCTCCCCCACCTCACCCACGGTCCGCTCACCGTCCAGGAGAAGCCATGCGAAACTCCCCACCTCATCCAATCGAATCCGGTTCGCCGACATCCGGTGAAAGAACCGATCCAGAAGCCCCCCGAATCCGTCCGCCTCGGGTACAGGGCGAAGAAGGACCATGAGGCCATTCACCTCTTCCCATTCAGCAATGCGGGAAGGGGCCAATTCCAGGAGATTGACTCCTTCCAGCTCAGCTTCTTTCATTTTCCTTTTCCGAGCACCCATGAACGAAACGGCCCTCAATAGAAACGCCCGCCAACCTTACCAGCCGCTAGGGCTCCAGGTGGGTAGACGGCAAACCCTCCGATTTCATCTGCTTCACCGGAATATAGACAAGCATCCAGAGCACGATGACGTAGGCAAAAAGGCTCAGGTAGAAATTCGGCTGGTCAAGAAAGTTCAAACGCTGGAAGGAAAGAAGGACCGGGAATCTGTCGGCGCCGATGACCAGAACGGCCAGAACCACGGCCATGAGAGACTCTCCGGCAATGAACCCAGATGAGACCAGAATACCGGTGTTCTCCGCCCGAGCCTTCTCTTCCTCCGTGGCCCCCTTCTTCTTGAGGGTCAGTTCGAAGATCCACTTCACCAGCCCACCAACGAAGATGGCCGACGTGGACTCAAAAGGCAGATACATCCCGACCGCGATAAGCATTGGTGCCGGCGCTTTGATCAGGATGAGGCCAACGGCGAAAAACATCCCCACGATCACCAGGGGCCAGGCCATTTCCCCGGCCACGATCCCGTTGGCCATAAGGGCCATCAAACCCGCTTGGGGAGCAGGGAGCTGAGCGGACCCAATGACGTAGACCTTGTGAAGAGCCATCAGGGGAAGGGTGAGCACAAACGCCGATAACACCACACCCACCAGTTCCCCAATCTGCATTTTCCAGGGAGTCCCTCCCAGGATGTGCCCGACCTTCAGGTCCTGCATCATGTCCCCAGCGATTGCCGCCGCACAGCAAACCACTCCGGCGACACCCAACACCCCCGCCACTCCCCGAACATCGGTCACCCCCAGAGCAACCATGAGGACCGCCGCGATAAGAAGAGCACTCAGGGTGAGGCCTGACACGGGATTATTGGAAGAACCGATAAGCCCGACCAGATAGCCGGCCACGGCAGCAAACAAGAACCCCAGAATGACCATGACCACAGTCAGTGTCACGGACCCGACCACCGAACCGGAGAAGTGGTAATAGAGGAAGAAGCATGCTATCGCCGTCGCGCCGATCCCAATGAGGACCTTCTTGAGATCCAGATCAACGTCCGTACGGTCGACCTCCTCGCCTCCGCCTACGGCACCGATGTTCTTGAGAGCCCGGCCGATCCCGGTGATAAGGGATTGGCGAAGAGACCAGAGGGTATAAAACGCCGCCACGATCATGGTGCCCACGGCCAGCGGCCGCACCTGTTGGAGCCAAACGGCGGTGGCGAGATCGGCATACGATTCGTTCGGGCCGATCAGGGCCCCAAGACTGGGATTCAGGAACACCGAGAGGGGAACAAGGAGCAGCCACCCCATGACCGCACCTGAGAAGAGCACGGACGAAATCCTTGTCCCTACGATGAAGCCCACACCCATGAGCATCGGAGAAGCGGTTGGGGTCGCTCCCAACAACCCACCAGTGTATTCCACCCTTCCCTGAAGGATGTCGATGGACGATCGGCCGAAGGCAAAGAAGCGACTCGTGCTTGCCTGAATGAGCTGAATGCCATTCATGTTCTTCAGGAATTCCCAAAGGCCTGCCAAGCCCATGGCTAAAAAGAGGTAGGCGGCTCCGGTCTGCCCCCCCTGCCCCGCCTTTACGATTTCTGAAGCCGCAACGCTCTCCGGGAAAGGCAGATCCGCCTCAACAACCAATGTCCGCCGCAACACAATGATGAACAGGACCCCCAACACCCCACCGATGAGCATGATGGCCGTGCTCTCCAGATAGTGGAGGTCGTCCCAGGCGCCACTGATGATGAAGGCGGGAATGGTGAAGATCGCCCCCGCCACCAATCCCTCTCCAACCGAGGCCGTGGTCCGGGCGATGTTCTCTTCCAGGATCGTCCCCCCAAAAATCCGAAGGACCGCCATGGCCACCACGGCTGCCGGGAACGTCGCCGCAACGGTAAGTCCGGCCGTCATTCCCACATAGGCATTGGCTGCGCCCAGGATGACGGCCATCAGAGCTCCGAGGAACAGGGCCTTGAACGTCAACTCGGCCATAGACCGGGAGGCCGGGACAAACGGAGTGAAGGGCTTCTTCTCCATAGTTCAGCTCTCTCTGGGTGGGGATCGACAAAGGGAGTCCGGCGTCACAGCGATTCGGCTCCGGGAATGACGATGGTGGGGACGGTAGCTTCCGTTCCGAGGCTCTGTCAATTCAGCCAGCCGCCAGTTAGTGTTCTGATCTTGGCCAGAGTTTTCAAAGGAAAGAAAAGGAGAAGGGTCATGAGCTTCGTTGCCGATTTCGAGCCGAAACCCCTATGGGGACACTTTGATCAGATCCTCACGGTCCCCCGAGGATCGAAAGAGGAGGAGCTGATTCGAGCTCATGTCGTGGCGATTGCCGAACGGAATGGATTGGATTTCAGCGTCGACGGCACCGGGAACGTCATTGTCAGGAAGCCGGGTACCCCAGGCCGAGACGGTGGCACCGCCACCATCCTCCAGGCTCACCTGGACATGGTCAACGAAAAGAACTCGGACGTTGATCATGACTTCTCCAAAGACCCGATCCGGCCCGTCATGGATGGAGAGTATCTGAAAGCGGATGGGACGACTCTGGGAGCCGACAACGGCATCGGCGTCGCGGCAATGCTGGCCATCATGGAAGCCGATGATCTCGATCACGGACCCCTGGAATTCCTCTTCACCATCGACGAGGAGACGGGTCTGACCGGGGCCGGGGGTCTCGATCCCAAGCTTATGGATGGCAGGACGCTCTTGAACCTCGACTCAGAGGAGGAAGGGACAGTCACCGTCGGGTGTGCAGGGGGGGCCGACACCGAAATCTTCTTCGACCTCCAGACAATTCCTGCCCCCCAGGGAGCGACAACGTACCAGTTCAAGCTTCATGGCCTTCATGGCGGACATTCCGGAATCGACATTCATCTCCAGCGGGGTAACGCGGTACAGCTCCTCGGCAGAATGATCCACGCCATTTCCCACGGAACGCCTGGTTTTATGGCCGACTTCCAGGGCGGGAACATGCACAACGCCATCCCCCGGGAGGCCTGGGCCACCATCGCCTGTCCGGAGGGCCAATCCGAAATACTCCTCGAGGCCATCTCGACACAATTCGAGATCGTCAAAGCCGAGTTCGCCGGGGTTGAGCCAGGCATGGAGTTGAGTATCGAAGAGGTCTCCACCCCGGCGGATGTATGGCCGACCTACACGGCCTGGGACGTTCTCAATCTGATCGTTGCCCTCCCTCATGGGGTCGTTGCCATGAGCCAGGATATCGAGGGATTGGTGGAAACCAGCACCAATCTGGCGGTGGCAAAATCCGAGGGCGGAGTATTTCGGATCCTCACGAGCTCCCGTTCCTCCGTTGCCTCATCCCTGGATTGGATCCGGCAGAAGGTTCGAGCGGTTGCGAACCAGGCCGAAGCGAGAGTCGATGAGCATGGTGGTTATCCGGGCTGGAAGCCGAATCTCGAGTCCACCGTTCTCAAGGTGGTCGAGTCGGTCCACGCCAAGGTACTGGGATCGGATCCTCATGTGGAGGCCGTCCACGCCGGCCTGGAATGTGGAATCATCGGTGAGATGATTCCGGGGATGGATATGATCTCCTTCGGCCCCCAGATCGAGTTCCCCCATTCTCCGAACGAGAGGGTAAAGGTGGATTCGGTGGGCCGCTTCTACGACCTCCTCACCGCTGTCCTGGAAGAGTTGGCAAGCTAGAGGGCTACATTGAAGGCCCGAGGTCCAGGAGTACCCTCTTGAGGACGCGAATGTGGCCCTTCAGGAGCTGAAAAACTGGCAGATACGTGAATCGAAGGTTTTGCGTATATCCTGAGTGTCAGTTCCTTCGGATACTCTGACCCGCCCCGAAGAATACCCCCCTCACTCCAGACCCTCGCATGAACGGCCCTCAGGCAGTAGTGTGCCTTCCGTTCCGGTGGCTTTACCAGCACTGAAGACCAACCTCGGAAGGCGAGGCACCACCATGAGATCGAAATCCTGCCCAATGTTTCTTTACCAACTCTTTGCGGGATCGGCTTCGATTCCCGTCCTGGGTCTACTTCTCTTGCTCGTCGGCGGCACCTTCCCGGGAGACCTTTCGGCCCAGCATCCCGAGGTCTCCGCTACGGAAGCCCATCATCCCGACATGCAGACTGACAACCGGGTTTGGGGCGCGAACTTCAAGCTCGCCGGTCGCTTCGCACCTTACGTGGCCAGGGAGCTCACCTATAGCACCTCGGTCGCCCCCCGGTGGATCGGCGAAACCGATCAGTTCTGGTACCAGTGGGAGAACTCGGATGGGACCTACTACTACATTGTCGATCCGGCCCGGAGTACCAAACGCCAGATCTTCGACAATGACAGGATCGCCGCTGAACTGACTCGGATCACAAAAGACCCCTTCGACGGTCAGCATCTTCCGATCCGTAACATTCAGTTCATCGACGAAAACACCATCCAGTTCGAAGTCCCCTCCACCGTGGATGAAGACATCCCGGATGATGAGGCTGAGACCGGTGACGAACAGGAGGATGAGGAACAGGAACGCCCCGCCCGCCCCAAGACCCGGAAGAAGGTTTTCCACTTCGAGTATGATGTGGCCAGCCAGACCCTCCGGGAACTGGAAGATTTCGAACAGCCCCGGAGCCATCCCGGATGGGCCAGCGTCTCCCCGGACAGCTCCATGGTGGTGTATTCCAAGCAGTGTAACCTCTACAGCATGGGCTGGGACGATTACATGTCCATCGTCGAGGCCCGCCATAAGAAGACCGGAGAAAAAGCCGACTCTGCCGAGATGAAGATCGAGGTGGACGAGACCCAGATCACCACGGATGGCGAAGAGTGGTACTGCTACGGATCCCGGGGCAGAGGCCAGAACGACGACGAGACCGAGAAAGAGTGGGACAAAAGGCAGGGTGCGGGTGTCACCTGGTCCCACGACTCCCGGTTCTTCGCCCTGACCCGGCAAGACCAACGGGAGGTCGAGGACCTCTGGGTGATTCATGCCGTGGGTAACAAGCGGCCCCAGCTGGAAACCTACAAGTATGCCTTGCCCGGAGAGGAGAACGTCGGAGTCATGGAGCTCCTCGCGTACGATACCGACGCCGGGGAGATGAAGAAGATCGATGACGATCCCTGGAAAGATCAGAGGATGGGCCTCTACTCTGATCCCACTCCGATGGGCGACCGGTTCGCCGCCCGGAGCGGAGAAGACAACGAACCCCGCATCCGCAGGTGGCTCTCCTCCAACTCCAACGAGCTTTATTTCTACCGGAGAAGCCGGGACCAGCATCGGGTTGATGTTCTGGTTGCCGATCCGGCCACGGGTGCCGTACGGACCGTGATCGAAGAACGGCTCAACACCTATGTGGAGAGCCAGACGCCTCGTCGTCTGGAGAACGGTGACCTCATCTGGTGGTCCGAGCGGGACGGGTGGGCTCACCTCTACCGGTACGGAGCAGACGGGACCGTAAAGGCCCGCCTCACCGAAGGCCCCTGGCACGTTTCCGGGGTTACGGGAGTCGATGAAGCAGGTGGCCTGGTCTTCTTCGGTGCGAATGCCAGGGAAGAGGGTGAAGACCCGTACTACAACCACCTTTACAAGGTGGGATTGGACGGCTCAGGGACCTCCATCCTGAACCCCGGGGACTTCGACCACCGGCCGAGCCTGAACGAGAAAAACCGGTTCTTTGTCGACAACTTCTCTCGTGTGAACACAACACCCGTCGCTTCGTTGTTCAACTCGACGGGCCAGAAGGTGATGGACCTGGAAGAGGCGGATTTCTCAGGCCTGGAGGCTGCAGGCTACCAGTTCCCCGAACCCTACAAGGTGAAGGCGGCTGACGGGGTCACGGATATTTTCGGGGTAATGTACAAACCCTTCGACTTCGACCCACACAAAAAGTACCCCATCGTCACCTACGTCTATCCTGGGCCTCAGACCGAGTCCGTGGCGAAAGCATGGTCCAGCAGCACCAGCGAGGTGGCCCTTGCCCAGATGGGCTTCATCGTGGTGACCATCGGGAACCGGGGCGGCCACCCTGCCCGATCCAAATGGTACCACAACTACGGATACGGAAACCTGAGGGACTACGGCCTGGCAGATAAGAAGGCGGGTCTGGAGCAGTTGGCTAACCGTCACAGCTTTATCGACATCGACAGGGTCGGGATCTACGGTCATTCGGGCGGCGGGTTCATGTCCACCGCAGCCATGCTGGTTTATCCCGATTTCTTCAAAGCGGCGGTCTCCTCCTCAGGTAACCATAACAACGACGTGTACAACCTGAATTGGTCCGAGAAACACGATGGAGTGAAGGAAGAGGAAGACAAAGACGGAGAGATCACCTTCGAGTACGACATCGACAAGAACTCGGACCTGGCCAAGAATCTGAAGGGCCACCTCCTCCTCACCACTGGGGACGTGGACAACAACGTCCACCATGCCGGGACACACCGCATGGCAGAGGCCCTCATCAAGGCCAACAAACGGTTCGACTTCTTCGTCTTCCCTGGCGCGCGCCACGGCTACGGAAGCATGGGGAACTACTGGTTCTGGCTCCGGGCCGAATTCTTCGCCAAGCACCTGTTGGGTGACGAGCGGAAGGCTGCGGACGTCATGGAGCTGAACAACTTCGTAGAGCAGTCCGGCGGTAGGTAGGACCGGACCGGTTTTCGGGCGAGAACGGCCGAAGACCATGAAGCGAAAAAAAGGGGGAGGGCTCCTGGCCCTCCCCCTTTTTTTTGTCAGGAATCCGCGTCAGGCCAGAGGTGGCGATGATGAATTGGCCCCCGTCCTCCACGGCATCCCGAACCAGGGCAAGACGGAGCCCCGAGAGGAAGATCCCCCCGGGGCCCCTTGAACTTGCTACAGTAAAGCCCTTTAAATCGGGGCGGCTATTACATCTCCACCAACCCGGCAGCCTTCAGGACCTCAAGATAATTCAGGACAGCCTGGATATCCGTAAGACTCTGGTTCTGGGCAGAGATCATTACAGCGATGTCCAGGGCGGTGTGCTGGCCATCGATGAGAAGCTGGAGCTCGCTGGTGTTCACTCCCTGGTAAGGGTATTGGGCCCGTACATCGGCCGGCACTTCCTGGAGATGCGCTCTCCAACCCGTGTATCCATCCCTCTTCACCAGGGCAGTCTGTTTCGGAACGATGCGTTTCGCCTGCTTCTCCAGATCGGTCTCACTGAGTCGAGCCGGGGAGACACCGAGCCTGGTGGCCGCAGCGTTCATATGGGCTTCCAGGGCTTTGAGGTGGGCTTCCCCGATGGCGTCCACGGCCTCCTGCATGTCCGTCACGTAGTCACCGATCTGCTCCAACTGGAGGACACTTTCCAGCGTCTCTTTTTCGGCCATGACCGTACCGACGATGTGGGCCCGGGCCAGCTTGTACTGGTCACCAAAATTCTCGCCGGTGGCGCCATTCAGAAGCTCCTGGGCAATGACCAGTTGATGGCCCAGGCGCCGGGTCCCGTTGCTGGCGATCTCCCCTGCTAGGCGGATGGCCATGTCGTCATCGGCACTCGCTACCGTGTAGGCGGCCGCAGCGCCGATGACTGCCACCCTCTTCATCTGGGTCGGATCAATCTTGTCGATACGATCGCCGGATGTGTGATACCACTGGTCCGGCCACACGATCATCATGACCCCCGGGACCTGTACCCCCCAGTCGTTGAAGACCATGTGGTCCGACGCACCGTAGTGGGTCTCGATGCTGAAGTAGAAGGGTTCGTCGGCGCCGGTGGGTGCGACGATTCTCCGAGGCACCTTGTAGAATCCGCTACGATTCTGGATCCGCTCGTTGTTGGCCTCACCCACGTACCGGTAATAATTCTCCATGACATCATTGATGAAATGGGGCTGACCGTAGGTGGTCCGCATCAACCGCATGTAGGCTTTGTTCAGTGTGAGCCACTCGCCAACCATGTCCATGTTGATGTTGGCCAGGGTCTTCTCCATGAGGTTCCGGTTCTCCCGGACCCAGGGACCTGTACCCGAATACTCGGGTCCCCAGAGGAAGCGGATGGTTCGCTTCGGCCTGGGAATCCGCCCTTCATCAATGAGGGTGTTGAGAATTCTGGCCACTTCCAGAATCCCAGCACTGCCTGATTTGTTGTCGGCGGCGCCCTGTTTGACGTAGCCCTCGAAGAGGTGGGCTGAGAGGATGACTTCGTCTGCATTCGGGTCCGTGCCCGGGATGTGCGCCACAGGATCCTGTAGCTCGTAAGGGAGCATTGTCGTCTCTACCTGGGCATGAGCGGTGATCTCTTCACCGGCCATCAGGCGACGCTTCAGAACCTCGGCCTCCCGGGGAGGAATGAAGAACCCGAACTTGGTCTCCCCACCGGCAGCTCCCCTACCCCGAATCCCACTCCACGGAATCTGAAGCGGATCGAAATTGGGGCGGTTGTTCGCGATGCTGATGACTCCCAGAGCCCCACGCTGGCCACAGGCCGCACCGTGGACGCCTCCGATGGAGCCCTCCGTCACCACGATCTTCCCGGCCACATCCAGCCTGTCCAACTCCTCCTCGGTACCCAAGCCAACCCAGATCAGAGGCGCCGTGACATCAGCGTTCTGGCTTCCATTGGCCAGCATAGCCGTCATGTCATTGTAGGACGCCAGCTTCT
>CAYOVN010000073.1:0-16262 GCA_964407425.1 uncultured Gemmatimonadaceae bacterium
TGCTCATGGAAAACCAGGCCCCGAGCTTTTCTCGGGCTTTCCGCTAGATAGGGAAGGCTTGGGAACTGGAAAAAAGAGGAAAAAAGAGAGGTTGGCGGGAGATCTTTTCCTGGGGTCAGCCGCTGGAAGACAAGAAATTTTCCAGGTTAATCGCCGGGCAAGGAAACGAGGGACATGGCCCGGTTGGCTCTGGCGCGTATACTCTAACCATTATGGCATCTCTCCCCAGGTGGGCATGGCTTCGACAAAAAGGGTCCCTCCGGAGGGTCGGTCCCGGCTTTCGCCGAAGGATGTGGATCGGCTTAGGGGTCGCGGGAACCATATGGGCGGTTCTCCTCGTCTTCCACCTCACCAAGGCCCTCCCCCAGGGGCTCTCGGTTTCAGCACCGGCCCACGACGCGTCGGGAATGGAATTCCTGGTCGATCTGACCTACCAGCGTGATGGCCAAACAGTGGTGGAGCAGGAGATCTTCGACCGGATCCTGTCCATGATCGACGAGGCGGATCGGTTCGTGGTCCTGGACCTGTTCCTGTTCGACGGCGAACACGGGGGGGACAGAGAATATCGCCCCCTCTCCTCCCAGATTTCAGACCACCTGCTTTCTCGGAAAAGGGCCAATCCGGAGCTGGACGTCCGCTTCATCACAGACGAGATCAACAACTTCTATGGTGCGTACGTCGGAGAGGAGATCCAGCGTCTTCAGACCGGCGGGATCGAGGTTGTTACGACTCGCCTTTCCTCCCTCCGGGATTCCAATCCTGTTTATTCCGCGGGATGGAGGATGGCCCTTGGATGGCTCGGGACGGCGGGCCCTGGATGGCTCCCCCATCCCCTGAACAGCTCCGGCCCGAAGGTCACGGCCCGGAGTTATCTGAAACTCCTCAACTTCAAGGCGAACCACCGGAAGCTCATTGTCACCGACCGCGGGTGCTTGGTCGCGTCGGCCAATCCCCATGATGCCAGCAGCTTCCATTCGAACATCGCTTTTTATGGGACGGGTCCACTTTGCGCCGACGTCCTCGAGGCGGAGCGGGCCGTAGCGTCGTTCTCCGGAGGTGTGGTGGAGGGCTGGCCCGCATACGAAGCGGGGGCTGGTGGGTCTGCGTTGGTTGGAGGCCCGGCCACCACTGAACTCGGACCGATCACGCCGGCTTCAGGTGGCGGGACGGTGCAGTTCGTAACGGAGAAAAAGATCCTGGAGGCACTCCTGGAGACCGTGGGTTCAGCGGGCCCCGGGGATCGGGTCGACCTGGCCATGTTCTACCTATCCCATCGCAGGGTAGTAGAGGCTCTTGTGGATGCTGATGGGCGGGGGGCTTCGGTGCGCATGGTCCTGGATCCGAACAAGGACGCTTTCGGTCGGGAGAAGGGGGGAATTCCCAATCGCCAGGTCGCCCACGAGCTGTTGGCCCGGTCGGACGGCCGGATCAGGGTCCGCTGGTACGATACCCACGGAGAACAGTTTCACACGAAGCTGGTGATGGTGACCCGGGCCGACTCGATGGTGGTCCTTGGCGGCTCCGCCAATCTCACTCGAAGGAATATCGGCGACTTCAACCTGGAGGCGGACCTCCGGTTTGCTCTCCCCAGGGAGTCACCCCTGGCCCTCTCTGTTGGAGACTACTTCGAAGGCGTATTCGGCAATGCCGGAGGGGAGTACACCCTCCCCTTTGACGCATACCGGGACGATTCCCTCTTGAAGCGGATTCGCTACCGGGTGGAGGAATTCACCGGCTTCTGTTCTTACTGACGGCCATTCCGTTTACCCAAGCGTTTTGAAGAAGTCGTTCCCCTTGTCGTCAACGAGAATAAAGGCCGGGAAGTCTTCCACCTCGATTCGGTAGATGGCCTCCATGCCGAGCTCCGGGTATTCCAGGAGCTCTACCTTCTTGATGTTCTCCTTCGCCAGGACTGCGGCAGGTCCGCCAATGGACCCCAGGTAGAAGCCCCCGTGCTTCTTGCAGGCGTCCGTCACCTGCTGACTCCGGTTTCCTTTGGCGATCATAATCATGGCTCCTCCGTGGGACTGGAATTGGTCCACGTAGGAGTCCATACGACCGGCGGTAGTGGGCCCGAATGATCCTGAAGGCATCCCCTCCGGGGTTTTTGCGGGGCCGGCGTAGTAGATGGGATGGTCCTTCAGGTACTGGGGCATTTCTTCCCCTGCATCCAGACGCTCCTTGATCTTCGCATGGGCGATGTCTCGGCCGACAATCAGGGTTCCAGTGAGAGCAAGGCGGGTTTTCACCGGGTGTTTGGTCAGCTCGGCAAGGACCTCGGCCATAGGCCGGTTCAGGTCGATAGGCACCACGTCGGAATCTTTCTTTCCGCGGTATTCCTCGGGAATGAAACGACCTGGATTCCGTTCCAACTCTTCGATCCAGACCCCGTCCCTGTTGATTTTTGCTTTCACATTCCGGTGAGCTGAGCAGGAAACGCCCATGCCTACCGGGCAGGACGCTCCATGCCGGGGAAGGCGAATCACCCGGACATCCAGGGCGAAGTGCTTACCCCCAAACTGAGCCCCGATGCCTGTCTCACGGGCTGCCGCAAGGAGTTGCCCTTCCAACTCCACGTCCCTGAAGGCCTGTCCCAGGTCGTTCCCCTGCTTCGGCAGGTCGTCCAGGTAGTGGGTGCTCGCCAGCTTCACCGTCTTGAGGTTGGTCTCCGCAGACGTCCCTCCGATGACGAAGGCCAGATGGTAAGGAGGGCATGCAGCCGTACCCAGGGTTTTCATTTTTTCCGTGAGGTAGGGAATGAGGCGTTCAGGGTTCAGGAGGGCCTTTGTTTCCTGGAAGAGATAGGTCTTGTTGGCCGACCCGCCTCCCTTGGCCACGAAGAGGAACTTGTACTCCATCCCGCTGGTGGCGAGGAGGTCGATCTGTGCAGGTAGGTTGTTTCCCGAGTTCTTCTCGTCGTACATGGTGAGAGGGATCGTCTGGGAGTACCGGAGGTTCTCCCCCGTATAGGTCTCATAGACGCCTCGGGAAAGAGCTGCTTCATCCCCGCCACCGGTCCAGACCTGCTGTCCCTTTTTTCCAAGGATGGTGGCTGTTCCAGTGTCCTGGCAGAACGGGAGAACGCCCTCCGCCGCCACCTCTGCGTTTCGCAGCATGGCCACGGCTACACCCCGATCGTTCGGACTGGCCTCCGGATCAGCGAGAATGGCTGCCACCTGTTTCAGGTGAGCCGGCCGCAGAAGAAAAGACACGTCCCGCATGGCCTCTCGGGCCAGCTTCGACAGAGCTTCATGCTCAATCTTTAGGACTTCCTGGCCGTTGAACTCATCGACCGATACGTGTTCGGAGGTCAGGTGTCGGTATTGGGTGTTGTCGGTCCCGAGCGGGAACGGATCCTGATATGCGAAATCGGCCATTTCCTTGGCTCCTCGTGATTCGATTCGGAGGCCCTTTGGGACCTCTGGTCTCTAGATGTCGTAGTAACGGGCCACTTCCCACGGATGGGGAACGACCCGCATCTCTTCGATGTCTTTTCGTTTGGTGACGATCCACTCGTCCAGGAGGTACTCGGGAAAAATCCCGTCGCTGGTGAGGTATTCCCGATCTTCCTCCAGGGCGTCGAGAGCCTCTCCCAAGGATTCCGGGAAGGACCGGATCCGGGACAGTTCCTCTTCGGGCAGCTCATAGAGATTGGTCTCGAAAGGACCAAAGCCCTCCTCAGTCGGGTCCAAATTCCGCCTGATCCCATCCAGGCCAGCCAGCATGATTCCTGCGAAGGCCATGTAGGGATTGCAGGTGGCGTCGATGGTCCGGAATTCGAACCGGCGTTCGGCGGGGTCCTTCACATAACCGGGGATACGGATGGCTGCGGAACGGTTCCCTTCGGCAAATACGGCCTTTACCGGTGCCTCATACCCCGGCACCAACCTCCGGTAGGAGTTGGTGGTGGGGTTGGTGAGAGCGAGGAGGGACGGGGCATGGTCCAGGATCCCGGCAATGTACTGGAGGGCAGTCTGGCTCAACTGGTAGAGCCCGTCGTCGTCGTGGAAGACGTTGACGCCGGCCTTGGTTAGGAAGTGGTGAACGTGCATTCCGTTCCCGGGCTCCTGCGAGAAGAGCTTCGGGAGGAAGGTGATGATCTTGTTTCGTTTTTTGGCGATGCGGTGAGCCAGCATTTTTGCCAGAACCGTTCCGTCGGCCATCAACTCGATGTCAGAAAGATCGAATTCGATCTCTGCCTGAGAACTCCCCACCTCGTGATGGTGGTATTTAACGTCCAGACCCAGGTCCCTGAAGACCGAAACGATCTCGCTTCGGATGGAGAAGAGGTGGTCGTTGGGCTCGGCCCGGAAGTATCCCCGTTTCGGGGCGATCCGATAGAGTTCCTCTCCCCCCGGGGGGCTGACCATCTCAGAGGTTTCCACCCGGAATGACTGCTCCCTGGGGGTCCGCACGCTGAAGAGTTGATCGATGACGTGGAATTCCAATTCCACCCCGACTTTGGCTGCATCGGCGATTCCCTCAGACTCGAGCAGCTTCAGGGTCTGGGGGACCAGATGCCGGAGGTCCTGGGTAAAGCGGGCGCTGGAGTCCACTTCCAACATGTTGCAGAAGAAGCAGAGGACTCGGTACTCCTCCTCGATAGGGTCCTCGAAGGCGAAATCGAGGTCAGGCTTCAGGATCTTGTCAGATCGATCCACCTCGGCGAAGCCGAAATTAGATGCGTCGAAGCCGATCCCTTGCTCCATGATCTTTTCGGAAAAATTCTCGGCTGGGATGGAGACGGAGCGAAGACGCCCGTCGATATCGCCGAGGAAGAAGTTCACAAATTCTATTTTTCTTTCCGAGATGAATTCCTTCACTTCGGAGACGGTCTTAAAGGAAAGCATTTTTCCTCCCCAATATCCAACAATGACCGGGAACCGCCCGATTTCCGGGAGGAACACCAGGTCCTCCAATAAGGAGGAGGAGGATACTGCTTGGGTGGAAGGGGGGGCAACAGGTGAGGGGCCTATCCGAGGAATGGGGTGCGTCCGCGGCCAGGCCCCTGGGCTCAGGGTCCGAGTTGTTTCTCCATCTTCACCACGGGGAGTTCCACTCCCCGCCGGACCCGGACGTGGCGCCCAACCTCCTGCCAGCCAAACCCTGAAAAAAAGCTCACGGCATTTAGTGAGGAGTCCAACCACAGACTTTTCAGGCCTGCACGACGAGCGGATTCTTCAGCAAACCCCAGGAGGAACGAGCCCAGGCCGAGGCCCTGTCCCCATGGAGCCACATAGACCGATTCGATTTCGGCGGTGACCAGGTCGAAGGCTAGATAGGCTGCAATGCCGCCCTCCCGGAGCTCGGCGACGAAGAACTCGAGGATTTCCAGGTTTTTCGGGTAATTTTCAGGATTGAACGCATCGACCCAGACCTCGAGAACTTCCGGGTCGTAGTGGCTTTGGGCGCCCTCCCGAATTGAGGTCGAATGTACCCGATGGACGTCGAAGACGTCTTCGGTCCGGGCCGGTCGAAGTGAGAAGGGAAGGTCCATTTCCTTCTAACGCTGGTGGCTGTGCCAAGCCTCGAGCACTTCCCGCTCACGTTCCGGTGAGATTCCGGCTTGCATGTCGGTCTGCACTTCGAGGGGGCGGGACTTGTGGAAATGAAGAGTGTCGAGGGCGGTTTCGGCCAGGGGGCGGAAAGTTAGCCCGGCGGCCACTCCCCGCTCGACACTGACGAACGAGATCGGATCATTGGGAAGCCAGGCCGGCATATCCGACCAGGGTCGAACCTCCCGCTCCCGAAGGAATTCGAAGGGAACCCAGGTGAACGATACAGGCGTCGAGGTGACGGCCCTGATGCCATGGAGCATTTCCGACATGGACATTCTTGTTCCGGGGCCCGTGGCGTTGAAGCGGCCCGTCACCCCTCCCTCAGCCAGCCGGACGATCCATTCGGTCAAGTCCCTGACATCGATGACCTGGGTCGGATCATCTCCCTCGCTGGGAGCGAGGACTTCGCCGCCCTGGTCGATTCGAACCGGCCAATACGTGAACCTGTCGGTGGGGTCGCCAGGGCCAACGATGAGACCCGGTCGAACGATGGTGGCCTTCCCGGGGAATGCAGCTTCGCTGGCTTGCTCTCCCAGAGTCTTGGATAATCCGTAGGCTGCTTCCGATCCAGCCTGAAAATCATCGGGAAGAGAGAAGAGGGGAGAGTCCTCGTTCACAATGGAGGTCTGGAGCGGGAAGGTCACCCCTTCCAGGTTTATGTCTGCGGCGGAGTAGGCCGAGATGGAGGACACGAACAGGTAGTGCTCGGTAGCGTCTCGCAGGAGCTCCGTGCTTAGCTCCACCCAGCGGTAGTCCCTGGCATTGTTGTCCAAGACGACATCCCAGCTTCTTCCTTCCAGGGCACTAAGGTCATCGTTCCGGTCCCCTGTGAGGTGCTCGACATCCGGGATGTCCGCTTCCGCCCGGCCCCGGGTGAAGATCGTGACATCATGTCCCCGATCCACCGCATAACGGACCATGCTCGGTCCAATAAACCCGGTCCCGCCGAGGATGAGGATTCGCTTCGGAGAGACCTGAGAACTGCTGGACTCGAGCCCACCAGAATCCCTGGGACCCAGACTCCTGACGCCGGTGGGAGCCCCGCGAAGTGACCCGGCCCCCAGGGCCAGGCCTCCGCCCACGACGCAGGCGTTCCGCACAAAGTCTCTTCGATCCAATGGCATGGTAGTTCCTCTCGGTGAGCCGTTTCTCAAGAACGGAATATACTGCTCCAGACCGTGAATCCGGAGTTTGGACCGAGCCCGGGTTGGTTGTAGTCCCTGGCGGGGTTCAGGATGTTTCGGCAGGCGGGGTTCGTACACCCGGGGCACCTGAGCCCGTATTGGGAGGAGCAAGCTTCCCCGGCTCTGAGGTGGTCCAGGGCGATTTGAGCCAGAGCGTCCTGAAAGACAGGGTCTCCATTGAAGGCTGGAGTCCGCTTGAAATCCGTGATTCCCACGGAGGTCGCCAGCTCCCGGTACTCGATGTCGACCTCGGAGAGGGTCTCGATGTGGTCGCTGGTGAAAGCGATCCCCACCACCAGGACTTTCTTACGGCCCTTGGCCCCCAGGTCCTTTATGACCTTTTCCGTGCTGGGGCCCAACCACCGGACCGGCCCCACCTCGGACTGGTAGGAGAGAATGAACGGGTTCCTGAAGCCGCCTTCATCCAGGACCGCCTGGACGCTGGCTCCAACCTCCTGTGGGTAGGGGTCCCCCCTTTCGATGACGGATAGGGGGAGGGAGTGGGCGCTGAATAAAAGGAGGACCTGGTCTTTCTCTTCATCAGGAAAACCTTCCAGGCCCTCCCGAACACTTTTCGCCATTGCCGAGATGAACCCCGGGTGGGTCGGCCACCGGTCGATCACGCTCCAATGGAATTCATTTTCCAATCCCAATCGCCCCGCTGCCCGCCACAACTCATTCAGACTGGACCCGGTGGTCGCACAGGAGAACTGTTGATACTGGGTAAAGGCGACGGCTCGCCTGACTCCATCAGCCTTCATCTGAGCCAGGGCATCTTCACATTTCGGCTGGATGTACCGGAACGCTACGTAGAACTTGTGAGGGGCCGTTTCCGGGGATAGTCGGTCCAGCCGGTCCACCATTCCTTTGCCCTGAATCTGGGTCCAGTTCAGGATGGGGGAGCCCCCTCCGATCTCTTCGTAGAGTTTCCGGACGCTGGGGGCCCGGCGTCTGGCGATGAACGGGCCCAGCCACTTTTGAAGGGGCAGCTGGATGATCTCCCGGTCCTGAAACAACTCCAGGAGGAAGGGCTCCACCTCGTCGAGAGAACCGGGACCGCCCAGGTTGAGAAGGACAATTCCTGTCGGGCCTTCGCCTATCCTGTTCCCGCCTTCGTTATCGATTTCTGATCTAGGTGGACTCATGGTCCGCCTCTACCCCTCCGTTGCCCGCCAGGTCCCAGTGCCGCACTCTTGCCGGACGCCTGAGGTTTGTTGTCCGAGACTCCCTCCACCTTCGCCGTTGGGTCCGGGAGGGATTGGGATTCGGGAAGAAATGTGGAGGAACAATGCTAAGACCGGTAGCGTTCAAGAACCACTCTTCACGCTCTGGCCCCCTGGGGCTCTCCAAAACCCACGCCTTTGGGGTCGGGACGCTGTTCCTCATGAGCTCCCTTGTGCCGTGTTCCTGCGGAGATGCCGGCGATTTGGCCAGGTTCCAAGCGGGATCTCTGGAAATCGGCATCGCAGCCAGTGGGATGATCGTATCCTTCACCGACCTGGATTCCGGTGCGGAGTACCTCCCGGCCGGGGTACCGGCGCCTGTTCTCACCCTTCAGTCCGAGGGGGAGGACTTTTTCCCCCTATCCGCCACATATGACGACCTCGAAAACCTGCTGGTCCTTTCATACGAGGGCGGAGTGGAGGCCCGGGTCCGGGTTCTTGAACGAGGGACACACGCCTCCCTGGAGCTTGTGGGTGTGTCCGACGCTTCGGCCTTCGAGACAGCTGTTTGGGGGCCCTATCCCACTACCATTGAGGAGACCATCGGTGAGACGGTGGGGGTTGTCAGGGGTGACGACTTCGCCATGGGGATTCAGTCTCTGAATCCGAAAACCCTGGGAGGGTACCCCTGGAATGAAAACGACGCGATGCCCCAGTTGGACATTTTCGAATCCGGGGATTTTTCCGATCTGAGCGAAGAAGGGAAGCGCTACGTCCTCTACAGAGTTGAGGCGGCCAAGCCGGATTCCTTCGGTAGCACCCTCCAGGCCTATACCCGGAATCGACATCAGGAACGGATTATTTCCAACTGGGGCCATGATCGGTACACGGCTCCTCCCTTTGACGACGGGGGCATCCTGGGATCAAAAATCGCCCTTTTCGGCTCGTCGGAAGAGGATGCCCTAAACGTTTTGGGGGCCATCGAGGTTGCAGAGGGTTTGCCCCACCCGACCATCGACGGGGAATGGGGAAAGACCGCCCGCTCGGCCTCCGCGGCCTATGTGATTCTTCCTTTCAGTGAGGCCACCCTTGGTGAAGCGGTGGATGTCACCCTGAGGGCGGGCCTCCGATATCTCTATCACCCCGAACCCTTCGAAACCTGGGGGCACTTTCGGCTGGGGCCGGACTTCCCCCGGGGGGTCGAGGGACTCAGGGCTGCAGTGGAGGCGGCGGAAGCCAGGGGTGTTCGGGTCGGCGTCCACACACTCTCGAACTTCGTTACAACCAACGATCCATACGTTGCTCCGGTTCCGGACCCCCGCCTGGCCCGGGTTGGAGCTACGACCTTGACTGAGGATTTGGATGGGACCTCCACAGAGATCGGGATCGTGAGCCCGGATTTCTTCAACCAATTCGACAACAACCACCTCAGGGCCGCCGTGGTGGGGGATGAAATCGTCCGTTACGGAGCCGTCTCCGAGGCTTCTCCATGGAAACTCCTCGATGTGGAACGGGGGGCCTTTGGAACCCGGCCGGAAGTCCATTCAGCGGGGGAGGTCATCGGAAAGCTGGCGGATCACGCCTATAGGGTGTTCCTCACGAATCCTGAACTAAGCCAGGAGATGGCCGGGACGCTGGCGGACCTCTTCAACAGCACGGGATTGAGGCAAATCTCCTTTGACGGGCTGGAGGGGAACCGCTCCACGGGGATGGGGAACTACGGCGAGATCCTCTTCACCACCGCCTGGTACGATGGACTCGATGACAACATCCGGGACCACTTCATCGCAGATGCCAGCCGGACATCCCACTACTTCTGGCATATCTACTCCCGGATGAATTGGGGAGAGCCGTGGTATGCCGGTTTCAGGGAGAGCCAGACCGAGTACCGTCTGAAGAACCAGGCCTACTTCCGGCGAAACATGATGCCCGGCATGCTGGGGTGGTTCCGAATGCAGCCTGAGACCTCCGTGGAGGACATCGAGTGGATGCTCGCTCGATCAGCCGCCTTTGACGCCGGCTACGCTTTTGTCACTTCCTTCCAATCCATCGAAGGGAATGGTCGGTCGGATGAGGTGCTCCGGCTCATCGGGATGTGGGAAGAAGCCCGAATGATGGATGCTTTCTCCCCGGACCAGAAGTTCCGGATGGAGGACATCAGCAACGAATTCCATCTGGAAGAGGTTGGCGAGGACGGGTGGAATCTGTTCCAGATCTACCCTCAGGTCTTCAGGTATGAAATCAGGGAGCGGCAACCGGGAGAGCCGAGTTTTCAATCCTTCTCCTTCGAAAATCCAGTTAGTGAACAGCCCATGAGATTCATCCTCACCGCCGAAGGTGCGACGGTGGATGGTGTGATACTGGAACTCGATGGGGTGAATCGAATGGAGATCCCGATTCGATTGGAGGACGGGCAGGCTCTGGTTTATTCGGGAGGTGATGAGGCGTGGGTCTACTCCCCTCAGTGGCAAAGGGTTGGATCGGTTCCGTTGGAGGGCGGTTTCCTGGTCGTGGGTTCCGGGCCCCGAAACCTCTCAGTCGGATCCGGCGGATCGGGGGACCCCGGTACCCTCAAGGTTGAACTTCGCCTTTGGGGGGAGGCGGAATTTGTTGGGCGGTGAGCAGGAATGTGGTCAGAAAAGACATCTTTTCCCCCACCCCTGGCGACAGCCGGGTCGGAGCCATAGCCTGAGGCCGGAACTGAACCGTGATCCTAATCAAGGAGCTCTGTCGTGAGCGGAGTGTTTGGCGTGGTTTCCAAAGAAGACTGTGTGCCGGATCTTTTTTATGGCACCGATTACCATTCCCATCTCGGCACCCTGAGAGGAGGGATGGCAGTCAAAAACGGCGAGGGCTTTACACGGTTCATCCACGACATCTCCAACACCCAGTTCCGGAGTAAATTCGAAGACGATCTCCCTCGGATGAGCGGGCCCATGGGGATTGGAGTGATCAGCGACTACGAGGACCAGCCTCTTCTGATCAACTCCCACCACGGGGCCTATGCAATCGTAACCGTGGGGAAGGTGGGCAATCAGGAAGAGCTCATTCAAAAAGCTCTAAGTAGGACAGGCGTGCATTTCTCAGAGATGACAGGAAATGAGGTCAATCCTACTCAGCTGGTAGCACACCTCATTGACCAGGGGACAACCTTCGCGGAAGGGATCGAGTTTGCCCAGGATCAGATCGAAGGGTCCTGCTCCATTCTCATTCTCACCGACGAGGGGATCTATGCCGCCAGGGACAAGCTGGGGCGAACTCCTCTTATCGTGGGAAAGAAGGATGGAGCCCGAGCCGTAACCTTCGAGACCTGTGCCCTCCCGAATCTGGGGTACGAAACGGACCGTTATCTGGGTCCGGGGGAGATTGTTCGACTCACCGAAGAAGGTGTTGAGCAGGTGAAGGCTCCCGGGGACAAGATGCAGGTCTGCGCTTTCCTCTGGGTCTACTATGGGTACCCGGCCTCCACCTATGAGGGGGCCAACGTTGAATCGGTTCGCTACGCCTGCGGCAGAGCCCTGGCCCGAAGGGACGATGTGGAGGTGGACGTGGTAGCGGGGGTCCCGGATTCCGGGGTCGGGCACGCCATCGGGTATGCGAACCAGGCCAAGATCCCTTATCGGCGGCCCTTCGTGAAGTACACCCCTACCTGGCCCCGAAGCTTCATGCCTCAGGACCAGAGGGTTCGGGATCTGGTCGCCCGGATGAAGCTGATCCCCATCCGTGACCTGATCGAAGGGAAGCGGATTCTGTTCTGTGAGGATTCCATTGTCAGGGGAACTCAGCTGCAGGACATCATCCGCCGGGTCTTCGACTACGGTGCCCAGGAAGTACACATGCGCGCGGCCTGCCCACCTCTGGTTTTTGGGTGCAAGTTCCTGAACTTCTCCCGCTCCCGATCCGAGTTGGATCTGGCCGGCCGGCGGGCGGTGGAGGAGCTGGAAGGAGGCCCACCCTCGGACCTTGGGAAATACACCGATCCGGATGGGGAACCCCACTGCGCAATGGTGGAGGGAATCCGGGCCCGCCTCGGCCTGACTACCCTCAAGTACCAGCGGCTCGATGACCTCATCGAGGCCATCGGCCTGCCCAGAGAGAACGTGTGCACCTTCTGCTGGGACGGCACCGAGTCCTAGGGTCGGGGCCGATGCATTTTCCTGGCACACCATTTGATGGGTGTTCCTACCGGGGGCCGACGCAACTTTCACGGGCGCCATTCGGAGCCGTTCCTGACTACGGGTCATAAGATGAAAAAGCTCAACCTTTCGATTTTTTTTGGGGTTTCTTTAGCCCTTTTAACTGCGGTCACCTACCCCTCACCCCTGACCTCCCAACAGATTTTCCAGGAACTGGGGGCTTTTGCCACCTGGACAAGTTCTGATCATGAGGAACTTCCGGGACCCAGTGGTTTTGGTGTCGCGGCAACCTGGGAGTTTGCCGAGATGTTTATGGCCCGGGTGTCCTATCACCGGGTCGCGGAAGACCTCCGAAAAGAGGGTACTGTTTGTGATCAGTACTCTCAGAGGATCAACTGCCGGGGGGAAATCACGGAAACCGCCACGACCTTCTCGGGACTAAGAACCACCTTGATGGTGGCTCCTGATCTCGGGGAGCAACTACGCCTGGGCCTGGGTGGAGGTCTGAGCTTCAACTCTCTGGCCGCAGAGGCGGTTGGGGTGGAATCAGGGCTAGAGGCGGACCTTCTTGCTCCCAACGCCGGGATCATCGGGTTTGCGGCCCTCTTCACGGCGGCGGTGACGCCCGTAGCGAAGGTGCCCGTGATGCTTACGGGAGCCTTCGGGCTCCACTGGGTGAATTTCAGCACCTGCTCCGGGGAAGACCCGCCCCCGTACGAACCCTACTGCGGCATGGAGGCCTTCAAAGAGATCGAATTGGGTCTGGCGTACGCCTTCTGACACTCCCCATACCGACTTCTTACAGAACAATCTTCCTGAGAAACACCTGTTCCACTAGTGTGGGAATAGGGAAGAATGTTCACTCAACGGCCGTCCTCCGGATGGTCCGATCTATGAGCCTTGGAATAACGTCGATCGCCCAAGCCCAGCGGGCCCTGAAATCGGTCCGTCAGCTCGTCCGAAGAGCAGCCCGTGGAATATTACTCCGGGCTGTTTCTGTGGGCTGTTGGTTGACGACCCTCGCCCTGGGGGGGGCGGTCCATCCCTCGAGGGGGATATCCGCCCAGGAAGCCCCGCAGATCATCGAGTTGACGATGGAGCGCATGGTGGAGTTGACCATGAGCACCAGCTACACCATTCGCCGCCTGAACCTGGATGTTCAACGACAGCAGTACAATCTCAAGGCCCAGCAGGCCAGGCTGAAGTCTCGGGTCGATCTCGAGCTCATCGCCCCGGCTTTCAGGAGGACCTCGGAGCCGAAGTGGAACGCGGCCCTGGGGAGGGACGAGATCATTCAGGAAGACACTCGGCGGTGGGAGGGAGAGCTCTCCATTCGCCAGCCGGTGATCCTGTTCGGGTACCCCACCAACGGCTACCTCTCCTTTAACAACCGGATGTACCGGTATAATCAAATGGACGATGACGGAGAGTCGTCGGTTACCTACTACAACCGGTACTACTTCTCCTACAATCAGCCCCTCTTCCAGCCCAACTCCTTGAAGAATTCCCTGGAGCAGGCGGAACTGTCCCTGGAAGGTACCCAGCTGCGTTTTTATAGCGACGTGGTCAACATCGTTAAGGGTGTTGATGACGGGTACCATCAACTATTCGAGCAATACTACCGCCGGACTCTTCGGCTGAGTCAGGTGGACCAACTGGAAAGGGCTCTGGACCTGGCTCTGGCTTTTGCTCAGGTCGACTCGACCCGGATCATTGAAGTGGACCAAATTCAGGTCGAGCTCGCCAACGCCCAGGAGAATCTTCAGAGCACGGAGAGCTCGATCCGGTTGTCCTTTTCTTATGTGAGGAGTGAGTACGGGTTGTCACTGGAGGATTCACTCGTCTTCGAGCCGGAGTACGAGCTGGACCCGGTTCCCGTCGACATGTTCGAAGCCACCGATTTCGCCATGGGTCTTACGCCCCAGATGCGGCAGCTGGCTATCGGCCTCCGAAACCAGGAGATCCGGTTGGACCAAACGAAGAGCCGGGGCGGTTTTCGCCTCAACCTCAATATGAGTTACGGCCGTGAGGTGCGGGACGACTATTTCGACGAGCTTTGGCAGGATCCTGATAACAGCTACACGGTTTATGTCACCGCCCAGCTCCCCATTTGGGATTGGGGAGAGAGGAGGGCCAGGATCCAGGCGAGTGAGATCGGGCTCGACCAGACAGAACTCCGGATCGAGGAGTCCGAGATCCGAATCGTCTCCAATGTCCGGAACGAGGTCCTGAATGTTCGAGACAGGGAGCAGCGAACCATGTCCATGAGGGAAAACATGGAGCTGGCCCAGGGAATCTCGGAAACGAATTTTCAGAGGTATCGGGAGGGGACCATTACAGCCCTGGATCTCCTCCTCGGTCTTCGTCGAGAGACGGATACGGCAGAGAACTTCCTTGAAGCATATGTGAGTTGGAAAGGCTCCCTCAGCCGATTACAGCAGCAGACTTTTTTCAGCTTTGAGCGTGGCGAACCCCTTCTGGACTGGTTCCGGGAGGAGGGTTGGGTGCCGGAGAATGGGCTCACTGGAGGGCAGGAATGAAAGTGAAAATTAGGCGACGCTTCTTTGGACCCCGTCGAGCGGCAAGGGTGTGGTGGGGTGGGAGGATCTTGGCTCTTCCAGCCATTGCCCTGTTGGGCTTCCTTCTTCCGAGCGGGGAAGTCCTTGGCCAGACCGGGCCCCAGGTCATCGAGCTGACCCCGGAGCGCATGGTGGAGTTGACGCTGAGCACCAGCTATCAGATCCGCCGCCTGAACCTGGATGTTCAACGACAGCAGTACAATCTCAAGGCCGAGCAGGCCCGGTTGAAATCCTCTGTGGATCTGGACCTCACGGTTCCTGCATTCCGTCTGACCTCAGAGCCCAAGTGGAACTCCGAGCTTCAAAAGGATGAGATTATTCAGGAGAATACCCGGCGCTGGGAAGGTGAGCTTTCTGTGTCCCAACCGGTCATGCTCTTTGGTTATCCCACCAACGGCGACCTTTCATTCAAGAACCGGATGTACCGCTACAGCCAGATCGACGATGATGGCGTCCATGACGTCTCGTATTACAACAGGTATTACCTCTCCTATAACCAGCCACTGTTCCAACCAAACGGGCTGAAGAACGACCTGGAACAGGCCGAAATGAGCCTGGAGGGAAGCCAACTGGAGTTCTACGGAGACGTGGTGGATATCGTGGACAACGTTTCCGAGGACTACGACGACCTTTTCGAAGAGTGGATGATACGGGAAATCTACCTGGACCTGGCTGGGAATCTGGAAAGAGCCCTCGGTATGGCTGCGGGAATGGTCGAAACCGATTCGACAAGGGCCATTGAGTTGGACCAACTCCGGGTGGAGTTGGCAAACGCTCTGGAGAATGTTCAGTCAGCGGAAAGTTCCTTCCGGCTGGATGCGGCTTCGGTAAAACGGAACCTCGGTCTGGCGGACACGGATTCAATTACCATCATTCCGGTCTTCCAGTTGGACCCCGTTCCCGTGGACATCGACCAGGCCGTTCAATACGCCACGGAGTTGACTCCCCGGATGAGGCAGTTGGAGATGTCTCTCAGGAACAGCGAAATCCGCCTGGAGGGCACCAAGAGCCGCGGCGGTTTCCAGCTGGACCTGAACATGAGCTATGGGCGCGAGAGGCGAGATGACGAATTTGACCACCTTTGGGTGGATCCGGACAACTCCTACACCGTAAACGTGACCGCCGAAGTCCCCATCTGGGACTGGGGGGAGCGGAAGGCCCGCATCGCATCGAGTGAGATCGGCATTCAACAGTCACTCCTTCGGCAGGAGGAAACGGAGATTCAGATCGTTTCCAACGTTCGGAACGAGGTTCTCAACGTTCAGGATCGGGAGAGCCGGACCTTCGCCATGCAAGAGAACCTGGAGTTGGCCCGGGGTAGCTCGGAAACCAGTCTTCAGCGGTACGAAGATGGGGCCATGAGTGGGTTGGATCTTATCCTGACTCTCCGGCGTGAATCGGATACAGCCGAGAACTTCCTGGAAGCCTACCTGGGCTGGCGGGGCTCCCTCCGGCGCCTTCAGCAGATGACCTATTTCGATTTCGAGAGGGGTATCCCGGTCCTGGAGCGGTTCGGAGTACAGGATCGGCTCCAATCCAACGGGGGATTGAATCTCTTTCCCGGGAGAGAGGATTAGCAGGGGGATCATTCCTTCCTGGGCCCAGTCCCCATGAAGCTTTGAGGATCCGAAACGAGGATGGA
>CAYOVN010000074.1:0-16122 GCA_964407425.1 uncultured Gemmatimonadaceae bacterium
GGGTGCCGTTTGAGGCATCTTCAATCAATCCCTTTTTCCCGGAAGGACCGGCCCAGAAAGGGCTGGACCCCAAGGACCCTGAATGCGCTAGCGGTCATGAAGGCCCCGTCGTAGCGCCTCGGGCCTTCAGTGGCAGTGAGGTTGATGGTCCCAGTGTAGTACGCCGCCAACTCCTCGAAGGAGCTCTGCTGGTCCCGCCAATCCATGTAGTCATGAACGGAGATGGAGGTCTGGTCGATCCCCTCCTCGGGATTCGTGGCCAGTACGGCATGGATCCGGTCCCCATCCGGGAAAGGGAGTCCCCGGTACAGCGCACCATGAACGATGCTGAACATGATGGCCGTAAACCCGATGCCCATCCCCAATGCCAGAACGGACAGAATGGCGAGGCCCGGCTGTTTGGTCAGACTCCGGAAAGCGATCCGAATCTCGTTGGTGATCTCGGCCATGACATCTCACCCCTTTATGTGTGCGAAAGCTCTGCACCCTACGGGGGGATGGCATGGGGGGTTTCCAGGCCGAGGAGAAGGACCTGGAGACGGGCACTCCAGGCCTCGGTACTGGGAGCCTGACTATTGGTTCGGCGGCATCTGCTTGATATAAAGATCCCGCTGCGGGAAGGGGATGCTGATACCGGCCTCGGCAAACTTCCTATAGACCTCGCAGTTGAGCTCATGGACGACCCGGCCCCGATCGGCCGGCTCACCGATCCAGCAGAGAAGCTCAAAATCCAAACTTGACTCCCCGAAACGCCTGAACCGGACCCTGGGCTCTGGGTCCCCCCGAGTTTCTTGGTGATCGGTTCCCACCTTATGGAGGACAGCCATGACTTCATCAATGTCGGAGCCATAGGCGGCCCCCACGGCTACCCTTATTCGATATCTGTCTGGGACCCCGGACGCCTCGTTCACGATCTTGGCCGCTCCCATGACGCTGTTCGGAATGGAGACCTCAACATCGTCCCGGGTGAGGAGGCGGGTGCTCCGAAGTCCGATATGCGTCACCTCACCCCGCTCGCCACTGTCGAGGATGATGTAGTCGCTAAGCGTGTAGGGCCTGTCCGCCATAATCGCCACGCCAGCAAAGAGATTCGCCAGGGTGTCCTGGGCGGCGAAGCTGAGTGCAAGACCCACGATTCCCGCCGAGGCCACCAGGCCAGTGACCTCGATCTCCCACGCCACCAAAATCGCGTATGCGGCGGCAAGGAAGAGAACCACCGCTATTGCATTTCGGAGAAGGGGTTCGGTGGTGGGCTGAACAAAGTCGAACCGCTCGGGCCGGTCTTTGAAAGCACCCAGTGCGAGACGCGAAAACCGGAGCGAGAACACCATCCAGATCAGGATGAGGAATGTCTTCACTATGGAGAGCGTGAAGAGGCTGAGGTTCGGGGCCAGGTCGAACTCATGAACCGCCAGAATCACGCCCATGAGGGCCACGGAAGTGAATACGGGGCGATGAAGGATGGCCAGAATCCGGTCGTCCAGGTCGGTCTGGGTTCGAGCCGCCATCCGGGATACGATCCCGGTGATGAGGCGATCCACCAGGGCTGCCAGAACCAGGAAGATTAGAATCACCTCCAGGGCACGCAGCCCCGGATATGGCTCCTGCAGTTCCATCCACCTTTGGAAAAGCTCGGAAAAGGTGTTCATGTAATTCCTTTGTAGACGTCCTCTGAAATCAGACTTCCCTTACCACTTCGGCTATGGCGTCCCCAAGCTCCCGAGTCGTGGCCGTCCCCCCCATGTCCCGGGTTCGAAGACCCGGCTCCTGGAGAACCTTCTCTATGGCCCGCTCCACTGTCCAGGCCGCAGCCTCTTCACCCAGGTGCTTCAGCATCAATGCTCCGGACCAGATCTGACCGATCGGGTTTGCCACACCCTTCCCCATGATATCCGGCGCCGACCCGTGGACCGGTTCGAACATGGACGGGTGCTCCCGTTCCGGGTTCAGGTTCGCCGACGGGGCGATGCCGATCGTGCCCGCGATCGCTGGACCCAGATCCGAAAGGATATCACCGAACAAGTTGCTCCCCACCACCACATCAAACCAGTCCGGGTGCAACACAAAGTTGGCGGCGAGTATGTCCACATGGTACTGATCGGCCCGAACGTCCGGGTATTCCTCGGCAATGGCTCGGAACCGTTCGTCCCAGAAGGGCATGGTGTGCATGATGCCATTGGACTTGGTCGCCGAGGTCAGATGCTTCTCGGGACGGCTCCGGGCAAGGTCGAAGGCGTACCGGAGAATCCGGTCCACACCGATCTTGGTGAACACCGTGAGTTGCTCGGCCCGCTCCGACCGCCCCCCTTCATCCCTCCGCCCTCCGATTTCGGAGTATTCTCCTTCACTGTTTTCTCGAACCACGATGAAGTCGATGTCTTCGGGGCCCCGGTCCCTCAGGGGACAGGGGATCCCGGGCATGAGACGAACGGGCCTCAAATTCACCCACTGCCGCATCATTCGGCGAAGGGGAATTAGAAGACCCCAGAGGGAAATGTGATCCGGGACCCGGGGATCTCCGACAGCCCCCAGAAAGATGGCGTCATGCTCCTGGATAGTCTCGATCCCATCATACGGCATGAAGCTGCCCGTCTGAACATAGCGGTCACAACTCCAGTCCTTCTCGTCCCATTCCAACGAAAAGCCGAAACGGGAGGCCGCCGCTTCCAACGACTTGATCCCCTCTGGAACAACCTCGTATCCGATACCGTCACCGGGGATGACGGCGATTTTATAGCTGGCCATGGAGCTCCGTTCTGACTACAAAAAAAGGCGTGCCTGGACCTCCCAGTGGGAGGACAACTCATCTATCCAATCTTTCCCCCCTGAGCCGAATTGGCCACCACCCCGATCGAAGACCTCGGTACCCGACCAACCACCGGACCATCCACTGGTCGAATAACGGTCCCGTTGCCTAAGATCCGGTGACCGCTGGTTGCTTGCCCCTCGACTGGAAGAAGTTCAGCTTCTCTCCTTGTATTCAGAACTCGGTGGATTCTCGAAAGGGAAAACAGCTTCATGAACCGTCGCCCCACCCTCCGTTCATCTCTGTGGCTGTTGACTCTCCTCTTTTGCCTGACCGGATGCAGCTCCGACGCTTCCCAGATGCTAGGACCTGCCGGCACGCCGGAGATGAGGGAGGCTCTCTTCGATTCGATCCTGGCCATGACCGCCCGGCGAACAGCCTTCTCCGTCCCGAAAAAGGAAGCCCTGGGTTTCGATCCGTTGGAGGAGATGGAAAGGCTGAGGGGCGACGTGGTGGGAGCGGAAACGGAGGACGAGCTCTTCGACGCACTCCTCCGACTCAGCAATGCCCGGAGAGACCGGCACCTGTCGGTAGGCCTGGTGGACTCGGGCCTCCGCCCAACCTTCACCGATGGGCTCGAGGTCTGGAGCGGCCCGGAGGTAGGGGATGCCCTGGAGGCACCGGTCCGATTTCGCCCTGATTTTGGGGAGGGCGGGTTTTTCGTTTCGGATGTAGCCTCTCAAGTCGGTTCAGACGCCAATGCCGTGGATGAGCCCGAGTTTGAGAAGCTTGCCATCGGTGACCGGGTAGTGGCCATCAACGGAATCCAGAGCGAGGACCTGCAAGAGACCCTGGTACCCTATTTCCGGTACTCGAGTATTCCCGGCCTGCGATGGAAGATTGCCGAGGCCTTGTCCCTCAGGACGGCCCTCCTTCCCCCGACCTTCATCGGAGAAGTGTTGGATTTGGTGATCGAGAGGGCGGATGGAAGCCGGATCACGACCTCACTCCCCTACTTTGAGACCGAATCCCTCTCATGGACCGGAACAACCGAACCGGCTTACCCCGGCTACGAGATCGAATGGAGCACCCCCACCTACGATCTGTACCTCCCTTCTGAAGGTCAGCGAAACCTGATCCTCCAGTGGCACCGTTTCGAGTCGTCCAGCCTCCTTGAAGACGTGGACCGGCTGGTGGCCTTCGGAGAGGAGAATGGCCTCCTGGACCACGCCATCATCTTCGACGCCACTCGAAGCGGGGGTGGCTCCCTGGGGGCTTATGCCGTCCAGAGGATCCAGCCGAAGCCCTTCAAAACCACCTTTGGAACCCTCCGTCTTAGCGACGTGATTGAACCGTTTGTCCAGGACAAAAGGGAGGATTTCGAAGCACAGCGGATCTACGACGGGGGTGGGCCCGAAACGGTGGACGACGGAACCTGGCTCATGGACTGGATCGAAAACGACCTGGTCGCAGCCCTGGAGAACGGCGATTCCGTGACGGTTCCGGTGCCCTTCAAGCTGGCGCATGCCCCGAAAGACTCGGACGGAGTTCTCCAGCCGGCCCCCGTCCACTTCCGCGGCCCCCTGGTGGTATTCTTAGGGCCGAACGGTGGGTCCCACCTGGATCAGTTCATCAGTATCGTGGCAGACAATGACCTGGGGCACATCATGGGGATGCCCCCTGGGGGCTACTCCAACACGTGGGAGTGGGAGGAGACCCTCTTCTTCCCCGGAACGTACCAACCCGTGGTTGGGTTCATGTGGAACATCGGCCATACGATCCGGCCGAACGGAGAGGTGCTGGAGGGTAATCCGGCCCCCCTGGATGAGTCCATTCCCCTCACGGCGGGGAACGCCACTCGGTACTACGAGATTCTGATGGAGCGAGCCGGGGAATACCTGAGGTCCATTGGTTTCGGGGCTGATCCGTCGTGACCGTCCGGTTCGAAGGGGCCTCCGGATCCTCGGAAGGCCCACCTCCTGGGGAGGGACCAAAGGCCCGGTTTGGCCTCGGGACCCGAATCCTGATTGGTATGGTGGTCGGGGCCGGAGCTGGTGTCGTTTTCGGACAGAAGACTGTCCTGGTGGAGCCCCTTGGAGACCTATTCATCCGGCTCCTGATGATGGCCGCCATCCCCCTGGTGTTCTTCAACCTGCTGGCGGGCCTGACAGCCCTCACCGACCTGAAGACCTTCGGCCGCCTGTCGGTGAAGATCGTCTCATACTACCTGATCACAACCGCCACCGCCCTGACCCTCGGCCTCACCGCCATGCACCTGGTTCGTCCCGGTGTCGGGATGGTTCTGACAGGAGAGGTGGATGAGGCCATCGGAGCCGTGCCCGCGGTGTCGGACCTCCTCCTCCAACTCATTCCCACCAACATTTTCCGAGCCTTCACGGAAGGAAATGTGGCCCAGCTTGTAGTGGTAGCCGTGTTCCTCGGCATCACCACCCTCTTCCTCCCGGAAGAACCTCGGGACCTATTGCGGCGAGGTTACGCGGCCCTGGCCGCCCTCTTCCGGAAGCTGGTGGACGGCATCCTCTGGGTGGCACCCATCGGAATCGGCGCTCTCATGGCGGTGACGGTTGGACGGTACGGAGCCGAGCTGTTCGGCCCCATGGCCCGCTTCCTCCTGGGGGTCTGGAGTACGCAGCTCCTGATGATGGGCGTCTATATGGTCCTCCTAGTCCTTCTGACGGACCGGAGGCCATGGAAGTTCCTCAAGGGCACGGGCCCCCTTTGGGCGACAACCATCGCCACCACCTCCAGCCTGGCCTCCCTCTCGGTTGCCCTGGAGATGGCGGAAAAGATCAAGCTTCCTCGGGCTGTCTATTCCTTTACCCTTCCCCTGGGAGCCCAGATCAACAAGGACGGAACCTCCATCATGCTTTCGGCGGTCCTGGTCTTTACAGCTCAAGCCGCCGGGATAGACTTCACTCTTTCCCAGATGGTCACCATCCTCCTGGTAGGACTCCTTCTTTCAGAGGGGTCCGGGGGAATCCCCGGAGGTGGCCTGGTGATAGCCCTCATCTTTGTACAGGCATTCAACCTGCCCCTGGAGGTGGCCGCCATCGTGGGCGGAATCTATCGCCTGGTGGACATGGGCAACACGACCACAAACGTCATGGGAGACATGGTTGGCACTGCCATCGTCGCCCATTCTGAGCGGGGGAATCTCCCCCCAGAAGAGGCGGCGGCGTGAGGCCCATCGCTGACCCGTCGACCCAGTTCGAACCCTGGAACCAATAGCCCGAAGGCCCTGACTAGAAACCATGCCTGAATCCATGACGATTTCCGAAGCTCGAAAGCTCTTTCCCGGAGTGGAGAACCAGGTCTACCTGGACGTATCCCTGAACGGCCTCATGCCCGCCCCCGCCAGAGACGCGGCCATGGAGCACCTGGAAAAACGGGTCATGGGCCGGGCGGTGAAGGCGGACCTTCACGCCCAGGCCGAACGGGTCCGGAACCATGTGGCCCGACTCGTCGGCGCGGATCCGGAAGAGATCGCCATAACCAAGAATGTCTCCGAGGGGTTGAACCTCTTTGCCTCAGGCATTGATTGGCAGGCAGGTGACAACGTGGTCTTCTGCCCCGAGCTGGAGCATCCCAACAACGTGTTCCTCTGGTATAACCTGAGGGAGACCAAGGGGGTGGAGATCCGTGAGATCGCTCCGGAAGACGGCGGAATACCAGTGGGTCGTCTCCTGGATGCCATGGACGAACGAACCCGCCTGACCACGGTATCCCACATTACGTTCTCCCCAGGATTCGTCACCGATCTGGGCGCCCTTGCCAGGGGGGCCAGGGCTAAGGGTGTCCATACACTGGTGGACTCGGCCCAATCGGCCGGATCCATACGGACCGCAGTGAGAGATCTGCAGGTCGACGCCGTAGCTCTGGGCACGCAGAAGTCCCTTCTGTCCTTTTACGGCCTGGGTTTTCTCTACGTCCGCAGGGATCTGGCCGAATCCATGAACCCGGTGCATGTAGCCCGGTATGGAATGGACCTGGGACCCGATGCCCACGAAACCGCCATCGGTGACGGAGCGCTGGACTTCAAGGCAGGAGCCCTCCGCTTCGAGCTCTCCAACTACAACTATATTGGCCTGGCAGCGGTGGAGGCCTCCCTGGATCTGATCCACGCCGTGGGTATGGACCAGATCGAACCCCACGTCCGGGGATTGGCAGCCGGATTGGCCTCGGGCCTCAGTGAGTTGGGACTTCCGGTGGCCGGTGGTGCGCCCGGGCCCCACCTGGCCCACATCGTAGCCGTGGGGGAGAGCGGCGGGGGGCGACACTACGACGCGGACGATCCTGCAATGAACGAACTCCACGAGCACCTCACTCGGAACGGGGTGAAACTCTCCATTCGTCGAGGCGTTCTCCGCATGTCTATCGGCCTTTACAACAATGAAGCCGACATCGACCGGGTCATCGATCTGTGCCGCGAGTGGGTGGCCAACCGATGACACCCGGCGCTCAGGGGGGACACGGGACGGTGAGAGCATGAGAATCGTCGGAGGCAAATGGGCCGGTGAAGATCTGGTCTCCCCCGGGAATAGAGTCCGGCCAACCAAGGAAGAAACCCGGAACGCCTGGATTTCGAGCCTTGAGGAAGACCTGCCAAGGGCGAAGATCCTGGACCTTTTCTCCGGCACTGGAGCTTTGGGGCTGGAGGCCCTCTCCAGGGGGGCTTCGTCGGTGGATTTTGTTGAACAGGGCCCCCCGGCTCTTCACGCTCTCAAGGCAAACCTGGCAAAACTGGGGGTCAAGAAGTGGACCCGCCTTTTCAAAAAGGACGTCTTCCTTTTCCTGGAGGGCTTGGAGCCGGGTGCCGTCCCCTACGATATCACCTTCGCGGATCCGCCCTATACATCGAAGGCCGGGGACCGACTGGTAGGCCTCTGGATTGAGAGCCCTTTCAGCCGGATTCTCTGCATCGAGCACGCTTCAGAACGGCCACTGCCAAGGCCCGGAAAACGACAGGTCTTCGGAGCGACCATGGTAACGACCTACCGGATGAAGAAAAACAACTAGAGGACCCCTGGCCCCACGCCCATTTACATCAGATCTTATGCTCCTAACACATTTCTGATGGGAGCCACCATGCCGCATCTCACACTCGAATACACGGCGAATCTGGACGAATGGGCCAACGATCCGGCCCTGCTTCTGGATCTCCATCGCCTCCTCCAGTCTCGAGGCGGTATCAAAATCGGGAACTGCAAGAGCCGGTGGCGGATGATGGAAGAATGGGTGTTGGGGAACGGAGAAGGGGAGTCGGCTTTTCTCCACCTCGACCTCCGGTTCCTCGAAGGTCGGCCCATGGAAACCAAACAGGCCGTGGGAACCGGAGCTCTGGAGTTGATCCGGGCCCACTTTGCGTCCGTTCCCGAAGAACTCGAGCTGCAGATCACGGTGGAGGTCCAGGATATCCGGAAGGGGACGTACTTCAAGCACCCTCCTGGAACGCTGGGGCCGCCATCTCTTTCCATTGTTTGAGGAATACCAAGATGAGAACTTTTTTTGCCACGGGAGCCTGCATTCTCCTGGCCTTGAGCACCGCATTTCCTCTCTCTGCCCAGGGGCGAAGCTGGCTTCCAGACCCGGGTCAGGAGGATGCCTTCCTGGGTGTCCTCCATTCCATCTCCAGCCACGATCTCATGGACTATGTGGATGAGATAAGCGGCGACAAATACCGGGGACGCCTTTCAGGGACACCGGAATACATGGAGGTGGCGGGGTGGGTCGCGGACAACCTGAAAGCATGGGGAATCAAACCCGGCGGGGACAACGGCACATATTTCCAGATGTTCGACATGCCCTACAGCGACATGAAAAACGCCGGGACCCTGTCGATCCAGATGGAATCAGGCGGGGAGAATTTGGCCATAAACTACTCCTTTCCCGACGACTACTACCCGGGGACCAACTCTGATTCCGGTACGGTGACGGCCGAAGTCATCTACGTCGGATTCGGCATCACGGCTCCGGAACTGGGCTATGACGACTACGAGGGAATGGACGTCCAAGGGAAAATCGTCGTCATCGACGCCAACACTCCCTACGCCGGGGACGATGAGGACATCACCCTTCAGTGGGTCCCCTACAGCTACCACCAATTCAAACTCGACAATGCCAAGAGACATGGCGCCGCAGGCCTCCTCTACATCGGGAAGCTGGCCAACCCCAACACCTCCTTCAATGAAGGCCTGGTGTACGCCCATGTGGACACGCATGTGGCGGAGCACCTCTTCTTCGAAACCGGGAAGACCCATTCGGAGGTCCTCGAGGAGATGCAAGGGAGCCTGGAGCCGGCCTCCTTCGCAATGGAAAAAACGGCCACCATCTCCGCGGAGTTGGTGAGACATCCCGAGGGGCGGGCCGCCAATGTGGTCGGGATCATCGAGGGTAGCGACCCAACCCTGAAGGACGAAGTCATCATCCTGGGCGGGCACCTGGATGCTGTGGGGTACCTCGGTGTGGTTATGCCCGGGGCCTTGGACAACGCCTCGGGTGTTGCTGACATCATGGGGGCCGCCAAGGCTCTGGCCTCGTCACCCGTGCCTCCCAAACGCTCCATCCTCTTCCTCTTCATTGGCGGGGAGGAATGCGGTCTCCTCGGGAGTGCGGAGTACACGAAACGGCCGGTCTTCCCCAAGGAGAAGACGGTCATGTTCTTCAATCTGGATATGGTGGGGCACGGAACGGGCTTATCCGTGGGAGGCGGTCTGACTTATCCCCAGATCTACAGTCACTTCGAGGCAGCCAACGAAGCCTACCTCCATCGGCCCCTTCGAACCTCCGAAGCCAGAGTCTCCAACGGCCGGCCTCGTAGTGATTCCGTCATTTTCCAGCGGGCCGGATTCCGAACCATGAGCTTCGGAACCAGCGGGCGGGTCCCAGGGATCAGCACCTACTATCATGATCCCCGGGACACAGCGGACACCCTGACCCCCGAGATCATGGAGGACGTGACGAAGATGATCTTCGTGGGAGTCACGGGACTGGCCAACGACCCGGAGTTGAAGTTCTAGACTCAGCCTCCCGCCGGCCTCACTTGGTAGGGGTAGTCCGGGTTCCCCTCCAGGGCCCAGTCGATGAAGTCTCGGACGTCCTGGTTTGAGTTGGCCAGGTCGGGCTTCCGCAGATACATCATGTGGCCGCTTTCGTACCAGGCGAAGCGGAAGCGGTCTTTGAACTCACCACCGGGCTGAATATGGGAGATGGTGTAGACGGCGCTGAAGTAGTCCGTGGCCGCGTCGAAGTACCCTCCCTGAATCAGAACCTTCATGTACGGGTTGGCCTGCATGGCGCCTCGGAGCATGTCACCCACGTTGGCCCCATCGTCCCGATTCCAGGGCCGCACCGGCCCCCAGATGTTGTACCGGAGATCAGGGTTGAACCCCAGTTCCTGGCGTAGATAGATGTTCACGGCGTTGCCGAAAGGCCCGTCCCAATCGGCCATGGCGGGGTCGTAATCGGGGGTTTCTCCGGCCGCATCCATGTCGATCCCCACGTAACGGGAATCCAACCGCCCCACCGTCAATCGCTGATCCCGGAGGAGTTCTTTCCAGAAGCGGCTGCTGCTCAGGCGGAGGTTCGTCGATAGGACGTACTGGGGAGAAAGGCCCGTGTATCCGGCCACCTGTGCTGCTATTCGGTTCCGGGTGGAAGGATCCAACTGATCTCCTCGAACCAGGGCCGGCAGGTAGGTGTCCAGGGCGAAGGACTCCACCTCACCAAGAAAGTCCGCGACGTCCCGGTTCTGGTATTCCGAGGAGAGTTGCTGATGATACCAGGCGGTGGCGGCGAACTGGGGAAGAGTGGTGGCGTAGGAGACATCAGGACCTGATTCCACGTCCAGCCCCGTCATGGATACCAAGATCACCCCGTTCAGGTAGATCTGGTGGGCGTCAGCCAGGTGACCCGCCAGGCCAGAGGCCCTGGTCGTGCCGTAGCTCTCACCGATGACAAATTTCGGAGAAGCCCAGCGACCTTTTCGAATGATGAAGAGGCGGATGAACTCCCCCACCGATTCGATGTCGGAAAGAGTGCCGTGATACATGTGGGGCTCCTCCCCCTCCACCATCCGGCTGAAGCCCGTCGCGATTGGATCGATATAGACAATATCCGCCACATCGAGGATGGACTCGGGGTTGTCCTCCAGCCCAACCGGCGGCTGAAGCTGGAACCCGTTGTCGTCGTATTGCACCCGCCGGGGACCCGTGTATCCCATGTGCATCCATACGGATGCGGTTCCGGGTCCACCGTTGAAGGAGAAGAGGAGCGGTCGAACCGTCCCCTCGGGCACGTCGTTCCGGGTGTAGGCTACGTAGAACATCTCTGCGGTGATCCTTCCATCAGCCCGGATGGGAAGGGTACCAGCCTCAGCGGTATACCGGACCGTTTCTCCCCGGATGGTGGTGGTGTGCTGGGTCACCACGGCCTCATCAGGGAGCAGTTCCAATTCCTGGGCTGGGGCCTGGGCCGGGAGAAGGTTGATGCAGGAAAGAACCAAGAGGGAAACGGAAAAAATCGGAGGGGACTTGGGAGCAGGTATCCTCATGATCTACCTTCCAGAGAATCGGAGTCCAGTTGTTAGGTCCGGGGACGGTAGGGCTTGGAGCCTTGGGTGGCAACGGGTCGAACGCGGTGAAGAAGCCAGGGAGAAAAAGAATGGGACCCTCAGAATCGAACCATGACCTTTCGGTGGCCGGGCCGGCTTTTAGGGAAGCCTTCGGAGGGGAGGGGCCCGCCTTCCTTTCCCGAGCCCCGGGCCGGGTGAACCTCATCGGGGAACACACGGACTACAATGGCCTCCCGGTCCTTCCCATGGCCCTTCGCCAGGAAATCCGGGTCTTCTTCACACCCAGGACCGACACTGTCGTGCGCGTGGCCAACCTGGAGGGGGAGTTCGGTCGGCACGAGTTCACCATCACCACCCTCATCCCTACCGAAGCCCCCGGGCACTGGGGTAACTACCTTCAGGCCCCCTGCCAGGCTTTGGCTCGGTGGTTCTGCGGAGCATCCAACGAAGGGCGGGGCGCGGCCACACGGCCCGCGGACCAGTTGAGGGGATTCGACGCCCTCATCACCTCCAGCCTCCCTGTGGCTTCCGGCCTTTCATCCTCATCGGCCCTGGTTATCGCCACGGGTCAGGCTCTCCTGAAGGCCAATGATCTGGAAATCCCCACCCTGGAGTTCGCGGAATCCATGGCTCGGGCGGAGCGGTACACAGGGACACAGGGAGGCGGGATGGATCAGGCGATCTCAGCCGGCGCCAGGGAGGGGCACGCAAGCCGGATCGAGTTCGATCCCCTCCGCATGACCCACGCACCCGTGCCGCCGGACTGGCGGTTCGTGGTGGCCCACACCCTGGTTCGGGCAGAAAAGTCGGGACCGGCCCAGGAAGCCTACAATCTGCGGACCCGGGAGTGCCGGGAGGCTCTCGGAGAGATCCGGAGGGCCCTGGGGGAGGGTAGCTGGATCACCCAGGAACCCTTCACCTATCCCCGTCTCCTGGAACTCACATCGGTCCAGGACCTTGTGGAGTTGGCGGAAAAGACCCTGGACGGGAACCTCCTGAAGCGGTTCCGGCATGTGGTGACGGAAAGCAACCGGGTCTTGGAGGCTGAACAGGCCCTTTGGCAGGGGGATGGACCTGCCTTCGGCATCCTCATGAACGCCTCCCACCAGAGTCTCCGGGACGACTATGAAGTCAGCTCCCCTGAGCTGGACGCACTGGTCGAAATCGCACTGGGGGCGGGGGCGGCCGGGGCCCGCCTCACCGGCGCAGGCTTCGGCGGATGTATTGTCGCCCTCACCGATTCGTCCGGGCTGGATAAGGTCATGGACGCATTGCATCGGGAGTACTATGAGGATCGGAGCATCCCGGGACCGCTAAGCGATGTCCTTTTCCCGGCAGTAGCCTCCCAAGGAGGGACAGTAAGCGCCCTCTGAGGGGGTTGTTTCGCCCGGAGTTTCTCCGGGCCCGAAAGATCACCCTCTTGGCCAGCGACCTCCCCTTTCATCGATTTCCGGAACGATCGGCGGGCCGTCTGGTAAACAGGTCCACCGAACCATCCCAATACATGCTCCCCTTGTGTCCCTGGAGGCATGATGGACAACCCCGACTTCAAGAAACGGATACTCGTTCTGTTCGCCCACCCGGCGTTCCAGAAATCCCGGGTGAACCGGGTTCTCGTTGAAAACATAAAAGACCTGCCCGGCGTGACCTTTCACGACCTCTACGAGAGCTATCCCGATTTCGCCATCGACATCGAGGCGGAACAGGATCTCCTGCTGGAGCACGATGTGGTGGTCTTCCACCATCCCTTCTTTTGGTACAGTACCCCCGCAATTCTGAAGGAATGGCAGGATTTGGTACTGGAACACGGCTGGGCCTACGGGAGCGAGGGGAAGGCCCTGGTTGGCAAAGTCTTTCTTGGGGTCATCACTACAGGGGGCCGGGAAGATGCGTACCAACATGAGGGGCACAGCCACCTCACAATGAGGGAGTTGTTGGCCCCCTTGGAACAGACCGCCCGCCTATGCGGGATGGAGTTCCTTCCTCCCTTCGTGGCCCATGGGACACACCGGATGACCGCAGAGGAAATGAAGGCCCACGGAAGAGACTACCGCCGCCTCCTGGAGGCCATCCGAGACGGACAGGTCGACCTTGAGCTGGCCAAGGCCAATACCCGGATCAATGCTGACCTCAACGCTTTGATTCGCGGATAGGGGAATCAGGAATGCACGGACAAGGCTTCTTTTTTCAGGCGTTCGTCTACCTCGCGGCGGCGGTCATCGCCGTGCCTATCGCAAAGCGGATGGGCCTCGGATCCGTCTTGGGCTATCTGATTGCGGGCATGGCTATCGGCCCCTTCGGCCTGGAGCTCATCGGGGAAGAGGGGAAGGACGTCCTTCAGTTCGCCGAGTTCGGAGTAGTGATGATGCTATTCCTCATCGGCCTGGAACTACAACCAGCTCTCCTATGGCGCCTAAGGAAACCCATCCTGGGAACAGGAGGTCTCCAGGTCGCTGCCACCAGTGCCGCCGTGGCCGTTGTCGGAATCCTACTTGGGCTCTCCTGGCAATCCAGCCTGGCCGTGGGGTTGACCCTCTCCCTCTCCTCCACTGCAATCGTTCTCCAAACCCTTTCCGAGAAGGGCTTGATGAAGTCCGAGGGAGGCCAAACGGCCTTTTCTGTCCTTCTGTTTCAGGACGTGGCCTTTGTTCCTATGCTCGCCGTGTTTCCCCTTCTGGCCGGGGCCGTTGCGGTTTCTTCCCACGGGGCCGAGGCGGGCTCCGAGGTCGCCGTCCCTGCGGGGGTCGGGGAATCTACCGGGGAAGCCGCAAGCCACATAGCGACCTGGACTGAAGGGCTGTCGGCGGGGTCTCAGACCCTCCTGGTCTTCGGGGCCGTGGTCGTCATTGTGCTAGCGGGCCGCTACCTGGTGCGACCGGCATTCCGGGTCATCGCCGGAACGGGGCTCCGGGAGCTTTTTACCGCTGCATCTCTACTCCTGGTCATCGGCATCGCACTCCTCATGACCCAGGTAGGCCTGAGTCCCGCGCTCGGCGCCTTTCTCGGCGGGGTAGTACTGGCGAACAGTGAGTACCGCCACGAACTGGAAGGGGACCTGGAACCCTTCAAGGGTCTACTCCTCGCCGTGTTCTTCATCGCGGTGGGAGCTTCGGTAGACTTCGGACTCATCTCCAGAAACCCCGGTAGCATTGCCCTCATGGTCGGAGGCCTCATCCTTCTGAAGGGAACCGTTCTCTTCATCCTGGGCCGCATCTTCGGGATGGGTTTGGATCAGAATCTCCTCTTCACCTTCTCCTTGGCACAGGGAGGGGAGTTTGGATTCGTCCTCTTTTCCTTCGCCAACCAATTGGGAGTGATCCCGCCGGAAACCATCAGCCTCCTGGTTGCCGTGGTGGCCACATCAATGGCTCTAACACCCATCCTTATGGTCCTCAACGAGCGTCTGGTTCAACCCCGTTTGGGCACAAAGGAAGCTGCGGACGGGGAACCTGACGAAATAGATGAGGAGGGCAGTGTCATCATCATCGGGTTCGGCCGAACGGGAAGCGTGACGGGGAGGTTCCTCCGGGCCAACGGTGTTAATCCGGTAGTGCTGGAATACAATTCCGATCAGGTGGAAACCCTTAGAACTCTCGGTCTGAAGGTGTTCTACGGCGATGGATCCCGACCCGACCTCCTCCGTTCCGCCGGGGCGGAGGACGCCCAGCTTCTCATCATCACCGTCGATGACCAGGAAAAGGTCCGGAAAATCCTCGCTGCGGTGCGGACCCATTTCCCGCACCTACGGATTCTCGCCCGTGTGGCCGGCCGGCCAGAGGCATACGAGATCCTGGAGCAGGGATTGGAGCATATCTATCGGGACGGCGTAGAAACGGCCCTCCGCATCGGGGTGGACGCCTTGAGATTTCTGGGCCGGCCAGCCCACCAGGTTCTTCGCTCCAGTCGCACCTTTCTCAGCCACGACGAGAAGTCGGTGAGGGATCTGGGGCAAATGAGGCACGACCGGACAGCATACTTCAGCGCCGCCCGCGAGCGGATCTCCGCCCTGGAGGAACTCATGCTTTCGGAACTGGATTTCGACGAGGAAGAGCGGGATGCGGGGTGGGACACCGAATCCATACGGGAGGAATTCGGGGAGATCTAGGCATCCCTGTGGGGGACACGTTCTGGTCGAGCCGCCTGCCCTTGCCTCTCATTCCGCGAGGCCTTACCCCTAGGACCTCAGCTAGAGCAACCAATCTGGAGATATGCATGAACGCTCGATACATCCACGCACCCGCATCCCGCATCGGACTTGGGGCCCTCGCTTCGGTCCTACTGGCCGCGACTGCCACCGTCGCCCCAATCTCCGCACAGGGCGCCCCCTCTTTTTACGAGCCGGGCATCTCTCCGGATGGATCGGAGGTCGCCTTCGTCTCGGGAGGGGATATCTGGACGGTGCCCGCCGCGGGCGGAGCGGCAAGACTCCTGGTGGCTCACTCGGCCCACGAGTCACGCCCCCTCTACTCCCCTGATGGGCGACATCTGGCATTCAACTCCAACCGGAATGGGGGTCAGGACGTCTTCCTCATGGACCTCTCCTCCGGCCAAGTTCTGCGGCTCACACACGAGTCGGGGTCCGAGCAGCTGACGGGATGGTCCGGAGATGGCGCCTGGGTCTACTTCACATCAAGCGCCGAGGACATCAGTGGCGCCCAGGATGTCTTCCGAGTGCGGATAGCCGGCGGGACCCCGATGGCGGTGGCGGCGGATCGGTATGAGACCGAGTTCTTTGCGGCTCCCTCACCCCAGGGCGGACAGGTGGCCATTGCCACCCGGGGCCGCA
>CAYOVN010000075.1:0-15926 GCA_964407425.1 uncultured Gemmatimonadaceae bacterium
ACAAAGACTTCGTCCCCAGCCTGGACATGCAGGCGGTCAGCCATGTCCTTGGGGAGAGTGGCACCGACGGAACCACCCATTTGTCGGAGCGTGACCTTTCTGACCATGATACCCTCGAATGCGGTAGGGGGGGATTAGATAAATCAAAGTAGCACCATTATGCTACATCTGAAAGCCTGCAGTGTTCCTCTGCTCTCCTGTGTGGTGCTGGATCCTCAAAGTGAGGATCCCAGATGGCGCCTAATAGCGGTCATGCCGGACGCTCACTCCGTTCCCGGCCCTAGGCCGGGGACCTTTCGGAGCTTAGCCGCGGTTCAAAAGGGAAGCGGCTCCGGGTAACGACCTATCGGCCATGCTCCAATCTTACTCGGAAAGGGATGCGTGGCGTTACCCAATGGAACTGGTGGGCAATCACCCTCAGCCTAGGAGGGATTTGTGGGCTACGACGAGGAGAAGGAGCAATCTCGGGTTCTTTTCCGAAAACACTTCCGGTTACCGTGATCGTTCTCCGATTTGACATTCGACTCCGGCCGGGAAGAGAATGGTTCGCTGAGCGTTCAGGTTGTTTATCTTCAGAGGGTCCGATCACAGTGGAGGATAGCATGACTGAAGTATTCGATCGTATCACCGTGGACCCAAAGCAATGCGGGGGTCGCCCATGCATCCGGGGCATGCGTATCCGGGTCGTCGATGTGTTGGACTTGCTGGCCTCAGGCCTAACGGCCCATCAGGTGATCGAGGAACTCCCTGACCTTGAGTTGGCCGATATCGAAGCCGCTCTACGGTTTGCGAGCCGCCGCATGAATCATCCGATACTCGCCGCGTGAAGATCTGGCTCGATGCCCAACTTCCGCCTGCCCTATGCGGTTGGCTAAAGGAGGAGTTCGATCTTGACGCGGTGCCTGTCCGGGATCTGTCTCTCCTTCGGGCCGACGACCAAGAGATCTTCCTCGAAGCCCGGGGGAAGGCCGACGTCGTCATGACGAAGGACCGGGATTTCGTAGGCCTCTTGGAACGGCTCGGGTCTCCTCCAAGGGTGATCTGGATCACAGCTGGGAACACCTCCAACCAAAACCTCAAGAGAATCCTCGCACAGACCCTATTGGATGCACTTGCCCTCCTGGAGAGTGGTGAAGTGTTGGTGGAGATTCAGAGCCCCTCCTAGCGTCGGCCAAGTGCTGGGCCGATTTTCGGGCTCCGCATGGCCGATAACAGCCGGCAGTGCCGCACGCTCACTTCGTTCGCGGCCCTTCGCTGTTGACGGTTTTGGCGGAAAGAGCATCGTACAAGATGGTGGCTTCGGGTAAGCACCGGACTGTGCTTCCGGCAGCACGTGAAACGTTAACCGACATCCCTAAACGGATGTGTCGAGAGGTTCGGCGGGGTTGTCCAAGAAGCCGCGGCCATCGAGCCGCGGAGCTTCTTCTTCCCTAAATTGAGCCTATGCCAGAAATAGACCAGCCGAACGAACCGTCCGCTCCCCCCCTGAAGTCACGGCTGACCACAGTTGAGGTCGACTTCAGAGAAATGCAGGTGCCTGACTGCGAGCTGGTCAATGCAAGCTTCGCGTTGCCCTTCTGCTGCCCGGAGGATTTTCCGGGGCTATGGAGCCGGATCGTTGCGGCTATACGCCCGGGCGGCCGATTTGCTGGTCAGTTCTTTGGGGACCGCGACACATGGGCTTCGCTCCCGGGTCGGACGCACCACTCCCGGGAAGAGATCCTGGAGCTCTTGAAGGGCTTTGAGATTGAGATGATGAACGAGGAGGAGAAGGACGACCCGCCGGACCTGCGGAGCCCAAAGCATTGGCAACTGTTTCATGTGGTGGCGAAGAAGCACTGACTGAGACTAGAAGAAAGAACCGGGGACGAATGTCAGTTTGCAGCGGGCCTGCCGCCGTTCCGGCAGCCCGCGGGGCGTTGTATGCAAAGCCAACTACACCAAACACAGAAAGGTACTGAGGTCGTCTATGAGGTCTTTCAAAGCTCGGCTTCCGATGTCGTGGTTCCTGTTTGCCTTTTTTGTCCATTCGGCGGCGTTCGCTCAAGAGCTACCGGTAGCGCAGCCCGAAACGATCGGCATTTCATCGGAGCGCTTAGAGTACCTGAGTGACGCTCTTCAGGAATATGTGGACGATGGAGAATTGGTCGGGGCAGTTGTCTTGGTGGCCAGACGTGGGAAGGTGGCGTACCTGGAAGCCTTTGGTCAAAGGGATCGGGAATCGGCTTCGCCTATGCGGAGCAATACGATCTTCCGTATCGCCTCTCAGACCAAAGCGCTAATAAGCGTGGGAGTCATGATGCTCCAGGAAGAGGGGCGATTGCTCATTTCTGATCCGGTGGGCAAGTACCTGCCGGAATTTCAGGAAACCACGGTGGCGGTCCCCAAGGAAGATGGTGGATACGTGGTGGAGAATGCGAAGCGAGCGATCACGATCCGCGACCTCCTCACCCATACAGCGGGCATCGGCTATGGCATGGGGGTAGCTAGCGACCGCTGGCAGGAAGCTGATATCCAGGGTTGGTACTTCGCTCATCGTGATGAACCGATCCATGCCACAGTCTCCCGCATGGCCACGCTCCCCTTCGACGCCCAACCGGGCGAGCAGTTCGTCTACGGATACAGCACCGATATCCTGGGGGCCCTAATTGAGCGGATCTCAGGCGAACCTCTCGATGATTATCTCCATGCCCGAATCTTCCTCCCCCTCGGTATGCAGGACACTCATTTCTATCTCCCCGAGGGTAAGAGAGATCGCCTCTCAGTGGTGTATTCTACTACCGACGAAGGTGATCTAGAACGAGCGCCGGATCCGGGTGGGATGGTCGGCCAAGGGGCTTACGTGGAGGGTCCCAGGAAGAGTTTCTCGGGAGGTGCCGGACTCCTCTCAACTGCAACAGACTACGCGAAATTTCTTCAGATGATGCTGAATGGAGGTAGCTTCAACGGACACCGCCTCCTTTCTCCCAAAACCGTCGAGTTGATGACGGTGGATCATCTGGCTGAGGCTTCGTACTTATGGACCAATGGCACGGGGTTTGGCCTGGGGTTCAGCGTGCTAAATGATCTCGGCGCCAGAGGGGAACCCGGTTCCGTTGGTGAATTCGGATGGGGTGGGGCTTACCACTCTACCTACTGGGTCGACCCGAAAGAGGAGCTTGTGGTGGTCTACTTCACGCAAGTTATTCCCGCCGATGGCCTGGATGACCAAGGGAAACTGCGCGCCCTCATCTATCAGGCTCTCATGAAATAGGGAGAGTAAAGGCCCATCGGTCTTCCCACCCGCCGGCGCAGCACTGAACTATCACAACAGGAATTCTGAACATGAGCATAAAGAGCTCCACCACCGCGATCGCGTTCCATATGTGGAGTCCGAGGATCCCGGCCCTCACATCTGGCACTAGATAGGACCAGCCATGAACCGGAATTCGTTCCAAAACTCGCTCCTTATTGTGGTTGTCCTTGGCTCCTCAGCTTGCGCTTCCCAGCCAAAGGTTGCTGAGGAACCGGCCCCGGTTGGCCAGCCGTGTCCGGAGAGACGGGTCCTGGTGGTTCGAAACAACTCCGGAGGCGAAGTGGAGATCGTGGAGAGTCGGAGGGGGTCAGGCGCTCGAACGGTAGTCGCCTATGTTAGAACCGGGGTCCAGGAGATTTCGATTAGAAACGATTACGAATACGCCTACAGCGCCAGGGCGGTTGGGGGCAGGACTACGATCGCGACGACCAACCGTACCAGGGTCAGCGACCGGGCGGTTGAACTCGTCCGGGAGTGCAGGTCATGACGAGAGCCACCATAGCAGGGGGGGTGTTCGTTAACGCGCTGGTCCTTCTCGCCCTCGCCGGCTGCGCCCCGTCCCCGAGCAGAAGGCCGACCCCGCAGGGGCGACCTCCCACGCAATGACCACCTCCACCGAGGCGGCCCACTCTCCGGCAGCGTCCTCACCCGGTCCGGCCGCCGCCTCGCCGGCCGGCTGGTCTACGACTTCGACGAGAGCGAAACCACCGAGACGCTGGATGCCCCGTCCCAGGGCGTGGACTACACCATCCCCTTCGGCCTCATCGACTCGATCGTCCTTCCGGACCTCGAAGAGCGTGGCCGCCAGGTCGCTCGTGTGGCTCGGTTTCTTCGTGGCTTGGATAGCTGGGGCCTGGCGGGAGCTTGCATCTTCATTGTCCTGGCCGGAGTGCTCATGCAAACTGACGATAAGCGCCGCGATTCAGGTGAGAAGGGTGAGCGCTGATTTCCCAGCGGGTCCTTCAACGCAGCCGGTCGGGAGGGCAGAAAGGGAGCACAAATGGTCAAGGACCTTTTAAGGCGACTTCGGGGGACCGCGGGAAACGCTCTGGCCTGGGCCTCGACCTGGTTCCTGGCAGCATTCCCTTTGAGCGCACTGAACTTCCTGATCTTCGGCTTTTGGGGGGTCGCACCCTTTTGGCGTAGCGCATTAGGCATGGCACAAACGCTAGCCGGGTTGGGTTTGTTAGCCGGGGTTGGCTTCTCATTGTATCTGGGGATTGCGGGCAGACGCCGACAGCTTAGCGAGCTCAAGCCCGGATGGATTGCATTGGGCACCGGTATCGCGGTTGGTCTACTCTTCCCCGGCCTGGGTGTCTACCTCGGAGACGCTCCGCTGGCTCGGGCTATCGAAATTGGCTCGTATACAGGGATTCTCTCAGGTTTCACAGCTCTGGCTCAGGTCAAGATTGCCCAAAAGGCGCTGGCCCCAGGTGAGGGGCCGAATGCGGAATTGGACCCGGGCCAGGAGCAGTATTTGCCTGAACTCGGCGGCGATCCGGGATGAATCCAAGCCCGACGCAGATGACGGTTTTGGTGGGATGAGAGGTTCGCCCGGCGATCCCGTGAGGGTCACTCTCAGCATGCCGCGGGCCTGGGCTCCTTTGAGCCTTGTTCTTTTGTCGGCTTGCGGGGGGACCGGACCCTTGGGCGAGGGCGTGACCGTCACAGATTCTATGGGCATCCCGGTCGTGTTCTCCGCCCGTCCGACCTGGGATCAAGGGGCAACCTGGAGCCTGTCAGAGGACCCCAGGCTATCTATCGGGACGGTTGAAGGGGATCAGCCCTACCTTTTCTTTTCCGTAAGCAACGCCTTTCTCCTCCCGGATGGCGGGGTCGTGGTGGTCCACTCCACGCGGCCACCCGGTTTCCGGGTCTATGACAGGACCGGAGCCCATGTTCGATCTTTTGGCGGGGAGGGAGAGGGTCCAGGGGAGTTCCGAAGACTGTGGAGGGGATGGCTGGACGACGATGGAACACTGATCGGGTACGATCCTGGGCTTGGACGGATTTCTCGATTCACCCTGGACGGGGAATTCGTCGAGTCCCTGTCGGTCCAGAAGATTCCGGGCTTCCGGACCATGGGGGCGGGAGACGGGCCCCCGTCATGGATTGGCCGTTTTGATGACGGTGGCCTCCTGGGGAGGACGACGGGCCCGAGTCCCTCCGAAAACGGGAGAAGCCGTCCCCCCTTCGTCGTTGCGTATCTGGATTTGCCCACCCTGAAGTACGATACCGTGGCGGTGGTCCCGGGACCCGAATGGAATGTAGAGGGTGTGGAGAGAGGTTTCTTCGCGGATTTTGCTGGGGTGGAGTTCGGTCCCACGTCTGTGGCCGTGGCGCACGACACCACGGCATTTGTGTCGGATAACAAGGATTTCTGGATTGAGGAAGTCTCCAAGGGAGGCGTCGTGTTGCGCCGTTTCGGTAGGGCCTATGAGCCGGAGCCCGTCACACAGGAGAATCTAGAGGAGTACTGGGCCAACCTCCGGGCCAGATCGCAGAGTGACTTTCAACGGGAAGAACTGAAATGGCGTGAGCGGCACCTGGTTTTCGCAGACTCGTACCCGGTACACGACATACGCATGAACGTAGACTCGGACGGCCATCTCTGGGTTGCCCTCCGGTCACCGGGTGATTCCGACATCGTAGAGTGGAGCGTTTTCGATCCGAATGGAGTCTGGCTCGGGGATGTGAGTACTCCCAAGCAGCTCCGCATCAAAGAGATTGGTACTGACGCCGTCGTCGGTGTATGGCGGGACGACCTCGACGTCCAGTCTGTGCGGGTATATGACCTGAAAAAGCCTCGTGGCTGAGGGAGATGACCAGGTGAGGCGCCATGGATGAGGACTCGAGGCTTGTTCAGGTAGTCCGGATCTCCCACCGCCTTCGGGCGGAGATGGACTTCCCTGAGTTCCGGAGGCCCGCTGGATTCTGTTCGATCCCCAGGGGCGGCCCCGAGGGGAGATGAAGCTGCCGTTGGATCTCCGAATTCTATGGAGTCATGGAGACACCTTCTGGGCCGCTGATCCGGATGAGTACGACGTTCCCGGGCTCGTGCGGTTCAGAATTCATCCGGAGTGATGTTTTACCTGGTCTTCCGATCAGACCAGAGATCGTGACTGGTGGCTTCGAGCGGGAAGCAGCCATAGTCTACTAACGGCTGGTGGAGCTCCTCACAGGGGACGGCCATGACTTCATTCGAATACGTGTCGGTATTGATCTCCATCATCATCGGCCTGGGCTTTCCTTGACTCCTCCCTTTCTTCGACCTTCTATTGGCGGGTTCCCCGAATGTGAATGAACTTCGGGACATCGTCTTCTTCCTCCGAGTTCGAGGGCACCATGCAGAGCAGCCAAAACGGCGAGCGAGAGCTTTTTAAGAGTAGGGCGGGCTTCATCCTCGCTGCGGTGGGAAGCGCCGTGGGTTTGGGGAATATGTGGAGGTTCCCCTATGTAGCGGCGGAGGGAGGCGGCGCAGCCTTCGTCTTCCTCTACATCCTCCTCACGCTGTCTATCGGCATTCCTCTCATGCTCTCGGAGTTCTCTGTGGGCCGGGGCTCCCGCCTGTCACCGATCGGGGCATTGCGGAAGTTGGGTGGCCCATGGTGGTCTATTCTGGGGTACATGTACGTCATCACCGGCTTCATCATCCTGGCATACTACTCGGTCATCGCGGGCTGGGTGGTCCGGTATGCCATCGATGGGATCCTGGTGGGATTCCCGGTCGATCCAGGTGAGCAGTTCGGGATCGTGACCACGGGGATGTCCCCCATCTGGTACCACCTGGGCATCATGGCCACCACCATTCTTATCGTGAGCCTGGGAGTTCAGAAGGGGATCGAGAGGGCGGCTCTGGTCCTCATGCCCGTCCTTTTCGGAATCCTCATCTTCCTGGCCATCTGGGCGTTTACACTGGATGGCGCCATGGAGGGTTACGTGGAGTACCTCAGGCCCTCTTTGGGGGAGTTGCTGAATCCCAAGATTTTGAGTCAGGCCGCGGGCCAGGCCTTCTATTCCCTGAGCCTGGGAATGGGGTGCATGCTCACCTTCTCATCCTACCTTTCGGATAAGACCGACATGGGCCGGGAGTCGGTGACCATTGCTGCTTCCGACTTCGGAGTGGCGTTCATCGCAGGGTTGGTGGTCTTTCCGGTCATCTACGCTCTGGGAATCCAGGGTGATGTGAGCGAGAGTACCGTCGGGGCCCTGTTCATCGCTCTTCCCGGTGCCTTCGTGGAAATGGGGGCTGTCGGTCGGGTGGTGGGAATCCTGTTCTTCATAGCCCTCATCGTGGGGGCGGTGACATCCGCGGTGTCCCTCCTTGAAGTGGTAGTGGCCTCGGTTATCGACGAGTTCAAATTCCCCCGAAGGGCGGCCTCCATCGCCGGTGGTGTCCTCATTGCCATCATGGGCTTGATCCCTGCCAGCTCACTGGACCTCCTGGGACTCGTCGACAAGTTGGCCGAAGCCATGCTGGCGCTGGGTGCCTTCTTCATGGCCATTTTCGTAGGCTGGGTCGCGGTGGGAGCTGCCGACGAGATGAAGAAGGGGGCAGGGGAGCGGTCGAAACGCATGGTTCCCCTGGTCATGACGGCTGTTCGGTTCGTTCTGCCGCCTATGATCCTTTTCGCTACCGTCTATGCTTTTATCGCAGTAGTCGTGGAATACCGGTCGGCATTCGGCGGGTAGGGTGCACTTTTCCTCTGAGGTCCGGTGTCTCGCTAGGCCCGGATTTCGGAACCTGTCCCAGGTGAGGAGGGTTCCTTAGAACCGCAGGCCTTGGACCTGTGGAGGGACCGTCGGACTCAAGGCCTCTCGGGAGCGCGTCGCCCGAGGGGCCTCCTCTTCTATTTCCGAAGACGCTTCAGGGAAGTTCCGGCTTTCATGCTAAAAAAAGACACACTCCTTCTCAGCCTGGCTCTGGTGTTGGCTTGCAGCCCGTCCAAGGGCCAGATACCGGAAGGCTCTTCGGAAGGCTCAACGGGTTGGTTGAGCCCTAGCCTGGCATCTCAGGACGATCCGTGGTCAGAAGGAATTGTCGGAACCGGACTCCTCCTCCGTCGCCTGGACGGAGTGAAGCGCGTGCTTCTCATCGGGGCCCACCCGGACGACGAGGACACCTCCCTCATTTCGGCCCTCTCCCGTGGGTTGGGGGTGGAAACCGCCTATCTGAGCCTGAGTCGAGGAGAAGGAGGACAGAACCTCATCGGGCCCGAGATGGACGAAGGCCTGGGTTTGGTTCGAACCGGAGAACTCCTTGCCGCCCGGTCCCTCGATGGTGGGCGACAGTTCTTCACGAGGGCCTTCGATTTTGGGTATTCAAAAACGGGGGAGGAGGCTTTCAGGTACTGGCCCAAAGAGGAGATCCTGAGGGATGTGACCTGGGTTGTGAGGACCTTCCGGCCCCAGGTTATCGTGTCAGTGTTCTCCGGGACCACCAGAGACGGCCATGGCCAGCATCAGGTGGCAGGTATCGTCGCCCATGAGGTCTTCGATGTGGCAGGTGACCCGAACCGCTACCCCGAACAGATCGCCGCTGGTGTTCCGGCCTGGGCCCCCTCCAAGCTTTACCTCCTCACTCGCCGGAATCCCCAAGCCGGCACGGCAGGGATCGAGACGGGTGATTTCGACCCCCTTCTTGGTCGATCATATTACCAGATCGCCATGGACAGTCGTAGCAAACACCGCTCCCAGGACATGGGTGCGGCGCAGCCCATGGGGCCCCGTCGATCTACGGTGGCCCTGGTGAAGTCCCGAAGGGAGATGGATGGGCCCGATGAGATCTTTGCGGGTGTGGATACGGCCCTGGTGGCTCTGGCCGAGGAGCTCCCGGTCGAAACCAGAGGTGAAGTCGTGGGTCACCTGGAGAGCTACAGGCGATACATCGGTCAGGCCAAGGAAGCCCTGGGCGTTCAGGATCCCTGGGGCTCCAGCGAACCTCTGGGCCATGCGCTCTCCTCCCTGAGGATGGCCATGGGCCTCCTCGGTGGTGAAGGTGGGAGCGGTTCCGGTGAGCTTGCCCGATCACTCCAAGAGAGATTCCCCCAGCTCCAGGCTGCGGTTCTTCGGTCGGCTGGTGTGGTGGTGGATGTCAGCCTGGAGACTGACCTTCTGGTTCCGGGTAGGGGGGTGGAGGGAGTCGTGGCGGTTTGGAACGGTGGGCCCTACACCCTTCGGGATGTATCGGGCCACCTTTCTCTGCCACGATCCTGGGGCCGCTCTGCCGGCCCGGGCGGCTCCGCCGGCTCCGTCGACCTGGGTTCCACAGGCGATGTGGAACCGGGCGCCATCAGCCGGCTTCCCTTCCAGCTCGAGGTGCCCCCTGAAGCTGAGGCGTCCAGGGCCTATTTCATGGAGGAGGCCCGGGACGGGGAACTTTATCGTTGGCCCGAGGATCGGCGGTTCTGGGCCTCGCCGGCGAATCCCGACCTTTTTCAGGGAGTTCTCGGTTTGCGGGTGGGTGACCTGGGGGAAGTGACCGTTTCGGTGCCCGTCCGGTTCCGGGGAGTGGATAAAGCCACCGGAGAGTTCCTGAAGCCGATTCAGATCGTGCCAGCCCTTTCCGTGTCCCTTGATCCTGCCATGATGGTCTGGCCGGCTGAGGCTGGAGGGGCCAGAGAGTTCACGGTGACAGTGGAGGGCCAGGCGGACGGACAGCTGGATGGGTCCGTGAGCCTTTCGGTGCCGGACGGTTGGGAGGCGACACCCCAGAGGTATCCCGTCTCCATTTCCGAAGCCGGGGCCGCCGCTTCCTTCACGTTTCAGGTGGTTCGGCCGGCCGGCCTTCCTCAGGGCCAGTACTCCGTCGAGGCCCGGGTTCAGACTGACGATGGCCTGGAGTTCGGGAATGGGGTGACGCTGGTGGATTATCCCCACATACGAAGGAGTGCGCTCCTTCCTCCAGCGAAGGCCAGGGTCTCGGTTTTCCCCGTTTCTGTTACAGCTGACCTCAGGGTCGGTTATGTCATGGGTTCGGGGGATGGAGGCCCGGACGCTGCCAAGCAGATGGGAGCTTCCGTAGAAATGCTTGATCCGGAGGCCCTTCGAACCGGTGACTTCTCCGACTTCGATGTGGTTGTGCTAGGAATCAGAGCCTATGAGACCAGGCCCGATCTTGGCGCAGCCAATGACCGCCTCCTGGACTATGTGAGGAGTGGCGGAACCCTCATCGTTCAATACAACAAATACGAGTTCGCTCGAGGCGGATTTGCCCCCTACGAAGTTGGCATGTCTCGGCCCCATGATCGGGTTGCCGACGAGACGGTTCCCGTTCGTTTTCTGGAGCCCGACCATACACTCCTTCGTTCACCCAACCCCATCGGTCCGTCGGACTTTCAGGGATGGGTCCAGGAACGTGGCCTCTATTTCCTGGGGACCTGGGCTCCGGAATACACTCCCCTCCTGGAAATGGCGGACCCTGGCGAAGAGCCGAATAGGGGTGGGCTCATGGTGGCTCCCCTGGGTGACGGCTTCTACGTGTATTCGGGCCTGGCCTTCTTCCGACAGTTTCCCGAGGGAGTCCCTGGTGCCTACAGACTTTTTGCGAACCTGATATCTCTTTCGGCGGAGGATGGAGGATGAGTCAGGAGGACACCGGCCGGATCGGCATCTTCCCCAACTGGACATGGGTCTACGTGACCGTGGTTGTTTACGGAGCGGTGGTCATCGGGATCCTCACGGTCCTTTCGAGGATCTTGGGCTTCGGGGTGGGCCAATGACCGTCGCCGCCGGTGCGCCTGCTCCATGACCTTTATCGACTGGGCCCTTTTCGGTCTCTATTTCATCGGAGTCATTTCCTTCGCTCTCTACCAGAGCCGAAAAAACGAAGGCGTAGAGGGTTACTTCCTGGGGAACCGGCGCATGCCGTGGTGGGCCATCGGCCTTTCGGTCATGGCGACCCAGGCCAGTGCCATCACCTTCATCGGAACCACTGGTCAGGCGTTCAACGACGGTATGGAGTTCGTTCAGTTCTACCTGGCGTTGCCCTTTGCCATGGTGGTCCTTTGCATCGTCTTCATTCCCATTTTCTACCGGGCCAAGGTCTTTACGGCCTACGAGTACCTGGAACAGCGGTTCGACGGAAAAACCAGGGCCCTCACCGGGTTCCTCTTCCTCGTGTCCCGGGGGATGGGGGCAGGGATCATCCTCTATGCACCGGCTATCGTCCTTTCGGTCATCTTGGGATGGGACGAACGCCTCACCATTCTGGTCATGGCTTTGGTAACGGTGGGTTATACCATGGTCGGAGGGATCACCGCCGTCATCTGGACTGATGTGGTCCAGATGATCATGGTTTTCGGAGGGATTGCTGTAGCCCTCTTGGCTCTGTTCGGCAATCTGCCGGAGGGCGTGGGCTTGGGAGAAGCGGTCTACGTCGGGGGAATACAGGAGATGTGGCGGACGGTGGATCTCTCTTGGGATCCCACCAATACCTATACCCTGTGGTCAGGGCTCTTTGGAGGGTTTTTCCTTTTCCTGGCCTATTTCGGTACCGACCAGAGCCAGGTGCAACGGTACCTGACGGCGAGTTCTCTGAAAGACAGCCGCCTCTCCCTGATCTTCACGGCCTTCCTCAAAGTCCCGATGCAGCTGCTGATCCTCTCCATCGGCGTTCTCCTCTTTGTTTTCTATCATTTCGAAGAGCCGCCTCTGGTGTTCAGTCCGGCTGAAGTGACTGCTGTGGAAGAGAGTAGTCGGGTGGGAGAGTTCAGGGCCCTGGAGGTTGAGAAAAGCCGGGTCCACGCCCAGCGACGGGTGGCCACGATGGAGCTTTTGGAGGACCGGGACCGTGGCGTCGATGTGGCGGAAGCGCGATCGGCCATCGAGGGTTATGAGGAAGAACTTCGTGGCCTCCGGTCCGAGGCAAAGGCGTTGGTATCGGAGGTGAGGGGGAAGACATCCAACGACGTGAACTATGTCTTCCCCACCTACATCATCAACTATGTCCCCACGGGCCTCCTGGGTATCCTCATCGCCGTCATCTTCGCTGCGGCAATGTCGTCCCTGGACTCTGAAATCACGGCCCTGTCCAGCGCCACGGTCATGGATTTCTACAGGCGATTCTTCCGGCCCGACGCTACCGACGCCCACTACCTGCGGATCTCCAGGCTGGCCACTCTCCTTTGGGGGATGTTCGCCTTCGGGGTGGCTCTCTACGCCGGGCAGTTGGGGTCTCTCATCGAGGCCGTGAACCAGATAGGGTCCTTCTTCTACGGATCTCTTCTGGGTGTGTTTCTTTTGGCCTTCTTTGTACCTCGTTCTTCCGGCACCGGGGCCTCGGTGGGGCTTCTGGCGGGTATGGCCTCGGTCTTCGTCGTTTCTCTCACCACCGACATCTCCTGGCTCTACTACAACGTGGTTGGGGCAGGGGTAGTGGTTTTGATTGGAAGCCTCCTTTGGCGGGAACCCGGTGAAGGATAGCCCCTCCTCAGGAGTCTCCTCTCCTGGCGTTTGGCGGAAGTTCTGGAACAGTGTGGGGCTTCCAGCCCGGTTGGCCCTCCGAGGCCTGGCCCGGGCTCCTGGCACGAGCGCCCTCGCCATCCTGGTGCTCACCCTGGGCATGGCGGCTCCGGTCACCTTCTTCAGCCTCCTGGTGGGTGCTATCAGGCCCCTTCCGGTCCCCCAGGGAGACCGCGTTGTCCGGGTAGACGTGTCCCAGCCCAGCACTGGAGGGGGAAGGGTCCCAGTTACCCTCCGGGACCTGGAGTCGATGCGGGGTACCGCGTCCCTTTCGGCTCTGGGGGGATATCGTCTCGTGGAGGGCACGCTTGTGGATGTTGGGCGAACGGCCGCACGGGTATCCGGCGCCAGCCTTACACCGAAAGTCCTGCCCCTTCTTCGAATCGATCCTGTTCTTGGGAGAATCCCGACCCCGGAAGAAGCCGAGGTCGGACTCCTCCTCGGTTATGGCCTCTGGCAGGAATCCTATGGAGGGGATGACGCTGTCCTGGGGCGGGATGTGCGGTTTAAAGACGAGGCGAGGATCATCACGGGGGTCCTCCCCGAGGGCTTCGGTTTTCCGTTCAATCAGAACCTGTGGTTGGTGCTGGGGGACGAACCGTTAGATAGCGATCCATTGGAGCTTGTGGGGAGGCTGGCCGACGGCTCGTCACTGGATCAGGCTACCGCGGAGCTCTCTGGGCGGTGGCTTCAGGGAGACCCTGTGCGGGAGCCCTCCCTCCGTGGAGGACGGTTGGAGGTGGACTCCTATACCGGGGGACGGGGAGAGTCCGGGGAGGGGATCGCCTTTCTTGGGCTGGTTCTCGTCGCCCTGGCCCTCCTGGTTATCGCCGCCGCCAATGTGGCGAATCTCCTCCTGGTTCGTGCCTCGGAGCGGATCAGAAACCTGGGTGTTCAGTCGGCGTTGGGGGCCGGCAGGATCCATCTTTCTGCCCAGCTCTTTTTCGAAGCGTTGATCCTGGCCCTCGTGGGCGGAGCGGGGGGACTTTTCCTGGCTTGGATGGGGGTAGGTGCCATCCAGCGCTCGCTGGCGGCTGAGCACTTCGGCTACTTCTGGATGCGGATGGCCGTGGACGGTCGGGTCATGGCCTTCTCTTTCCTCCTCATGGGAGGAATCGCCGTCTTTGCGGGTACTCTTCCGATCCTTCGGGTCCTTAGAACGGACCTCCAGGGTGTTCTGAAGGAGGGTTCCGGGGACACCTTCATGGCCGGCGGGGGGTTTTGGAGCCGAGGGTTCGTCACCGTCCAGTTGGGTCTTTCCTGCGCCGCCCTGGTTGCCGCGGGTCTTACCGGCATGTCCCTGGCCCAGAACAGTGACTTCGGCGCTGGTGTCTCGGCACCGGAGGTTCTGGTAGCCTCGTTGGACCCCCTCGGAGAGGCCGGTTCCACCACCCAGGGTTGGGAGGCCCGCATCAACGCCCTGGTGGATGCCTTGGGGACGGTGGCCGGGTCGGAGCAGGTGGCGTTGGCCCTTGGGGCCCCTGGGTACTTCGAGCCGAGGGGTCGATTCGAGCTGGAGGCGGACCAAGCCCAACGAGCCCTGGATCGACGGGGGGTGGGGTGGAATGCCGTCTCCCCGGGGTTCTTCTCACTCTTTGACCTGGAGATGGTCCAGGGTCGAGGACTCCGTCCCTCAGATACCGGGAACGACCAGCCTGTGGCCGTGGTGAACCAGGCTTTTGCGGCGAACAATTTCCCGGGTGAAGAACCCCTTGGGAGGCGTCTCCGGATTGTCGAAGCTGACACTGCGGCCTTTTTCACCATCGTCGGCGTGGTGGAGAATGTGGATCTGGGGGCCGGACCATCCCAGCCGGAGGAGAGAGTCTACCTCTCCCTGCTTCAGGTACAGCAGCCCACGGTCATGGCATTGCTCCGCTCCCCGGCCGGAGGGGGAAGCCTCGCGTCTCCCGTAAGGTCTGTTTTGGCAGGAGTGGATCCGGGAATTCCCGTCTGGTCTGTTCGGACTCTTGCCGACGCCCACGACTATATGATCAGGATTCCCCGGGCCATGGCATCCATTGCTCTGGCCGGTGGCCTGGGGGGTCTTCTGGTGGCGGCGGTAGGCCTCTACGCCCTCCTGGCTTTCCGGGTTAGACAACGGCGCCGGGAGTTGGGAGTGAGGTTGGCTCTTGGGGCGGATGGAAGAGTGCTGGCGAGGGAGGTTCTCAGGGTGGCCTTTCGACAGCTGGTCCCCGCCGTAGTTTTCGGCCTCGCCATAGCCTGGCTTCTTGCCCCGATCCTGGGTGCAGTGGTCTTGAGCAGTGACCCCAGGTCTCCCGGGACCTTCCTGGGGGTCGCCGTGTGCTTTCTGGCCGTCGGAATGGTTGCGGCCCTTCTTCCGGCTTTCCGGGCCGCGGCGGTGGATCCCGCTCAAGTGTTGAGGGGTGAATAGGGCATCGTCGCCCCACCCACCCCTCCAGCCCCACCTACCTGAGAGTTCGCTCGAATAGCTCGAAGATTCTCCTGTACTCGTCTGTCCACGACGAAGGCACGACGAACCCGTGGCTCTCTACGGGATAAACCGCCATTTCCCAGTTGTCCTTCCCCAGCTCGATGAGGCGCTGAGACAGGCGGACCACATCGGAGAAGTGGACGTTGGTGTCGACCATTCCGTGGGCCATGAGAAGGTGGCCTTTGAAGTTCTCGGCGAAGTAGATCGGTGAGGACTTCTCGTAAGCTTCGGCGTCGTCCTGAGGTTGGTTCAGAATGTTGCTGGTATAGCCGTGGTTGTAGTGGGCCCAGTCCGTCACGGAGCGAAGGGCGGCCCCTGACTTGAAGACGTCCGGTTCGGTGAAAAGGGCCATGAGAGTGATGAACCCACCGTACGAGCCTCCGTAGAGGCCGATTCGGTCAGCGTCGATCCCTTCTTCCTGAACCAGGTACTGGACGCCGTCGGTGTGGTCCGACAGGTCCTTTCCACCCATCCATCGGTAGATCCCTGTTCTCCAGTCCCGGCCATATCCGGCCGAACCCCGGTAGTCCACATCCAGAACCGTATACCCGTTGGCCGCCAGGAAGTGGTTGAACATGTATTCCCGGTAATAGGTGGACCAATAGTTGTGGACGTTGTGGAGGTAACCGGCGCCGTGAACAAACAGGACAGCGGCTCCGTTGGGTTCGGCACCCATATCCGACGGCCGGTAGATCCGGGCCGGTACCTGGGCTCCAT
>CAYOVN010000076.1:0-15876 GCA_964407425.1 uncultured Gemmatimonadaceae bacterium
ATGGAACGGGTGGTAGGGAGGTCCCAGGGCGCGAATACCCCGCCTCCGCCCACACCGACCTGGAGTCTGGATGTGTCTCCTGTCACATGGCTGGTGCGGGGGAGGGCCTGGATCCCCTGGCGGTGGGTGGCCACACCTTCCGCGTCAAAACCAAGGGTGAGGCCCCGGCGGTCCTGAACGGCCGGCCCTGCCAGCCCTGTCATGCGGGGATGACCATCGGTCGCCTGGAGGACAGTCAGGCCCGGGTCCAGGATCTTCTGGACTCCCTCGGAGCCCTGCTTCCGCAAAAACCCCATCCTTCGGACCCCAATGCTACAGAGCCCAAGTACCCCTCGGACCGATCGCTGACGGCGGTTCAGGCCAGGGCTTCCTACAACTACTGGCTTGTTCAAAAGGACGGGAGTCTAGGGGTTCACAACCCCCAGTATACCAGAGCCTTGCTGGAGGCCTCCATCGAGGAGCTCCGATAGGACCCACCTCCCATCTCACCTTTTTTCGAAAACGCGCAACCTATCTCCCTCGAGCTGTGTCAGATTTGGTGAAGAGAAGGTTTACGGCGATCAACTGGACCCTTCGAATTGACTGATCTCGACTTGGTGAAGAGGGCCAGGGACGGCGACCAAAGCGCGTTTCGAGCCCTTTACGAAAACAACGTGGACCGGGTCTTTCACCTCTCTTTCAGGATGGTGGGAGACGAGCAGCTTGCCCGGGAACTCACACAGGACGCTTTCGTCCGAGTGTGGGAGTGCCTGGACCAGTTCCGAGGTGAGGCGGCGTTCTCCACGTGGCTGCACTCGGTTGCGGTTTCCGTGGTCCTCAACCGGCTGCGGAAGATTGATCGCCACCGTAAAAGAGAACGGTCGCTGGAGGACGCCCATCACCTGGGTGCGATCCCGAAGGACACTGATTCGGGGGTCAGGGAGCGCTTGACGGAAGCAGTGGATGGTCTGCCGGAAATCTACCGGACGGTGTTCCTGATGTATGACCTGGAAGGCGTGCCTCATAAGGAGATCGCGGAAGCGCTGGATGTGGCCGTGGGGACTTCGAAGGCGAGGCTTTCCAGAGCTCGTGAGCTACTACGGGAAGCTCTGGGAGATGCCATGAAGGAGTATGCGCGAGATGCCTGAAGAAAACATGGATGCCCTGCTGGATAGGATTCGTTCCGAATACAATCCTCCCCCGGAGACACCCCGGGACGAGATGTGGGCGGCAATCCAAGGCCGGATCGAGGAGGGCCTGTCGGGAGATGCATCCCCCGAACCAACTGATGAATCAATCATGTCCTTGGACCAGGCCCGCCAGTCCCGGAGTGCCAGGACTCGGCGTCCCTTCGCTTGGGCCATGGGGGCGGCAGCCATCCTGGTCCTGGGGCTTGGGATCGGTCGGATGACGGCCCCTGGTGCCTCACCCTCTGCGGTGGGGGGACCGGATGCTGCTTCGGCCGAGGCCCGTGGTTCGGATCTTCTGCGGATCGTGGCATTGGACCATCTGGCTAAGACCGAATCCCTTCTGACGCTGGCCCGGGCGGATGCCAGCGCCGGCGGTCTGGAAGCCAGTGTGGGGACTTGGTCCCGAGGGCTTCTGGCCCAGACGCGCCTCATCATGGATGCCCAGGAGAACCCCGATCCCCTCCTTCAGGACTTGCTGGAGGACCTCGAGCTTGTGCTGGTCCAACTGGTAGGAGCCGGCGCCATGGACGGCGATCCTGCAAAAGTCCAATCGGAATGGAACCTGGCCCTGGAAGGGCTGGAAGACACTGAAGTCCTGTCCCGAATCCGGGCGGTTCTGCCCACTGGTGCTCGGTTCATGGGAACCTGACGAGGAGAAACCCTAAAGATGATGGATATGATGATGAGATTCTCGACGCTGGCCGTGATGGTGCTCCTCCTTTTCCCGGTTTCCGTGGATGCACAACGGAATTCAGACCTTGAATTACAGAAGACCGAACAGGCTTTTGAGACGGCCCCCGCCCCCTGGCTCCAACAGGATCCGGCATCCAAGGTCTACGCCGACGCACGGGAAGCCCTCAACGCCCGGCGCTATCAGGAGGCGGCGGACGCTTATGCCTCAATTCGCGGGGACTACCCCAGCTCCGGGTATGTGGCGGACTCCTACTACTATCAGGCGTTCGCCCTCTATCGGCTCGGGAGCCGAAGCCAACTCCGGGAAGCCCGAGGCTTGCTGGAGACGCAAACCGACGAATTCCCCACTGCCAACACCCTCTCGGATTCCAAAGAGCTCATGATTCGCCTGGATTCCCAGTTGGCCAGCCAGGGGGACGCGGCAGCAGCAGCATCAATCGCCCTGCAGGTGGCAGACCCTTGCGGACCGGACCAGGAGGTTCGGGTGGCTGCCCTCCAGGCCCTTCTCAACATGAACTCCGAGAAGGCCATTCCTATCCTCAAGCAGGTCTTGGAGGATAAGGATGCATGTTCTGCCGAGCTGAGGCAGCAGGCCGTTTTCATGATCGGTCAGCATATGGGTGATGAATCTGTGGACATCCTCCTGGACCTGGCCCACAGGAATCCGGATCCGGATCCGGAGGTGGTAGAACAGGCCGTGTTCTGGCTGTCTCGTGTGGAATCCGAAGAGGCCCTCAGCGCCCTTGAGGAGATCCTTCGGGAAACCAGCGACCCGGACATTCAGGAGGCTGCCCTCTTCTCCATCTCCCAACAGGGGACCGAACGGAGTAACCAGGTTCTCATGCGGTATGCGGAGCGGACGGACATCTCCAGCGAACTTCGCGGGAACGCCATCTTCTGGGTCAGTCAGGGTCCGGGAGGTTCGGAGTACGTCCGCTCGATCTGGGACGGGCTCGACGACCCGGAGTTGAGGGCGACCGTCCTTCATTCCGTGGCTCAGGGTGGGACTGAGGAAGATCGGCGGTGGCTCGTGGGGTTGGCCATGGACTCCAACGAGGACGTGGAAGTAAGGCAGAATGCCCTCTTCTGGGCGGGGCAATCGGGAGCCTTCACGATGACGGAACTTCGTGAGCTCTTCTCGAGTTTTTCGGATCCGGAAATGAAAGAGCACGTGGTGTTTGTGGCCTCCCAACGGTCCGACAAGGAAGCAGTGGACTTCCTCATGGAGATTGCCGAGGACAAGGAGAACGGGGAATTGAGAGAGCAGGCGATCTTCTGGCTCGGGCAGAGTGATGATCCTCGGGTGGCCGAGTTCCTCCTCAGGATCATCGGGCGATGAGGGCCTGGGTAATTCAGAGCAAAGTCTTGCTGGCGGGGATTGGGGTTTTCCTGGTTGGATCGGTGCTGACCCCGACTGGTCTCTCCAGCCAGGATCTGGTCCAGCAAGTTTCCCGGGTTACCGAGGGAACAGTCCGGCTCAGTTATCCCACCCGCCCCAACGTCCAGATCTGCGATCAGGGCATCAAAATGGGCGAACACCAGATGATGTGGCATTCCCGGGACCAGGATGAGGAGCCGACGAACTGCCGACCGGGGCCGGTTGAGATTGAGGTCGGGGTTCAGGGGGGGGCGGTCCGTGAGATCGAGGTGGTCCGCAGGGTCCAAGACCGGACCGGGGGCGCCACGGATCTTGGCACTGTGTCGGCTCAACAGGCGGTTGAGTTCTTGTTGGATGCCGCCAGGACCGGCGGTCGATCGGGCAAGGGTGAGGAAGATGCTGTTTTCCCAACTGTTCTGGCCGATGTTGAGGCCGTTTGGGAGGAGCTCCTGGTACTTGCCCGTGATGGTGGCCTGGACAAGGACGTTCGCACCAGTGCCCTCTTCTGGGTGGGGCAGGAAGCGGCCGAGGTCGTGACCGAGGGACTGGCGGAGGTGGCCCTGGACGAGGAGGAGGACCAGGAGGTTCGGGAGGCGGCCGTGTTTGCCCTTTCCCAGCGACCACCCGATGAAGGGGTGCCGATCCTCATGCAGGTCGCGAGGACTGCGAAGGAAGCTGAGACGAGGCGGTCAGCCATGTTCTGGCTGGCCCAGTCCGAAGACGAGCGGGTTTATGCGTTCTTCGAGGAAGTGCTACTGGGCAGGGGAGGGGACTGAGCCGGACAGACATTGAACCGAAGGGGCGGCCTGGCTAGCTGGGCCGCCCCTTCATAGTATCCGGATAGTATCCGGTTCTTCAGGAGATCATCTCAGCCTCGAGCCGCTCCTCCACCACCCTGCCACCTTCCATGCTCACGTAGTAGCAGTTGGCGTCCTCACGGGTCTTCACAACCCGTCGCACCTCGGTGCCTTCGAAGTAGATCCCCGCATTGTTATCACATGCGTAGCCTGGCTTCAGAACTCCGGATTGGATGAGGCGATGGTAGGTGGGTCGCCGCTGTTCCTCAGCGTCATAGTGGGGTGAATGACTCCCCTCCAGGAATCCCAGACATTCCACCTTGGTAAGCTCGATGGGGCGTGAGTCTGTGGTCCCTTCTTCGAACCAGCAGAGGGAGCCAGCGCTGGCGCCTCCCAGGACGATCCCCTGGTCCCAAGCCTTTCTCAGGACTTCATCGATGCCCTGGGCTCTCCAGATTGCCTGCTGGTTCAGGGTGTTCCCTCCGGAAACCACGATACCGTCCATGGAAAGGAAGATCTCTTCCCAGCTTCGGCCGGTGGAATAGCTTGCGATGAAGCTGTCCTGGACGAAGGGCACCACGTCCAGTTCCGCACAACTCTGGAACCAGCGGATCTTACCCGAATCGGAATCGGCCGAGGCCGTCGGCAGGTAGCACAATCTCGGGCGATCCTTACCGGTCAGGGACGCCATGTAGCCGATGAACCGGTGATCGAATCCCCCCCCGGCGATGAGGATCTTCCTGGACCGGGCCTGATTCCCGGGTTTGGAAGGTTCTTCGGCTAACGCCACCTGACCTGTGCCCAGGGCCACCGTTCCCAGAGCCGAGGAGACAATGAAATCTTTCCTCTTCATGCTTTGTGTCCTTTTCAAAAACGGGAATTCCTCTCCCTGCCGCAGCCCATGCTAGCTTGCCCCTCTCCCCTACTGCAAGCTCGGCTTGCCCATGCCCTTGGACAGGAGCATCTTCCCGGCGTCCCGGGTGGTAATCCGTCCGCCTGAACCCTGCAGGGTCAGAATTCATGTTTCAGCGAAATCGCTATAGCAGGCTCGTTCTTTTCGGCGCCGTTTTCTCTCTTCTCCTGGCCTGTGGAGGCCCTGATGGAACGGCTCCACCCATCGAAGAGGACCCCCAGCCTGCGAACGTGACGATTTCCCCCAACGCTGCCACCCTCAAGGCCCTTGGTTCCACGACCCAGTTCACGGCCACGGTGAGGGATCAGCAGGGCCGGGAGATGACGGGTTATTCGATTACCTGGAATAGTGCCGACCCCCTGGTAGCCTCCATCGCCAGTACCGGTTTGGCCACCGCTCACCGGGATGGATTGGCGACCATCATCGCCATCGCCACACCTACCGTGTCAGGCTGGGCCTCCGTCACCGTGGATGCGGTCCCCTTGGAGATCACCACCGGGACCCTCCCCGTTGGGGTTGTGGGGGAGTTCTACGATCTGACCCTGGAAGCCGTGGGTGCGAGTTCACCCCAATGGTCCGTGATCGGAGGGGAGCTTCCCCTTGGCCTGTCCCTGGATCCGTCTTCGGGCCGAATCAGCGGGACCCCCCTGGAGGCAGGGTTCAACGGATTTATCATCCAACTCTCCAGTGGTGGACAAAACGTTTCACGGGCGATGAACATTCCAACGGTCCTTGGGAACCTGGGCATTGGGTTCGGGGACGATCAGTTCGTTCTTATTCCGGCCGGGTCTTTCCAGATGGGGAGTGACAACGGCGCTGCGGACGAAGAGCCGGTGCACACGGTGAACATCACCCAGCCGTTCTACCTCCAGAAGACCGAGGTGACCCAGGGTCAGTGGTTGGAGGTCATGGGGTCCAATCCCAGCGCCTTCAAGTCCTGTGGAGATACGTGCCCGGTGGAGAGGGTTTCCTGGGAGGCCATCCAGGCCTTCATCCTGGCCCTGAACGCTGCCAACCCGGGTGCCAACTATCGACTCCCCACCGAAGCAGAATGGGAGTACGCTGCGAGAGCCGGTACGACGGGAGACTACGGGGGCACGGGGGATCTCGATGAAATGGGTTGGTACGATGCCAACAGTGGCCGAAAGACCGTGTTCGTGGGTCTCAAGCAGCCCAACGCCTGGGGCCTCTACGATATGCACGGGAACGTCTTCGAGTGGGTGCTGGACTGGTATTCCGTGAACTACTACGGGGTGAGTCCAGAGAACGATCCCCAGGGGTCGCCGGAAGGGACCCGCCGGGTGATCCGGGGGGGCTCGGTTGACCAGAACGCAGGCCAGGCCCGTTCAGCGAACCGGCAGAGTTCCAACCCGTCCTCCCCCGGATTCACGATCTATTACGGTTTCCGTCTCGCAAGAACTCCGTAGTACCTACAAGAGAGTCCGGTTGCGGCGGCCGGCCCTTTACCAGAAGATGGGTAGTCCTCCCCTGGACCCACCCTGCCTTCATGGCGACTGAGATGAGGATCCTTCAGTGAAGTTCAAGCCCAGGCTTTTCCGTCTTTCCCTGGCCCTCGGGATCTTGGCGTGGTTGCTCCATGCCGGAATCGACGCCTTCGTGTTCCGCCAGGGGACCTTCCCAGATCTGGTCCTACTAGCCGTACCGCCGGCCGCGTTGGTTTTCAGGGTCGTAGTTGTTGTCCTCCTCTTGATCTTTGGGTTCGTGGTTTCCCAGGTCCTCTACCAGCAGGAGATCAAAGAGCAGGAGGCTTCCCTAAGGGCCCTTGGGGAGAGTGAACGGAAGTTCCGAGAACTGGCGGAACTCCTTCCGGAGCCGGTATTTGAGGCCGATCTGGACTTCCGGGTGACCTATGCGAACCAAAAGGCGTTCGAGTTGTTCGGTTATACCCAGGAGGAGTTCGAATCCGGGCTTTCCGGTCTGGATATGATGGTGCCGGAGGAGAGGGAGAGGGCCTTGGCTGCCCTTGAGAAGAGGGTGCGAGGCGTCGACCCGGGGGTGATGGAGTATACGGCCCGGCGAAAGGACGGATCGACCTTCCCCATGCTATTCCATGCGGCCCTGGCGGTGGATGAAGAGGGTCGTCCGGTGAATGTTCGGGGGCTGGTCATCGATATCACCGATCGGAAGCGCGCGGAGGAGGGCATTCGCGAGAGCGAGCGCCGGTTCAGAAACATCGTTGAGGCCTCTCCCATGGGTGTTTTTCTCTATGAGCTCGACGGGAGTGGGCGGTTGATTCTGGGGGGGGCCAACACTGCGGCAGACCAGATTCTCGGGTTCGATACCACACCTCTTCTAGGCAAACCCATTGAGGAGGCTTTCCCTGACCTGGGCGAGACCGAGGTCTCAGATCGGTTTCGCTCAGTTGCCGCCAACGGAGGATCCTGGCATACGGGGGACTTGCCCTTTGACCAAAGGGACAAAAGCGGACTCTACGACGTATTCGCATTCCAGACGGCACCAAACGAGATGGCCGTCATGTTTCTGGATGTGACCGAGAAGAGGGTCGCCGAAGAAGCCCTTCGGGAAAGTGAGGAACGTCTCCGACTCGCGGCACGATCAGGTCGGGTGGGGATCTGGGAGTACGAGATCGCCACGGACCATCTTGAATGGGACGACCTCATGTACGAGTTGCATGGGGTTGAGAGGGCTGGGGCCGGCCACGGGATCCAACGGTGGAGGGACCGCGTCCATCAGGATGATCTGGAAGAGGCTGAGGGGCAGTTCAGGGATGCTTTGGAGGTGGGTGGAAAACCCTTCGATACCCAATTTCGAATCATCCGACCGGACAATCTGGAGGTGCGGCATATCAGAGGCCTGGCCGGAATCTTCCGGGATCGGGACGGGACTCCAATCAGGGCTCTGGGCACCAACTGGGACATCACATCCAGCAAGAAAATCGAAGAAGCGCTTCGAGACTCAGAGGCCCGATTCCGGAGTGTCATCGAACAGCTCAATGATGCCACGTACATCTTGTTCAATGGGCGTTTCGATCTGGTGAACCCCCGGTTCACTGAGCTGACGGGTGTGTCTGTCGAGGAGGCCGCTGACCCCGCTTTCGATTTCTGGGAACTGGTCGCACCGGGCAGCATTCCTGTCATTCGGCAGCGGCAGGAGCAAAGAGACCGGGGCGAAGATGTCTCCGGCATCTACGAGTTCGAGATCAAACATCGGGATGGGCACTTCATCCATGTCGAGGCTTCAGTCACGGAGATCGAGTACCGGGAGGGAACGGCGGTCCTGGGGCTTCTCAGGGACGTCACGGAGCAGAAAAGCCTGAAGGAGCAGTTGGTGCTGGCTCAGAAGATGGAGTCTGTCGGGCGTCTTTCGGGTGGAGTCGCCCATGACCTGAACAACCTTCTCACCCCCATCATCGGGTATGGCGATCTGATGCTTGGGGAGATCTCCCCGGAAGACGAGAGGGAAGATTCGGTCCAGGAGATTCTGGAGGCTGCCTACAGGGCGAAAGATCTGGTACACCAGCTCTTGGCATTCAGCCGGCAGCAAGCTTTGGAGTTCAGGGCCATCGACCTGAATGAAATGGTTCTGACCTTCCAACGCCTACTCCGGAGAACCGTCAGGGAGGACGTGGAGATCCGGTTCATCCCATCGCCGGCCAGTCCCGTCATCCGAGGTGACCGGGGTCAGCTCGAACAGGTCATCATGAACCTGGCTGTGAACGCCCAGGATGCCATGCCTGAGGGGGGGACCCTGAGCATTGAGACGGCCGAGGTTCATCTGGATCCTGAATACGCGGAGACCCGATCTGGAGTTACACCGGGCCACTACGCAATGCTGTCCTTTTCAGACACGGGAATCGGGATGAACGCGGAGACCCGGGATAAGATCTTCGAACCCTTTTTTACTACCAAGGAGCTGGGAAAAGGGACAGGGCTCGGCCTGGCCACGGCCTACGGGATCGTCAAACAGCATGAGGGGAATATCTGGGTCTATAGCGAAGAGGGTGAAGGGACGAGTTTCAGAGTCTATTTGCCCCTGGCGGATCGACCGATCGTGGAGATCGCCACGCGTCAGGGTGCCCCTGCCAATCTGGGCGGTTCCGAGACCATCCTGGTGGTAGAAGATGAGGAGAGGGTGAGAAAGCTGGCGGTGAAGGTTCTTAAGCAGCAGGGGTACTCGGTCTTGGAAGCATCAGACGGACCCTCCTGTCTCGAGAGCCTTCGGGACTATGAGGGCCCCGTCGACCTCCTGCTCACCGATGTGGTGATGCCTGGTATGAACGGCCGAGAGCTGTTCGGGAAGCTGAGGGAGTCCTTCCCTGGCGCCCGGGTCCTCTACATGTCGGGGTATACGGAGGACATCATTACTCACCGAGGAGTACTGGACGAGGGCATTCCATTTATCCAGAAGCCCTTCTCCGTTAATTCCCTCACGACCCGGGTCAGGGCCGTATTGGAGGACGAGTAATCGAAGGCTCCGGTGGCTAGAGTATGTTTGTGAAGACGGGCTATTCACTCCCCTCCGAGCATGCGATCTCACCAGGGCCCGGAGGAACGGTTGGAGTGGGCGGCGGCTGAACCGACCCCTCGAAGACCGCGCACCCAAAATCGGGAAGGAACTCCTGGTAGGTGGAGGCGCCGGACCAGCCCGAAGGCGTCGCGATAATCGAGACGATGACCTTCTCCGAAGGCGAAAAGGCCAAGTCAGCCGGCTTACCCGAATACTCCCCGTGATCCCGGAAATAGGCTTCCTGAAGGGTCTGGAGGCGCTCCAGATCCGACTTCATCGTGGCCAGGATGGTGCCTCGACTCGGTTCCTGGTTCAGGATTCCCCTGGGATCGGGAATGCCGTCGGGCATGGTCCACACGACCCAGGCCAATGCACCAAGGGCCAGAAATAGTAAGACCCGCTTGAGGCCTCTCTTCCCTGAGGGGCCTTTTTTCCCCTTTCCCTTTCGGTTCGGGACCACCCATCCGCTACAATTGCCGCACCGGACGTCCTCGTCCTCGAGTTGATGAGAGCAGTGAGGGCAAAGCTTCATGGATTTCCGACCTCCTTCAGGCGCATCACAGGTTCTTCTCCAAAATAAACGGGTTTGGTTCGGGCCGGTACAGTTCTGAGGCGGACCCCCTCGGCGGTGGGGGAACGGCCCACGGATTGCCTCAACCGATGTAGAGTGGTAAAAATACCTGGCTCAGAAGGAACATGTGGGCGGCGGAAGCCTGATCGCTGCTCTTTCCATAAACCCGGGAAATACATCCCATGAAACGACTCTTTTTGATTCCGGTGCTGGGCCTGTTTCTGCTTCCGGCAGGGATTCAGGGGCAGGCCTCAGGGAGCTTCGACTGGTTTCCGGGGGGGACCTATGATTCGTCCATCCCGACACCATCGTCCTTCCTCGGATACACGATCGGAGATGACTTCACCCCCCATCATCAGCTGGAAGCCTATTTGGCGGCGGTAGCCGAGGCCAGCGATAGGGTTTCCCTGGGGTCGTACGGGAAGACGAACGAGGGGAGAGACCTTCTCTTTGTGACTATCACCAGCCCGTCCAACCACGCCCGGGTCGAGGAGATTCGTCAGAACATGGGCCGGCTGGCGGACCCCAGAGGGGCCAGTCAGGCGGAGCTGGATGCGGTGATTCAGGAGAGCCCGGCCGTGGCCTGGCTTTCGTACAGCGTTCATGGGAGTGAGTCTGCCGGCACCGAGGCTGCAATCCTCACCGTGTACCAGCTGGCTGCCGGCACAGACGCCGTAACCCAGAACATTCTCGATGAACTGGTCGTGCTCATCGACCCGGCTTCGAACCCGGATGGTAGGGAGCGGGTGGTCCACGCTTTTCAGAAGCGCCGGGGACTGACCTACAGCTCGAACCCGGACAGTTGGGAGCATGGATCCGATTGGCCCGGGGGCCGTTCGAATCACTATCTCTTCGACCTGAACCGGGACTGGTCCTGGCAGACCCAGGCCGAGACCCAACAGAGAACCGTCCAGTACTTACGGTGGAACCCGGTGGTTCACGTAGATTTCCACGAGATGGGTGGGAATTCCTACTTCTTCTTCCCGGCTGCTACACCGGTCCACGGGGCGATTCCCGATGTGGTCATGAAGTGGCAGCAGATCTACGGAGAGGGGAACGCAAGGGCCTTCGATCATTACGGGTGGCCTTACTACACCAAGATCGGTTTCGACATGTACTATCCCGGTTTCGGGGATTCCTGGCCCAGCATGATGGGGGCCATCGGAATGACCTACGAGCAGGGCGGGGGCAGCAGCGTGGGTATCGCTATCGATCGGGATGATGGTACCACCCACACCTTCCGCCAGCGGGCTCATGGACACTTCACCACCTCTATGGCCACACTGAGGACCACAGCGGAGAATCGGGAAGAGCGGCTCACAGACTTCGTGGCATTCTTCAGGCATGCTCTTTCCCTCGGAGAGGGTCCGGTAAAGTCTTATGCCCTCATCCCTGGAACCGATCCCTACAACGCTGACCAGTTCGTCGACCTTCTGACCCGTCAGGGCATCGAGGTGACGGCTGCATCCGAGGCATTCAACGCCCGGGTCGCTCGGGGTTTCGGGCTCCACGACCCGCCGTCGTCGAGGGAATTTCCGGCGGGGACCTTCCTGGTCTCTGCATCCCAGCCCAAGGGTGTCGCGGTTCAGATGATGATGGAGCCTCAACCGATCCTCGAGGACACGAGCTTCTATGACCTTTCAGGTTGGGCTCTGCCTTTGGTGTACAACGTCGAATCCTACATGCTCGCCGAAGCTCCGGGGGTCAGTTCGATCCTCCTGACCGAGCCCCCGACGAGGGATGGCGGAGTGGTGGGTGGCCAAGGGGAATACGCCTATGCCATTCCCTACACGGGTACATCGGCCCTTCTTGCGGCGGTGCAGCTTCTGAACCATGGCGTGTCGGTGAAAGCCGCTGGTGACGGGTTCACGACCCAGGGCAGGGAATTCCCTGCCGGAACATTCCTCCTACCGGTGTACCGGAACCCTGAGAATCTCCACCAGCTCATCGACGAGGTCGCTGGGCATTTCGGGGTCCAGGCCTACCCAATCAATACCGGACTGGTTGATGAGGGAGATGATCTCGGGGCTGGCTCCTATCGGGCCCTCAAAAAGCCGAAGATCGCCATAGCGGCGGGGCAGTCCGCCGGTGGGTTCGGTGAGGTTTGGAATTTCTTTGACCAGGCCTATCCGTATTTCGATTACACGAATGTTGACGCCTCCCGCCTAGGGAGCATGGACCTTTCCGAGTACGACGTCCTCATGGTCGGGGGATCGAACCTGGCCAGCGCACTGGGGGAAAGAGGTGTGGAAAGCCTGCGCAGCTGGATGCAGGCGGGCGGCTTGGTGATCGCGTGGGAAGGCGGGGCTCAGTTCCTCTCCCAGGAAGGATCTGAAATCACCAACGTGACGACCATGGTCGGTGAAGACGATGAGGACGAGGAGGACGAGGAGGAAGAGGGTCAGTCGGCCCTGGAGGCCCGGAGGACCCTGGCCGAGCGGGAGCAGGAATCGAAGGAAGGGAGGACCCCAGGTGGGTTCTACAAGGTCGTTCTGGACCCCGACCACTGGATGTCGTTCGGCCTTCCTGAGGAAATGGCGATCCTGAAGCGGGGCGCCAGAGGGTTCGCCGTGTCTGATCGTGGGGTGAACGTGGCTGTGTTCTCCCCGGAATCCCTCCTGAGTGGCTACGCTCCACCCGATTTTGAGGAAGAGCTTTCCAAGAAGTCCTGGCTCATTGTCGAAGGCGTCGGCCGAGGGCAGGCCGTGTTGTTTGCAGATAGCCCGGTCTACCGGATGTTCCTGGAAAGTGAGCACCAGATGTTGCTGAATGCCATTGTTCTGGGAACCGGGTTCGGCGGAGGTGGTTTCCGAGGTAGATAGGGATCCGGCCCAGGGCGGGGAGGGTCAATCGGTGTAGCCCCGCCAGTTCAATCTGAGAGCCCCTCGGCGCGAGTTGCGTCGAGGGGCTCTCTCGATGTCCTCATCGGATCCTGGGAGAGGAGTTCCCGTGGGTCCACATGCGAACGACCTCCCCGGCATCGTTGACCTCAAAGATCCTTTCCTCACCTAGCGACTCATCCTTCCGGATCCGTTTGAACGTGTGTCCCTCCACGTGCTTGAGGCGGACCAGAGATTCCATGGGATTATCCGTGGGGAAGGAGACCACAGCCAGGCTGCCCTTCCAGGGGATCACCTGGCTTTCCCCTCCCCAGGGGTAGGAGTCATAGGCTCCTATGTACATTTCGAATTCGGCCGGGGTTTGCTTTACCTCTTCCGGTTTTTCTTTCCTGGCCTTGGCCGCCTTGATAGCTGGAGCGACGATTTCGTAGGCCCGGCGGGTGAATATCCCGGTGTCCACCATGGCGTTAGCCATGGCCACGACGGCGATCTTGTCGTCCAGCTGGAGTTCGAGGTTTGAGCGGTGTCCCGGGCAACTTCCGCCATGTCCCACGAAGGTCTTGTCGTCCCGGCGGGAAACGCTGAACCCAAGGCCCCGCATGGTGTTGAAGCCGGGATCCACAAAGTGTACCCGCTGCATTTCACGAAGGGTGTTCGGGGCGAGAATCTCCTCGTCCTCCCCGGCAAGGAGCCGGAACTGCCATGACGCGAATGTGGCTAGGTCCTCCACTGTTGAGGCGTACCCCATGGCGGGAGCGATTCCCAGGCCCTCGAATGGCTCTACCTTCTTCCGCCCACCCTTCCTCAAGTTTGCGCTGTAGCCCGTGGCCAGCTTGGTAGTGCCCTGGACCTCACCGATTTCCGGGGTGGTGGAGGTCATCCCCAGGGGAGTCAGGACGTATCGCTTCACATAGTCCACATAGGACATGCCCGAAAGTTCGGCGACGACCTCCCCCACCAGGGTTAGACCCAGGTTGGAGTACTGGAAGTATTTCCAGGCCGGATAAAGCGTGGATTGGTTCGTGATTCCCGCGACCACCTGTTCATGGGTCGGGAAATCAAAAGGGTCGGTCCAGTAGGGTTGGTCCGATTCCCTGGGGAGGCCGGCTGAGTGGGTCATCAACCCCTCTAAGGTGATCGGGGGTCCTTCGGGGTGGGCGTTCTCGAGCTGGAACCATGGAAGGACGGAGGACACGGGGTCATCGAGCCGGAACCTTCCCTGATCCCTGAGCTGCATGGCGGAAACACTTGTAAACAGCTTCGAGATGGAGCAGATGCTGTACATGGTGGATGGTGTCGCCGGGCGTTGGCTTTCAAGGTCGGCGAAACCGAATCCCTCGCTCCACAACAGCTCCTGATCGTAGACTACCGCTGCGGAAACGGACGGGATCTGTTCGTAGTCCCGAGTGGCCCCAACCCAGAGTTCGAGCAGATTGAGAGCCTCCATGACCCCCTGGTCTTCCGAGATCCCCTGGCTGGCCGCGATTCCGGGGATGATGGCCAGGCCGAAAAGGGCCCCCAAAGCAGCACGACGACAATACCCACGCATAGTCACCTCCAAAACCTACGGTTGAAGATCAGTCCACCCGTTGTAGATCAGTCCACTCGTTGTTGATCAGTCCACCCGGATGCAGGCTTCCCGGAATCGGTGAAGGCATCCTTCCACCTCCGCTTCCGTTACCAGAAGGCTGGGCCCGAACCGGATGACGTTGTCTCTCAGGCCTGCTTTTCCAACTAGAAGACCCTCTGCCTTTGTTTCTTCCATGAGGGCGCTGGTTCTCGCCGCATCCGGTTCTTTTGTGGATCGGTCGGTCACCAGTTCGATGGCACGCATCAGGCCCAGGCCCCTCACGTCCCCGATCCAGTTGAACTCTTCGGCCAGAGCTTTGAGGCCTGCCTCCAACTGGGCACCTCGGGCCGTGGCTTTTTCCGGGACGTCCTCTTCCATCATGACCGCCAAGGCCTCTGCCATGGCAGCCATACAAATGGGATTCCCCCCGAAGGTGGAGATCGTCTTCGATGTCCAGGAAGCGGCGATTTCGTCGGTTGTGATGGTGGCTCCCACAGGCATGCCTCCTGCAATCCCCTTGGCGATGACCATGATGTCCGGAACGACACCCCAGTGCTCGATCCCGAACCACTTCCCGGTTCGGCCGAATCCGGCCTGGACCTCATCGATGATCAGGACCCCTCCGAAACCACGAATGATCTCGGCTGCCCGTTCATGGTATCCAGGGGGCGGGGCCACGAATCCGCCGGCACCCTGAATGGTCTCTGCCAGGAATGCAGCCGGCTTGCCATTGGTGGTGGTGAGGATGACCTCTTCAAGATCCTGTGCACATTTTTCGGCGCACTGATTGTCACAGTCAGCGTCGAACTTGCACCGGTAGGGATACGGAGCCACGGCATGCTTGATGTTTGGCAGGGAAGAGGCCAATGGGCGCCAGGAGCTCAAACCCGTGAGGTTCGTAGCCAGGGTGCTTCGGCCGTGGTACCCGCTCCGGAGAGCGATGACCTCGGTCCTCCCGGTGTGAATGCAGGCCAGCATGATCGCCGTGTCGATAGCCTCGGTACCGCTATTCGAAAAGAAGCTTCGGGTCAGGTTCCCCGGGGCGATTTCCGCCAAGCGTCTCGCTGCTTGGACCTGGGGTTCCGTGACGTATAAGGTCGAAGTATGCCCAAGTTTTTGGGCCTGTTCGGAGATGGCTGAAACAATCCGCGGGTGGCAATGACCCAGGGATGTTGAAAGGATGCCTGAGAAAAAGTCCAGGTATTCCCGGCCATCTGCGTCCCAAACCTTCATCCCTTCGCCCTTCACCATCACCACGGGTTCTTTGTAGAGGTGTCCTACACAGGGGAAGAGAAAGTCCTGTTGGCCCTGGAAGATCTCCTGGCTGCGATTGCTTGGGCTCGGAAGGTGCGGCTCGTTCATTGTCTGGTTCCGGTGAGTGGTGGGTGACACCGCTGACGTGTTCCTGTCCAGAGACGGAAGTCACCTCAGACTGGGTGAAGAGTTCGATCCTCGGA
>CAYOVN010000077.1:0-15548 GCA_964407425.1 uncultured Gemmatimonadaceae bacterium
CGAATCCATGGTATCAGGTACCATGCTCAGACAGGAAACTGGGAAGGGGCGGCGGATCCGGATTGGGGGGGGTCGGCTTTGGGGGCTCGAGCACCCGGCGCGATTCCGGGTCAGACCACCTACGACGTGATCATTCGCAACGGGAAGGTCTTCGACGGAATGGGGAATCCGTGGTTCCACGCTGACGTGGCCCTCAATGGAGATCGGATCGTTGCCATTGGGGATCTGACCGAAGCCCGGGGTCTGGAGGAGATCGATGCCGAAGGCCTTTTTGTCGCCCCCGGTTTCATCGACACCCACACCCATGCCGGGGGTGGTCTCGGAACTCCGGAGTTGAGCCACGCCAGACCTCTTCTCGCCCAGGGCCAGACCATGATTCTGGCCAATCCCGATGGCCGGAGTCCCCTGGATTTGGCGGCTCAACGTGACCAACTGCTCCAAGACGGTTTGGGTGTAAACGTGGGCCAAATGGTGGGGCACGGATCTTTGAGGCAGGCTGTCATAGGCATGGAGAACCGGCTGGCCACACCTCAGGAGCTGGAGGAGATGAAAGCTCTTCTTCGGGCCGGCCTGGAGGAGGGCGCCTGGGGCTTTTCCGCAGGACCCTTCTACACCCCCGGAAGCTATTCCGACACCCATGAGCATGTGGAATTGGGGAAGGTTGCGGCTGAGTTCGGCGTCCCCTACCAGAGTCACATCAGGGATGAGGCCGACTATTCCGTGGGTGTTATCGCCGCCGTCGAAGAGGTCATCACCGTCGCCCGGGAGGGTGGACTGCCCGGGGTGTTCACCCACGCCAAGGTATTGGGGCCCAACGTCTGGGGTTTCTCTCAGGCCATCGTCCACCGCATCGAGCGGGCCCGGGCAGAGGGGGTCGAGGTATGGGCCGACCAGTATCCCTACCCGGCCTCCGCCACGGGACTGTCGGCGGCACTGCTGCCCAGGTGGGCCCAGGGAGGCGGGCAGGATTCTTTGGCGGCACGACTGAATGATCCTGCCACCCTGGAGCGGATCCGGGCTGAGATTGTGGACAACCTGGCCCGGCGGGGCGGGGCCGATCGCATCCAGTTCCGCCGATATCGGCAGGATCCCTCCATCGAAGGTCGCCTCCTCAGCGAGATCGCCGATGAACGGGGGATGGATCCCATCGACCTGTCCATTGAGTTCTTTAAGGTTGCCTCCCCCTCCATCGTCTCTTTCAACATGCACGAGAAGGACATCCACACGTTTATGAAACAGCCCTGGACTATGGCCTCTTCCGACGGTGACCTGGTGCCCTGGATGGAGGGCGTGCCCCATCCCCGGGCGTACGGTGCGTTCACCAGGAAACTCAGGCACTATGCTGTGGATGAGGGTGTCATCGACCTGCCCTTCGCGATCCGCAGTATGACGTCCCTACCGGCTCAGGTGTACAGGATTCCGGATCGAGGGACCCTTCAGGTCGGGCAGGCAGCGGACATCGTCGTGTTCGACTTGGAAACCCTCCAGGACAAAGCCACCTTCACCGAACCCCATCAGCTTTCCGAGGGCATGGTGCATGTATTCGTCAACGGGCAGGCTGCTATTAAGGACCGTGAATTCACGGGTGTTTTGGCCGGGCGGGTGCTGAGAAAGAAGAGGTGACCGATCTGCCGGAAAGGACCCAGACGATGGGCGCCGTCCGCCGATTCATGGAGGAGCAGTTTCTCCACTTCAACGCAAGGGAAACCCTTCAGGCTGCTCAGGCCTACGAAGCCCATTTGAGTGCCGGCGGGAAGATGTTGATTTCTCTGGCAGGGGCCATGTCCACGGCGGAGCTGGGAATCAGCTTGGCCCGGATGATCCGGTCAGGGAAGGTTCACGCCATCTCCTGTACCGGGGCGAATCTGGAGGAAGACGTTTTCAACCTCCTGGCCCACGACGAGTACGAGGTGATCCAGGATTGGCGGGCCCTCTCTTCGGCGGACGAACAGGCCCTCTACGATCGGGGAATGAACCGGGTCACGGACACCTGCATCCCCGAGAGCGTCATGCGCCACCTGGAGGGGCGTCTGGTTGACCGATGGTCTTCGGCAGCGGAGAAGGGGGAGCGGAAGTTTCCCTTCGAATTCATGTACAGTGTGCTGGACGACCCGGAGCTTGCCCAACACTTCCAGGGCGATCCGGCGAACTCATGGCTCTTGGCCGCGAAGGAAGCGGGGGTTCCCGTCTTCTCTCCCGGTTGGGAGGATTCGACCATGGGGAACATGTTCAGCGCCAACGTCAAACTTGGCACCATCGCCCATCACCAGTGCGTTAAGACGGGGACCGAGCAGTTCCACTATCTCATGGACTGGTACCTGGAAAACAATGGAGAGAAGGAGAACCTGCCTTCCGTGGGGTTCTTCCAGATCGGCGGTGGGATCGCCGGTGACTTCGCCATCTGCGTGGTCCCCAGCATCATCCAGGATCTTCAACTAGAAACGCCTTTCTGGGGCTATTTCTGCCAGATCACCGATGCCGACGTGTCGTATGGAGGTTATTCGGGGGCTGTGCCGAATGAGAAAATCACCTGGGGAAAGCTGGAGGCCGATACTCCCAAGTTCCTTGTGAAGTCGGACGCCACCATCGCGGCGCCTCTCATCTTTGCCTATGTCCTGGGGGACTGAGGCTCCTTTTCCAACCCCTCCACCAGCCCGTCGATCCGATCCTTCAGCTCCTCCATCTGGTGGGCGGAAAGCTTCTGACCGGTGGCTGAGATTCCGTAAAGGAGGAGGATGCCCGGGACGCCGATGGCGACGCCCCACAATCCCCACGGGCTCATCCCGGACTGCCACTGCACGAAGCCCAGCATGAGGCCGATGGTGGCCAGGAACCCCACCGCCGTATAGAGAAACATGTAGAGGGTCCAGAGCTCCGGATTGGGGCCGAAACGGCCCCGGAGGAGTGAGCCTTCGCCCTCAGGCTCCACCTGAACGGAAAGGTGGGGGGACCAGAATTTCCGCTCTTCCTCGTCGACGAAGAAATAGGCACAGCGCCCTTTGGAGCGAGTGCACTCCTGGTAGTCGGTTCCCTGGAGCCGCTCCCTGAGGATGGACATGGCCTCGTTGGGTTCCGGGAAAAGCGGGACAGAGAAGGTGGGACGGATCCGTCTCCTGGGCATCTAAGCTCCTTTGCCTCCGCAATTCTCCATGGAAGCCTGGAAGCAGGTTCCGGAGTACCGGGATGGGTGATTTTTCTGGAAGGCTTCGAAAGCCGAAGCAGGCCAAACACATTAACCAAGAAAGCGTTAACTTAAAAGGCTATTCAGAAAACAATAAAGCAGGGTGGGTGGGACGCGCCCGAGGCAAGATAATGCAGATTCGAAACGTGGCGGTTATCGCCCACGTGGACCATGGAAAGACGACGCTGGTCGATCAGATGCTTCGTCAGGCCGGGATTTTCCGGGCCAATGAAGCAGTGGCTGATCGGGTCATGGACTCAAATCCCCTGGAGCGGGAGAGGGGGATCACCATCCTTTCCAAAAACACGGCCGTTCATTGGGGTGAAGTAAAGATCAACATCGTCGACACTCCGGGGCACGCCGATTTTGGAGGTGAGGTAGAGCGGGTCCTCAGGATGGTGGAAGGTGTGCTTATCCTGGTGGACGCGGCAGAGGGGCCCATGCCCCAAACCCGGTTTGTGACCCGAAAAGCACTGGACCTGGGACTTCTTCCCATTGTTGTGATCAACAAGGTCGATCGGCCCGACGCCAGGGCTGCGGAAGTCCATGACGAGGTCCTGGAGCTCTTCATGGAGTTGAACGCCAACGACGCCCAGTTGGACGCTCCCTTCGTCTATGCGTCGGGGAGGGAAGGTTGGGCCACCACCGTACCTCGTGATTCGGAAGGATGGGCGTTAGCCGCCCACGGTGACACCAGTAGTGGAGAGCCAAACGAAGGTATCTTAGCGACGAAACCCAGTTTGAGGCCGCTCTTTCAAACCATCCTGGGCCACCTTCGCCCTCCCGTCTGTGATGTGGATGGCCCATTCCAGATGCTGGTGTCCACCCTGGATTTTTCCCCCTATGTGGGTCGTATCGCCATTGGGCGAATCGAACGGGGCAGGGTCCGGGTCGGTGACAAGGTCGCCCTCCTTCCTCTCGGATTGCCGGGGATCGTGGATGAGGACCAGGCCAAGAACAGCAAGGTCATGAAACTCTATGAGTTCACGGGCTTGGAGCGTTTGGACCTGACGGAGGCCGCAGCCGGGGACATTGTGGCCCTGGCGGGTGTGGAGGGGGTGGAGATCGGAACGACCCTGACCGATCCGGAGGTCCGGGATCGCCTCCTGGGCATCGCCGTGGAGGAGCCCACACTTTCCGTGGATTTCTCGGTGAACAACTCGCCTTTTTCGGGAAGGTCCGGGAAGTACGTCACCAGCCGGCAGCTCCGTGACCGTCTCTTCAAGGAGTTGGAGAGAAACCTGGCCCTTCGGGTGGAGGAAACCGGTTCCCCCGACACCTTCACTGTTTCCGGCCGAGGCGAACTGCACCTCACCATCCTGATGGAGACCATGCGCCGGGAGAGTTATGAGTTTCAGGTCTCCCGTCCCCGGGTCATCGAGAAGACGGGCGAGGGCGGGGCCCGGTTGGAGCCCTATGAAGAAGTGGTCATCGAGGTTCGCGAGGGAACCGTAGGCGTAGTAATGGAGAAGATGGGAGCCCGGGGTGGGGCGGTGGAGGAGATGCTTCCCACCGATCGCGGTATGACCCGTTTGAAGTTCCGCATCGCCACCCGGGGTCTTTTCGGCTATCGGTCCGAGTTCCTCACCGATACCCGTGGGGAGGGGATCATGCATCACCGGGTCCTGGAATACGGTCCCTGGGCGGGCATCATCACGGGCCGGAAGCGTGGGGTTCTTGTTGCCGATCGGGAAGGGATTGCGGTGGGTTTCGCTCTCTTCAACCTACAGGAGCGGTCCACCATGTTCGTCTCTCCCGGTGTGCCGGTCTATGGCGGTATGATTGTAGGCGAGCACGTTCGCCCCGGGGATATGGATGTGAACGCCACCAAGGAAAAGAAGGCGTCCAACATTCGGACCACCTCAACGGACGAGCACATCAAGTTGGAACCGCCCAGGAAGTTGACGCTCGAGCTGGCCTTGGAGTTCATCGAGGAAGACGAGCTCATCGAAATTACCCCGGACAGCATTCGCCTCAGGAAGCGTGAGCTGAATCCCGCCAAAAGGAAAAAGGCGGCTCGGAACGGGGCCTGAAACCCTCCAGCGCTTTCGGGGGTTTTGTAGGAGATTGGTAGGAGATTGGTAGGAGATTTGTAGTAGATTGGTAGGAGATTTGTAGGAAAACAGTTGAAGAACCCGGGATTCGGGATCCCGTTGAACATAGAGAAGACAATGAAAGAGCAATTCTTCAGAGGGGAAACCTTCACGGAGTTCCTGGGCAGTGTGGTGAACTTCCAGGATCTATGGCACCAGATTTACCAGCGAGCTGAACTCCCAGAGGAGGCGGTATCCGCTGCAGAGGCTATCGAGGGGAATTGGCGATTCCTGATTCTAGCTGAAGACTGGTGTGGGGATGCCGTGCACATCGTTCCCTTCCTGGCCCGCCTGCAGGAGACCTTCCCCCAGTTCGAGCTGCGAATCCTGTCTCGGGACGAGAACCCGGAGATCATGGATTCCCACCTCACCAACGGCACTCGCTCGATCCCCGTAGTGATGGTGCTGGACGAGGACTTTGAAGAGGTGGGTTGGTGGGGCCCCCGTCCCAAGCTCCTCCAGGAGCTCTTCCTGAAGGAGATCAAGCCCCTCCCCAAAGAAGAGCGGTTTCCGAAAGTTCGGGCCTGGTTTGCCCGAGATCGGGGCCGAACAACCATGAAAGAGATCCTGGAGCTGATTCCCGTGGGGGTCTGAAAAGCCGGCGTCCGTCCTCCCGCAGCTCGGATCGTCTGGTCAGTCATCCATTCCCGGTGCTCCCGTAAGTCCTTGCCATTCATCGGCTTGGAAGCCTTCCTGACGTTCCCCTGATTTTCCTCATCCCATCTGATGCCCAACTGATTCCCGTCTGACGGGCCCTTCTTATTGTGGGAGCAGTTTCACGAGACAAGCCGCCCACGCAAAAGGAGGGCACGGTGAACAAGCTGAGTGAACGGACCAGGCGGGGCCTCAGGGAGGCCATAGTTACTCCTTTCTCTATAGGAGTTTTAGTACTGGCCTTCCTGCTCATCGTCGAAACCGTCGCGTCGGCCATCTGAATAAAGTCCGGGGAATCCGGACTCCACACGGCGCACCAGCCGCAAACAGGAGGAGGACCTCATGAAGAAGCACGATCAGGCCAACATCGGACAAAAGGCCAAATGGACCGCAGGAGCAGTGGGAATCGTTCTGGCATACTTCGGAGCTTTCGCATTGCTGATGTATCCCGTCATCCAGGCCACCGGGACCGTCGCTTGATGCGGCGAGGATCTTCAAAAAGACCGGCGGCCCAGTTCAGGGTCCATCAGGACCGGGGCACTCCAGAGGAACAGTGAGCTCCCGGATCAGGATTCGAACCGGGCCGCCGGTAGGCGGGACCAACCGAAGGAGGTCGTCATGTGGAAAACGCTGTTGTGCTGCCTGACCAAGCAGTGCCGCTGCTTCGCACTGCCCACCCTCTTGCTTTGAAAAGAAAACGAGGAGACGGAGGAGCTCACATCCCTGACCGGGGGTTCGCCGGCCCACACCCCCGCCCCGGTTGATCGCCCCCGGAACGGGATGCTCGGGCTCCTCACAAGTGGGTTCATCCCTTCTACCCCTTTCCCTCCTCCGTCCCACCCCCCAGAATTGTTCTCATTCAAAACAGATTTCTCTTCGCCAGAGCCACCGCTCGAGGTCAGGAGTTCGCAGCATGCCGATCCTTTTTAAAGACGGAGTTCCCGGAAACACCCATCCCTTGAACATCGATCCCGATGCCACGAAGGTGGAGGTTCAAGGCCACAAGGTGGAACGGATTCCCCTTTTCGAAGTCTACATGAGGATGGCGGAAGAGTTGGCGAAACGAAGCACCTGCTCCCGCCTTCAGGTGGGCACTGTCATCACCGACAGCGCCCTGGGAAACGTGGTGGGATTGGGGTACAACGGGAATGCCCGAGGTTTCCCAAATCATTGCGATTCGGATACCCCCGGGGCCTGTGGGTGCATCCACTCGGAACAGAATGCCGTGGTGAAAGCCGACGGCCACCTGAGGGATAAGGTGACTTTCGTGACGGCCAGCCCCTGCGTGATGTGTGCGAAGCTCCTCATCCAGGCCAACGTCACCTACGTCTATTACCGGGAGCTCTACCGAAAGCCGGACGGGCTGAACGTCCTGGAAGAAGGCGGGGTGAAGACCATCCACTACGTCCGCTGGAAAGATGCCTGGCGTTAGGCGGCCGATGGCCCGGCCTCGGGTCCGGCTCCCCCACCGAAGGGAGCCGACTTCGGCTCCCCCGGCCCAGGTAGCCGACTCCCCCCTTCCTAACCCCCGATAACTCCGTATTTCCGTAGGATTTCCTTCACCTCGTCCAGAGGTAGAGCCTCCACCGTCCTGCCGTTCCGCCCGGTGACATCAGTGGCCTTCAGGAGAGAGTTGTAGATCGCCTCTTCCGTGGATTCGATGGCGGCCTGGAAAAGACCGGCCATGGCATCGTTGGGAAGGTCCTGAATCGTCCGGGGGCCTTGGGACGGGGTCCGCCTCACATCCGGGGATGAGCTGAAGGCAAGAACGTAGTCGCCGGAGCCGTTGCCTCCAGAGGATCCGGTTCTGGCCAGGCCCATGAGGGCTCGAGAAGCCAGGCGCTCCAGGTTCCGGTCACTAATGGGAGCGTCCGTGGCGACCACCATCATGATCGATCCCCCGTCGCTATCAGGGATCCCTCGGCCATCGTCCGTCTCCTCTGGATCCGGCTTCTGGCCTGGGAGAGTAGGCTCGTCGTCGGACCCGCCATCCAGATAACGTTGGAAGGAATACTTGCCCAGCTCCTGGCCCACGGGGGCCCCGTCCATTGAAAGAACGCCCCCGAAATTGGATTGGATCAGAACCCCCACCGTGTACCCCCCTAACGCATCCGGGAGGACTCTGCTGCTGGTGCCGATTCCACCCTTCCATCCGAAGGCAGAGGTTCCGGTTCCGGCGCCAACCGCGCCCTCCTCAACCGGTCCGGGGGAGGCATTCTCAAGGGCAGTTCTGACATGTTCCGGTCGGATGGGTCTGCTCCGAATGTCATTGAGGCCCCCATCGTTGGTCTCGCCCACCACTGGATTGATGGACCGGACCCCCTCCATTCCGTCCTGCTCCAGCAGCCATCCCACCATGGCGTCTGCTGCCCGCCACACACAGAGGGTGCAGGTGAGAAGGATGGGAGTCTCCATTTCTCCCAACTCCCGGATTTGGGTCACGCCCACCAACTTTCCGAACCCGTTCCCGACCACCAAAGCCCCCGGGACCTTGTCCTGGAAGATGTTTCCTCCGTGGGGGAGGATGGCGGTAACGCCGGTCCGGATATCGTCCCCTTCCCACACCGTCACCTGGCCGACCCTCACGCCGGCGACATCCGTGATGGCGTTGTGGGTGCCCGGGCTGAATATCCCCACGGTGATTCCCAGCTCTCGGGCCCGAGGGCGTTCCTCTGTCTGGCTCATGAGGATCGAGGGAGAGAGGATGAGGAGTGCCCCAGCGAGGATGGCGCTGGGGACCAGGGAGCGGCTGAACGATCGATGGACCATGATGGGGGCCTCGAAGACTCGGTGGATGCTGCTGGGACTGTGATCACGGAAAGAGGCCTCTCCAGGTTCAAAGCCTGATGGCGTCCACCAGGAGAAGGATGAGGAACAGCGGATGATACACCAGGGAGCCCAGAAACACCCTTCGGGCAGCGGTGGCTGAAAGCCGGTCCTTTGTCAGGGTGGCGATGGCCAGCGCCAACAACCCGCCACCCAAGATGAGCATTCCGATCAGATAGATCGCGCCGGTGATCCCCACCCACGTGGGTGCAAGGCCGACCAAAGCCAGGACGGCAGTGAAGAAGGTGATATGCCAGGCGATTCGGCGGCCCTCCGGATCGGACTTGGGGATCAGGTAGAATCCCGCCCGGGCGTAGTCCTTCCGGAGCATCCATCCCAGGGAAAGGACGTGGGGGAGTTGCCATAGATACGCGATAGCGAATACGACGCCGGCCTCCAAGCTCAGGGCGCCGGTGGCGGCGCTCCATCCGATGAGGGTTGGCATGGCACCGGGAAAGGCCCCGGCCAGCGTCGAGATATAGGACACCTTCTTCAGGGGTGTGTAGACCAGGTTGTAGGAGAGGGCCGACAGGGCGGTAAGGGCCGCCGGGAGCCAGCCCACCGTGACGAAGAGGAGCCCGATCCCCCCCAGGGTCAGGAGGTTGCCGAAGAAGAAGGCTTCCTTGGGGCCCAGGCGGCCCGAGGGAATGGGCCGGGAGCGGGTCCGTTCCATGAGAGCGTCCAACTCCCATTCGACGAACTGGTTCAGGGCCAGGGCACCCCCGGTGGCCAGGACCGTCCCCAGGAGGGTCCAGATCACCGGGAGGAAATCGGCCCGCCCCCCTGCTGCCACCAGGTATCCGACGCCAGCCGTCACCATGACGTATCCGGCGATGCCCGGCTTCGTCAGCTCATAGAAGACGGCCAGCCGGGAGGTTCGCTCCAGGAGGGTCCGGGGGGCTTCTGTCGAGCCGGGTGCGTGTTGAGTGTTCGAAGTCACGGCAAGTTCGTCGAGATTCCTGTTCATTTGTGGCCGGTGCCGCTGAGATTCTCAGCAGATTGGAAGTTGTCCGGGCGGGGAGGGTCTGGCAAGCAGAGAAGAAAATCGAAACCAAGAGGGCCCTGTTCTGGTATACTCTTGGTAGGGAGCACTGCCCCATTCGAAGAGGCTTCGGGCCAATCATTCAGGTGATTTCTGGAATGCAAAAGGGAGACATACCTTCGGTCGAGGAACGCCGGGCATCGCAGGACAGGGTGTACCGAATGGCCCTTGGTGTGTCCCTCCTCCTTCACCTTTTCCTTCTCATTGGGTGGCGTGTCATCCCCATCCCCGCCTCTCCCCTCTCCGCAGCGGGACCCCGAAACGGTGACTTTCTGGCGGCGGGTGGTGGCATGCAGTCCCTCAACCTCCAGGTGAATTCCAGGCCCATCGTTCGGCCCCGGATCCCCGTTATCTCGTTGGAGATGACGGAGCCCATCGAGTTCGATGCCGAACCCCAGCTGGATTTGAGCGCTGCCGTCGGTGAGGCGCCGGGTTTGGGCGAGGGTCCCCCGGGAATCGAAGGTGGGCAGGGCAGGGGCGACGGTGGTACGGCCGCCCAAGGCTATTTCCAGATGGTCCCACCCTCTCCCCGGAGCCTGATCGTTCCTCCTTCCAGTGAGAGCCTCAAGGGGAAGCAGGTGGAGATATGGGTTTTTGTGGACGCTGCAGGGAAGGTTGTCGCCGACTCCACTCGCCTGAATCCCCCCACCTCAGACCGAGGCTTCAACCGCCGGCTCATCAAAGAAGCGGCTGAATGGGTTTTCAACCCCGCCAAGCGCAACGACGAGGCGATCGCGGCCTGGTTCCCGTATACCATCAGTATGTAGCGAGGATGGACCCCACCCAGGCTAGGATGGAGGGAGGTAGGGCCTCCATATCGATGGCGTCCACCAGGTGGGTCGTAGGAACCAGGAAGGTCCCGTGTTCGATGGAGGTGAACCCGGCCATGAGGGTCGTCCTGGCATCTTTCGCTGCCCGGAAGACTGCTCGGGTTGATGGCCTGGATGGTTGAACCCTCCACCAGTGGGATCCGTCGGGGGCTGGGTCGGAGGTCCGGTACGCCCGAGCTGGTGTGTAGCTTATGAGAACCCACAGCTTTAGCTTCAATCCATGACACGAAGAGCCAAACGGATCCTGTGGGTGGATGACGAGATCGATCTCCTTCGACCGCATCTCCTCTTTCTTCAACAACGTGGGTACCATGTCGACGCCATCACCAATGGCGATGATGGCCTGGCGCTCCTGCGTGAGGATCCCTACGACTTGATTCTCCTGGACGAACAGATGCCCGGCATGTCGGGGCTCGAGGTCCTGGAGGTTCTCCGACGGGAAGATCCCCATGCCCGGGTGGTCATGGTCTCCAAGTCCGAAGAGGATCGGACCATGACCGAGGCCATCGGGCGCAGGGTCGACGCCTATCTGGTCAAACCCACCAGTCCCCGACAGGTCCTCTCGGTTGTTACCAGGATCCTGGAGGGTTCGGCGATCCGGCAGCAGCAGGCTGCCCAGGACTTCGCCGCCCGCTTCTCGAAGCTCATCCTCCTTCGGCAGGACGCCCGAACCAGTCAGGATTTTGCGGAGCTCTTCGAAGAGTTGGTCGATTGGCACCTCCGTCTGGAAGCTGCCGGCGAATCAGGGCTTCTGGACACGGTGAACTCCCTGATGGTGGAGTTGCGGAAGGATTTCGGAGGTCTGATCCGACAGCACTATCCTCGGTGGGTTCGGAACCGGGAAGAAGGCCCCCTACTGTCCGTGGATATCGTCCGGGAGCTGCTCCTTCCCCTCCTGGGCCCCAAGCCTGTCTTCTTTGTGGTCCTGGACTGTATGCGCCTGGATCAATGGCGGGTGATTCAACCCCTCCTGACCCCTTACTTCGAGATCGAGGACCACCTTCACTATTCCATCCTCCCCACGGCCACACCCTATGCACGGAACGCCCTCTTTAGCGGGAAGTATCCCGATGAGATCGCCAAGGCGCGTCCTGGGTGGTGGGACCAATCGGATGACGAAGGCAGTCTGAACACCTTCGAGGATGAGCTCCTGCGGGACCAGTTGAAATACCTCACCGGGAGGGAAGTGCCCGTCCACTACCAGAAGATTTTCTCGGACCGGGAGGAAGAGCAGGTTCGGGCCCGAGTTCGTTCGGCCCTCAAGAAGAAAGGCACCGTCGTCGCTCTCGTGTTCAACTTCGTGGACCTCATGACCCACGGCCGCAGCGAGTCTCCCATTCTCATGGAGGTGGCGAAGGACGAGGTGGCCCTCCGGGATCTCACCCGGTCCTGGTTCGAGCGCTCCACCCTCTTTGCTGTCCTGAAAGAGGCGGCGGTACAGGGGCATCCTGTGCTCTTCACGACGGACCACGGTTCCATTCTTTGCCAGCGACCTACTACCGTGTTCGCCCGGAGGGATGCTTCGGCCAACCTTCGCTACAAATACGGGGGGGATCTCCGGGCAGAGGACCCGGGTTCGGTTTTTGCCACTAACGACCAAAAGGACCTGGGCCTACCGGCCGGAAAGCTGGGCACCACCTACCTCCTGGCCATGGAGGACTACTTCTTCGTGTATCCGACAAAGCTGCGTGAGTATCAGGCCAGGTATAAGAACTCCTTCCTCCATGGTGGAATTTCGCCGGAAGAGATGATCGTTCCCGCAGCTATTCTCACTCCCAGGCCCGGATGAGGACCTATCTCCGAATCCTGGGCTATCTCAAGGCCCATGGTTGGGTATTTGCCACCGCGGTATTTGCCACCTTCATATTCGCGGCCCTCGACGCCTTCTCTTTCCTTCTGATCATCCCCTTTCTCAGGGTCCTTCTTTCCGAGGCCGATGGGACCACGCCAGAGGCCGGGCCGGAGGCCATCAGTGTCGGGCACGATACCCTCGACAAGCTCCTGAACGGGACCGTTGGGAGATTCATCGACCTGGATGCCCCCCCGCTGGAAGCCATCTGGGGGATCATCCTCTTCATCATCGTCATCTTCGCATTGAAGAACATCTTCGACTTCCTGAAGACCTACCTCATGGCTCGAGTCCAGCAGGGGGTGACTCGAGATCTCAGAGACACCGTTTACGACCACCTCCTTGATCTGGACATGGCTTTCTTCGGGAAGACGAAGATGGGCCAGATCCTCTCCCGCCTGACCTACGATGTGGAGCAGCTTCGGGTTCTGGTGGCGAAGGAGCTCGGAAAGGTGGTCTCCTCCATCTTCGAGTTCATTGCCACGGTTGTGGCTGCTGTGGTCATTTCCTGGCAGCTTACCTTGGCGGCCTTCATCGTAGTCCCCTTCACCATGGGTATCTGGGGCCCCCTGATCCGGAAGCTGAAGCGAAACGACCGCCGGGTTCTGGATTCGGCCGGTGACATCAACACCCATATCCAGGAAACCCTCTCCGGCATCCGGCTCGTGAAGTCCTCCTCCACCGAGGAGTACGAACGAAACCGGTTCCACGCCCTGACCCTCCGGTACTACAACCGCTTTCTTCGATCAGAGAAACTTCGAGCCCTTGCTTCACCCATCACGGAGATGCTTTCGGCCATCGGGACGGTCATCCTCCTCTGGCTCGGCGCCCGTCTGGTCCTGGTGTCAGGAACCCTCACGGGGGAGGAGTTCATCGGCTTTTTGATGCTGTCCATGAAGCTCTACTCCCCGGTGAAGTACCTGGCCAAATTCCCGGCTCTGATCCAACCGGGTTTGGTGGGGGCCGAGAGGATCTTCGAGTTCCTGGATGCACCCATCGAGGTCAAGGATTCGGGTGAGTCCAAGCCCTTCCCAGGGCTTCAGAGGGAGATCTTTTTCGATGACGTTTCCTTCGAGTACCGCCAGGGTGAACCGGTCCTATCGGACATCTCCCTGAAGGTGGAGAGGGGTACGGTGGTGGCTCTCGTGGGCCCGTCCGGGGCTGGGAAGACCACGCTCCTGGATTTGCTCGCCCGCTTCTACGATGTGACGGGTGGATCGATCACTGTGGACGGGACCGACATCCGTGAGGTCTCCCTGAGAGGCCTCCGGAGTTCCCTTGGGATCGTGTCCCAGGAGACGGTTCTGTTCCACGATACGGTTCGGGCGAACATCGCCTACGGGAGCGAGGGGGCCAGCCAGGAAAAAATAGAACAAGCGGCAGATACTGCCCATGCCCATGACTTCATCCAGGCAATGCCGCAGGGTTATGACACCGTGGTGGGGGAGAGGGGCACGGAACTCTCCGGGGGACAGCGACAACGCTTGGCCATCGCCCGGGCGATCCTCCGGAACCCGCCGATCCTCATTTTTGATGAAGCCACGAGTTCCCTGGATACGGAAGCCGAGCGCCTGGTTCAGGAAGCCATGGATCGCCTTCTGGCGGGACGAACGGTTTTTGTCATCGCCCATCGCCTATCCACGGTCCAACGAGCCGATCAAATCCTGGTCCTGGAGCAGGGCCGAGTTGTGGAAAGGGGTACCCACCAGGAGCTCCTCCAGGCGGAAGGTCTGTACCATCGGCTCTACGAGTTGCAGTTCTCCGACGAGCGGATCGAGTCAGGAGGTAGCCGGTTTTCACCTCCTGATGCCACCTGAGTGACTAACCCCCGAGCCTGCGATCTTGCCTGACGTCCAGCCATCTGTCCCGCCTTCGAGGCGACCGACCATCCGACACCGGGTGGAGTTCTTGGCCTACCGCCTTTTCGTTGGGACACTGAACCTCGTTCCTGAACGGGTGGCTCTCCTCCTGGGGGAAGGTGTTGGATGGGTGGTGGGCATCGTCTTTCGGATCCGCTGGCGGGTGGTCGATGAGCACCTCCGTTCGGCCTTCCCGGAAAGGGATCGGAAATGGAGGCGTGCCCTCATCCGGAGGTCCTTCCGGCATATGGGGAAGGAGGCGGTTTTCACCTTTCGCCTTGGCGGAATGGATCGGGAGGAGGTGCGTCGACGATTAGAGGTGGTTGGGCATGATGAGATGAAGGAGGCGGCCGCCCAGGGGAATGGGTTGATCGTCTCCACCGGCCATTTCGGAAACTGGGAGATTGCCGGGGCCGCCATCGTTGGCTATGGCATCCCGCTTGAAGTTGTTTTTCAGCCCCAGAGGAATCCCCTTTTCAACGCAGAGCTCGTAGCAAACCGCTATCGGTTGGGAATAGGGCTCATCGACCGCAAGGAGGCCCCCAAAAAGGTCCTCAGGGCCCTCAGGTCAGGGGGGGCTGTGGGGCTGATCGGAGACCAGAATGCTCGCCACGGGGGCGTGTTCGTGGACTTCTTCGGAAAGCCAGCGGCTACTGCCCGTGGGACGGCCATCTTCGCCCTCAGAACGGGAGCCCCGATTTTTTTTACCATGGCAACGCGTCTGCCGGGCTCTCCACTGCGTTATAGGGTTACATTCGAACCGATAGAGTTCACCCCCACGGGGGATATGGAGCAGGATGTGCTCCGTTTAACGGAGGTCCACACGAAGCATCTGGAAGAACATGTGCGTAGGGCGCCGGAGCTGTACTTGTGGCAGCATCGAAGGTGGAAGACCCGGCCGCCCGGTGAGAAGCCGGATTGAGTTGGGTGGGAGAAAACAACCCTCCACTGGTGTACAGAACTATGGGAACGGGTGGATGAGGACTTGAAGAGAAAGCGGAAGACGTGATCTATATAACTATCCCGGTTCATAACGAAGAGAGCACCATTGGTGTTCTCCTTTGGAAGATCCGGAACGTCATGGGAGAATTCGGCCGAGACTACGAGATTCTCGTCCTCGACGATGCCTCCACGGACGGTACGGCCGAGGTTCTCCGACGATACCGAAGGAGTCTCCCACTGAGGGTGTTCCCGGCAGAGAAGCGGTTGGGGTA
>CAYOVN010000078.1:0-15119 GCA_964407425.1 uncultured Gemmatimonadaceae bacterium
ATACATCCGGTTGTAGTGCTCCGGGGTAACGGCGACGATGGGCGGGGACCCCAAGCTCTCGTCCCGCCCCCATCGGTCCTGCCCTGTGCCTGGCCTCGAGAAGCCTCTGACCGCCCCCATCCACCCGCTGTTGGATTCGAGGACCACTGCGACCCCCTCAGCTTCATAGAAGGCCATACGATCCACGGACCGAAGCAGGTCGGGATCACGGGGTGCTCCTGGCTGAGATGGTGCCTCCGGAGCCAACTCCTCCTCCAGAGCTTTCAGTTCTTCGGCAGTCCTTCGTGGAACACCGTCCCGGATCCTGGCCAGGTCGATAAGGGCCGGAGGTGTGGATAGGACAGCCAAGCCTGCGAGCTGCCCCCGATATTGGTCCAGATCCTTTGTGGTCCTCACGTCAGCGATGACGACGTCCAAGGCCTGCCGACCGTCCGTACCCGGCGTATGGGCAAGGGGATAGCCCACCATGGGCTGGTAGTCTGGTTCCAATAGATGCAGGGACGTGTATTCGTTGTCCCAACTCACCCCGTAATCCATGAATGGCTCGATGACCGTGTTGGTCATGCCCATCCGCTCCATCTCGGCTTTCGCCCAGGCTTGGGCTCTGGTCATGCCGTCTGAAAGCGTGAGCCGGGCTCCCAGAACGTCTGTCATGTAGCTGAGGGTCTCCGCAAGACGGGAGTGTTGGAGCCCTTCCTCCCTGATCCTGGCCACCATAGGCAGGTCCGCGGCCGGGGGCGTCCCTTGGGTCACCGCTTTCTGGACCTGACCACCCGCTCCACAGGGTGGTAGCAGAGAGACAAGGATTATCAGGGTAAGAAGAAAAGGTCTAGTCGGCCTCATGACTCCTCCTCCGGTCACGTTCACATCCAGGAATAGCTGTACGAGAAGCCGATGGATTTGAAATCGCCGCCGATACGGGTGAACGCGCCGAAGCTTCCAGCCACGCGCAACCAATGCTGGGGAGCAAACTGCCAGGAGGCCGTCAGACCGACCCGGGAGTTGCGTTGCAGGTCGTCGTTGGCGGCCCCATCGACACTCGTTGTTCCGCCGAGCCAATAGTTGCCGTCGAAAGCTGCCCAAAGGTCACGGCTGACGAAATATCGGATATGGGCCTGGGTGGACAGAATGGGGTCCTGGATGCGGGTCTTGCCCCCGAAAAAGTCAGAGTTGTCGGTGAAAAACCACCCGCCAACGTAAGCATCGATGGCCCATTGACCCATCACATGAACGATACCGATCTCGGGTTTAAAACCCCAGCGATTGGCACCGAGGTTGATAACCTTGGACGGGTCGTAGTCCCCCGTTGGGATCCTGACCAGAAGGCTTGTGCCGAATAGGGTGCCTGGCCTGTATCGGCCAAACGTCTCCCGGTCCATCGCTGGGGCGCCGAACAGGTTGATCCCAAGGCGTACTACCGCGTCGCCGAGACCCGATCGTTCCACGGAGGCCTGCTCACCGATGTAGACACCCTCCACGTCGCCGACCAGGTAGGGAGCGATGACGGTGACATTGGAGGCTCGGCCAAAAACCCCGAAAGTTCGCCCGTAGCCCACCGACCATGCAGTGATACGGGCGCTGGCATCTTCTATCGGGAGCGATTGATCGAAGGACAGGTCACCACTGCTGTAGACACCCGTGAGCGTCACCAAATTGACCCCCACTGGGGCCGGTGTGTAGGCAGCCGGCACCAACTCCTGGGCAGACACTGGCGTCGACAAAGCGCCGAAGAGACATGAGAGGACCACCGCCGCTTCCCAACAAGCAGAGCCGACCCGATGGACCCATGGTTCCGATTTATTCATGACGCAAACTGGAAGGTTCGAGATCAAGGATGCAAGCCCTGTTGGAAATCTCCCACTTCCGGTCACGAGACGAAGAGTTGGAAGCAGGATTCCCTATGGCTCCTATTCAGCATGGGGGTTGGCCCCCGTCAATGTCCCCCATCTGGACGGTCACCGTCCTCGCCTGGGGACATTCTCCGCTCCAAGGGGTTACAGAAGAGGAGGGTTCCCCAACATCCCTCCCCCAAAGACGGGTGAGATAAAGGCATGCGGCTTAGACCCCTGTTCTTTTTAGTCTGTGCGTGGATCGTTTCCCAAACATTCCTACCGGCTGCAGCCAGTGCCCAGACACTTGCCGGCCAGGTCCTGGACCGATCCAGTGGAACCCCCGTCCCCCTTGCTTGGGTGACCCTGGTAAATGCGGACAGCCTCCCCATTGCATACGCTTACACTGACACCGTTGGCCACTTTTTATTGACCGCTCCTAACAGCGGCAGCTACTGGTTGGATGCAGAGTCCGGGTTCTTTTCGGACTACCGTTTCGGCCCCGTCTCTCTCTTCAAAGGAGACACGCTAACGGTGGGGGTCGCTCTAACGCCCAACCCGGTGGAACTGGACGAACTCGTAGTGGAGGCCAAGCGCCGCCGTCAGCGGATAACTATTGAGGGGTACTTCGCGCGTGAGGCGTCAGGCACCGGCTGGCACCTGGACCGCGAAAAAATCGAACGCTATGCCCATTTTCAGGTCAGCACTGCCCTGCGCACCGTTCCAGGGTTGAGATTGGCTCATGCCGGGTACGGGGATCGAGAACCCTTTTTCGGAGGCTGGAGGGCCGCGCTTCCTGCCCACTCCGGAGCCACCAAATCAAGATGCTATCCCAGCTTATACATCAACGGCATGATGCTCAGCCCTGGAGGAAACCAGCCGACCAACATCGATCGTGTTATCAGCCCTGAAGATGTTGAGGCCATCGAAGTCTTCAGGTATCGGAATGAGGTACCAAGTCGATTCTACGGAGTTGGCGTGAAATGTGGGGTTATCGCCGTCTGGAGTCGCTGAGGGTCAAGCGGGTAGAGGAAGCTGTGAAACCAGGGGGTGACGGATGCATAGGAGTTGGCTAGGTGGTTCCAAGCTGTGGCCAGTGTGCTCCCTCGTCCTCGCCCTGACCGTGTGCCCACCGGGATTGCAGGGACAGGTCGATGGGCGGGCGGCAGAGGTAAGAGCCCGTGAGATCGCTTTTGCAAAGACCATGGAGGATCGTGATCTGGACGCGTTCCTCACCTTCGTTTCCCCCGAAGCGATCTTCTTCAACGGGAACGAACCAATTCGAGGGCGTGATGAAATTGTCCAAGCTTGGGCACCGTTCTTCGAGGGCCCGGCTGCGCCCTTCTAATGGCATCCCGACTTGGTAGAAGTGCTGGAATCAGGTCGATTGGCGATTAGTTCCGGTCCGGTGCGCAACCCAGCCGGTGAGGAGGTCGGACGCTTCAACTCAATCTGGAGGAGGGACGCGGACGGCCAATGGCGCGTGGTTTTTGATAAGGGGTCCTAGCCGTCGCAGACCGTCCGGGTGGTAGGATGACCCTGGTATCGGCTCTCGGTGCAAAATACTACCAACATCGGCGAGTAGGTCGCGACCAAGGCCTACAGACCCCCGGACAACGCCCAGAGGACTCCCGCCGTGACAACCGGGATCACCAAGTTGTCGTCCATTGGTGTCGGGACGGCTTCGGCTGCTGTCGCGACTGTGGCGGCCGCGAGAGCCGAGAACGGATCGACAAAGGGAACAAGTGACCCCACTGCTACGATAAAGAACGCCGCGCTTCCCTCGAGAGTGCCCTTCCCCAATGGGTGCTTGCCCCAGAAACGCCCAGCGACACCTGCTGCCGGATCGGCCAACGCGAGTACGAGGAGAGATGGCACCGCGAGTCCCTCCCCAGGTGCCCATAGAACCAGGAAGATTCCCAGGAGATACCAGGTGATGGACGGGCGGTTGGCCTCGCGGGGACACATCAGAGGGCCGAAGGTCCGAAAGACGAAATGGTTCAGGCCTCGGAACCTCAGCCGGAGGAGATCGCCGAAAAATGCGACAACGAGCATGCTCCCGAATAACCACCGGACCGAAGCTGACTGCGGTGACAGCCAGTAGACGATCAGTGCGACGAATAATCCCCCTACCAGGTGAAACAACCGACGCCAGTGTTGGAGCCCCTCGGTGCGGCGCACGAGTTCTTCCAGCGGCTCCTCAGCGAGAGGGTTCAGGGACAAACGGGGGCTCCTTTTCGCAGTCGATCAGGTCCCTGATCACGGCCGGAGAGGTTCGCCCGCGATGAGCTCAGAATCCGCCCATGTCCTGGATTCCCTTCGGGCCAACGCCGACAAGCATCCCGACAGGCTCCTATACGCGTTTCTCGACGCGGACGGGCGTACGACCCAGTCCTACGACTATGGGACCTTCGTTCAGAGGACGAGCGATATCGCCTCGCACTTTCATGATTCATATCCACTTCAACCCGGCGAGCGAGTACTCCTGGTCTACCCTCCGGGTCTGGAGATGATCTGTGCGCTCTTCGCTTGCGCACGTCTCGGACTGATTCCGGTGCCCGTCTACCCGCCCTCGAGCCACGGGTTCGCGGCGGCGCTCTACAAGATGAACTTCATTGCTCAAGACTGTGGGGCCGCGGCGGTTCTCACGGACCGTTCCTATTTCTGGTCGTTGAAACTGCATCGAGCGCGAACGAAAATCACGGCATTCTCTCTGAAGCGGGACTTCACATCCAAACTCAAGTGGATCGTGACTGACGATGCGGAGTCGAATGGGCCGCCACGGTTCCCGGAGGCTCATTCGGAAATTTTCTTCCTCCAGTACACATCTGGTTCGACCAGCGACCCGAAAGGGGTCATGGTCACGCATGGCAACATCCTTAGCAACTCCGATGCTGTTGTCGACCATCGCCCCGTCTCGGTGTCGTGGCTACCGCAATACCACGACATGGGTCTGATCGCCTTCTACTTTTTCATGCCAATTGAGGGAGGCACCACCTACGGGTTTTCGCCGCTCGATTTCATTCGGCGACCGGCACTCTGGTTCGAAGCCATCAGTCAGCATGGCGCCACCGCTTCCGCGGCCCCGAGCTTCGCCTACGAATACTGTCTTAGGCCCGACAAAGTCGAGGAGGAGTGTCTGGAGCACCTGGACCTCAGCTCCCTTCGGGTCCTCCTGAATGGGGCGGAGCCCGTGAAAGCGGAGGTATTCCGAAAATTCTTGAAGAGGTATGAGCCTTATGGGTTGAAGCCCGGCAGCTTCTCCACGGCCTACGGTCTCGCTGAATTCACCCTCGCTGTCTCCGGCCGCGGGCGTACCATCCGATCCGTCGATGCCGGGCAACTCACCAAGAACCTTGTCAGCGTTGCGCAAACCCTCGCCCATTCTGGCGAAAGCAAGTCTCTCGTCAGCTGCGGGAAGCCCCTCGGTTCAACCGAGCTCAAGATCGTCGATGTCACTCAGTCGGCCCGGGAGGTTCCCGACGGCCGTGTTGGTGAAATCTGGGTCACGGGTCCCAGCAAATGTATGGGTTATTGGAACCGACCTAAGCTCACCGAGGAGGTGTTCGAGGCCCGGATCGATGGGGACGGTGACCCTGATCGCAGGTGGCTTCGGACCGGAGACCTCGGGTTCATCCAGGACGGCGAACTTTTCGTCAGCGGGCGCGCCAAGGACGTGATCATCGTACGAGGTGCGAACTATTACCCTCAGGACGTCGAAGCCATCGTTGAAGAGGACCCCGCCGTTCGGAGGGGTTGCGTAGCGGCTTTTGCCGCAGAGGAGCCGGGCCGCGAGGGCGTGGTGGTCGTCGCTGAAATCAAACGGAAAGGGCAGCGGCCTGACGTTGAGAGCATCCACAGGAATATCCGCCAACGCCTGGGCATCGTCGTCGATGAATTCCTGTTCATCCCCAAGCGAACCATCCCCAAGACTACCTCGGGAAAAATCTCCAGGCATCGGGCCCACACACAATGGCGCGACGAGGGTTTCAAAATTATCCAGAAGGTTGAGACGGCGGGGCTTCCCCGGGGTGAGGTCGGGAGCGAATCCACGCATTCCGCCTGGGCCATCGATGGTGAATCGGCGGACCTGGAGCGCCTCTTTCGAAAACACGGGCTGACGGGGGCGGAGGATGTGACCCTGTTGGAGACGGGTCTCGACTCTCTCGGCATGGTGAACTTCGCGGTGGATCTCGAAAAGCACCTTGAAGAGAGAGGGGCCCCTGACCTGGCAGCCGGCATACAGGTTCGCTGGCTTCAAGCGATCCCGATCTCCGAACTCTTCGAGCTCGTCGGCTTGGTGACCCGGGGGGCCCCAAGCGCAAAAGTGCGCTTCCGTAAGGCCTTCGCCGGCCTTCGCCGGGAGCACCAGGAGCTCGAGAGCGAAATGATGCGTCGAGACTCCGGGCTCGGCGCTTCCGTATCCCCTGCCCCATCGGTCAATACAGAAGAGACGTTAGTCTCAGGTGGGATTCTGTTGACCGGAGGCACCGGATTCTTCGGCCCATTCCTTCTTCGGAGCCTGCTCGAGCAGTGTGACGACCCGATCCACGTCCTCGTCAGAGCACGGGATGTGGACCACGGCCGGCAGCGTCTGGCAGAGGGGCTGGCTTCCCTCGGAGTGCCCATCAAAGGGAGCAACATCGAGGACTGGCGTTCCCGGGTGTTTCCGATATGTGGTGACCTTTCCCGCCCACGTTTCGGATTGTCGGCGTCACAATGGACCTTCCTGAATGAGAACGTCCGGGCCATCTACAACAACGGTGCATCGGTCAACTACCTCCTGGATTACTCGAGCATGCGCGATGCGAACGTGGGAGCGACCCGCGAGATGATTCGTCTTGCGTCGACCGGTCGGGCAAAGGTCGTGAATCATATTTCCACCACATTCGTGTTCGGGTGGTCGACTCATGAGACCCTGTTCGAGAGCGACGCCAACGAGGGAATGGAGTTGCTGGACTTCGGTTACAGCCAGAGCAAGTGGGTGTCGGAGCGGTTGGTGTTGAATGCCATGCAGAATGGGCTGGCGGCCCGTGTTTTCCGACCGGCGCTTATCGCTCCATCGGTACGGGGAGGTGGCCACAATTTCGACATAGCCATCCGCCTGTTTGCTTTCATGCTGGACCACGGAATCAGCACGTCAGCAAAAAACCAGGTGAGCCTCACACCCGCGGACGTGGCGGCCAACAACATCGTCGCAATCTCGGATCTCCCTGACACCGTTGGCCAGACGTTTCACGTAACGCGGGACACCTTCTCAAGCCTTTTCGATATATCCGGGATTCTTGGTGAGCTGACTCAAACCCAATTCGTAGACTTACCGATCCAGGAGTTCGTTCCGACCATGATCGAGCGGTGCCAGAAGGGCGACCTCCTCTTTCCGTTGGTCAACTTTCTTGCCCACTCGGTGGACAACATCACGGCGATGGAGTTCAAACGGTATGACAATCAAAACTACCAGGTAGCCCGGGCTCGGTCGCCCTTCGGAATACCTGACCCTCCCCTTGAGGATGTCGTATTGGGGATCGTACGGTTCATGCTTCAGCACGGCATCATCAAGGGTCATAAGGCGGAACTGGTTCTCGCAAAGCTCTGACCAAGGGGTGTGGCATGCTCTTCACTTCAAAAATCACCAATGGGCCTCATGTGCCGCGGATTAGAGCTTTCCGGGAAGGGGGCGCGTTGGTCCGCAATCCCGTCGCACTGTTCGAGACCTATCGAAAAGAGTTCGGGCATACGTTTAGCATGCACCTTGGTGGGGCCAGAGCAGCTATCGTATCAACAAATCCCAACTTCATCCATCACGCCCTTCACGATACGGCCACTTATCACGTGTCGACCGTCCGAGTCGACCGAATGGCGGAGTTTCAGGGCCAAGGGCTCATAAACAGCCACGGGAAGGCTTGGCTCAAGAAGCGACGCTTTCTGAGCCAGGGGGTTCGCCGGGAGCGGTTGGTCGCGTTACTCCCCCACCAAGAACGAGTGTTGATGGACCGGCTGGCTCGATTCGACCGGGAGGCCGATGGAGAGCCGGTCGATATGCACCACCTTCTGAGCGACCTCATATCCCACATGGTCGCGAGGTCGATCTTCGGCCGCCGCATGACTGATGAACAGATCGATCACATCGTAACCGGGATACAAACGGTTCAGGCCTTTGTGCTTCGCCAGATTTTTCAGCCTTACTTGATTCCGTGGTTTCGCTTCAGCGGTCAGACCAGGCGTTTTCAGCGGATCCGCGCCAAAGCCGACCAGACCGCCCGCGAGTACATCGAAGCCCGTGGTCAGGGTTCGAACGAGGGAGGCGGTGACATTCTGGAACTGCTACTCGAGACCCCGTACCACGAGTCCGGGGATCTGATGAGCAAGGGTCAGATCCTGACCGAGTGTATGCAGTTTCTCGTGGCCGGCAGTGAGACTTCGCCGGTGGCGCTCTCCTGGACATTCTATCTACTCGGCAAGCATCCTCGGTTCATTGGGGAGATCCGGAAGGAAGTCGACGCGGTGTTCGGGTCGGACCCGATCACACTATCCGGACTCCATCAACTGCGCCTAACACGTCGCGTGATCGACGAAGCGATGCGTTTGTACTCGCCGTTTTGGATGATCGATCGGGTTGCCGTAAAGGATGACGAGATCGAAGGGATCCACATCCCGAAAGGCGTAATGGTCCTGCCCTACATCTACGGCTTGCACCGGGATCCGGAGCTGTGGCCAGACCCAGAGGTGTTCGATCCCAGTCGGTTCGAGGCCCAAAATGTGAAGGACCGACATCCTTCGGCCCACATCCCCTTCGGTGGTGGGCCAAGGAAATGCATCGGGTCCAATATGGCCATCCTTCAGATGCTCCTCATGATGGCTGTGTTCGTCAGGCGGTATGACTTCGAGCTCGCCAGCACTGAGGAGGTCGCCATCGCCCCCAAGATGATTACTCATCCGGAAGGTCCCATCGAGATGAGGGTGTGCCTTCGGTAGGCTTTTGACTTAACGGCCAATCTTCAGAGGGAGTCGTGCGGAGAACATGGAGGAGAAAACGTCTTTCCCGGAGCGTCAGGGGAGGACCAGCAGGATGCTGGCCCTCCTCCTGTTTTTCGACCCTAGCAGCATCCAGATCCGTTCGACGATGTCGGCACTGGAGGACTGCACCCACATCCGCACCCGCCACCCGCATTCAGCTGTTGAGAGGGGTATGCCGTCAGTGTGACCTTCCCCTTCTCCCCCTTGGGGCCATCCCCCACAGAACAGGCTGGGGCTTGGCTGACACCCGCTTCAAATGCCGGAACGGGCTTGGTTCTTCGTTCGATTCCCAGGTGGCTCTCCAACCGCTCGAAGATGAGGTCGTCCGTGGGGAAGCCCTGGCTGCAGGCGCTTCCGTTGGTATATAGCACTTCATTTCCCACGCTCACCTCATAGATGCCGTTATGGCCCTCCACGAGGGTGACGGGGATATCGAAGGTGGCTTCAATTCGTGCCGCCAGACCGGCGGCCGTTGGTAGAAATCCTCATTCCACGCAGTAGGTGATACGTGTGTCGCCCATGCTTATATCCATAACCTCATCTATCAAACTAACGAGAAGGGGCCGGGTTTTATGGTGCGATCCGAGGTCGCACGGGGTGACGCGACAAAGCCCGTTTCGACTGGTCAGGTGACCAAATTTAAACATACGGCCGCTGCCGTCGGAGCATGCTCAAATGGCATGTCCCTTGAGTTTCTGAGCATCTCCACTCATCCTGCACCGATGTAAAGCCGCGGACGACCGAGCGTGGCGCAACGATGACAGGTCCATCACAAACCGTTTTGGAACAAGGCCCATCGAGTCTGGAGGCGGGATCAATGGCGAGAAGGAAATTCGACAAGTCTAAGCTGAGGAGTCATCCCGATCCCATGATAGCTCCACGCTACATGGGGATTGCCACCTTCATGCGGGCTCCGGTGATTGACGATCTTTCGGCCATCGACATCGCACTAGTGGGAGTCCCTTATGATGGTGCGGTCACGAACCGCCCCGGGGCCCGCCACGGTCCCCGGGAGGTTCGGAATGCGTCAACCAATATGCGTGCGATCCATCCAACCACTCGGGTCAATCCATTTGAAGCTTGCCGCATCGGGGATGGTGGCGATGTCCCGTTCACGAAAGTCTATAACCCCGAGGAAGCCCATGAGGACATCGAAGGGTTCTTCTCTTCTCTCAAGAGAGCTGGGGTCCTCCCGCTGGCTGTGGGAGGGGACCACTCAATTACGCTCCCGATTCTCCGGGCATTGGCAAAGGACGGACCGGTGAGTCTTATCCACATTGATGCCCACACCGACACCTGGGACGAGTTCATGGGCTCCCGATTCTGTTACGGGGCACCCTTCCGGAGAGCGGTCGAGGAAGGCTTGATCGATCCTGAGCGGACGGTGCAGATCGGGATCAGGGGGGCTCAGAACTCCACCGAGGGGTGGGACTTCTCGGAATCCAGCGGCATGCGAGTGATTCCAATGGACGAGGTTTCGAGGCACGGCATTCAGGCCGCCGGAGAGGAGGCCCTGCGTGTGGTTTGCGGGGAGCCCACCTATCTCTCCTTCGACATAGACAGTCTGGATCCGGCCTTCGCTCCAGGGACGGGGACCCCTGAGGTTGGCGGCCTCACTACCATCGAGGCTCAAGAGTTGATCCGGATGTTCAGGGGAGTGCAGCTGGTTGGGGCAGACGTGGTGGAAGTAGCGCCTCCGTTCGATCCGAGTGGGATCACAGCGCTCGCGGGGGCCACAATGATGTATGAGCTCCTCTGCATTCTCACTGAGGCTGGGTCCAGGAAGAATGATGCAGGGCCCGACTAACACGACCGGCGAGGGGAGGGTACAAGGATGACTCTCGATGCCTGGGGTTGGGACGAACAATGGGCTGAGCGAGCGGCAATAGAGGGAATCGACTACTCATCCATTGCCCGGGTCGTAGGCCAGGACCGGGCCCGCTGGTCAATTCAAACAGATTCTGGCCCTGGACAAGCACGCATCACGTCAGGTTCTCGAATCGAACCGTCTCCGGTAGTAGGGGATTGGGTTTTTGTCGAGCCAGGCCCCACGCCGACCGACCCCTGGTCCATTCTGGCCGTTTTACCTCGGCGAACGATGATTTCGCGAGGCGCAGCGGGGACCGGAGGGGGACAGCAAGTCATCGCCACCAACATAGACCGGGTGTGGATTGTGCATGGGCTCGACCTGCCCGTAAACCAACGGCGCTTCGAGCGTTACCTGGCTGTGGCGTGGGATGGAGGGGCCACTCCCGAGATCATCCTCTCGAAAGGAGATCTGGCGGAGGACAGGGACGCCGCGGTCAGTCAGGCTCGAGTGGCCGCCATGGGCGCACCGGTCCGAGTCGTGAGTTCGGAGGACCCGAAGAGCGTTCAGGAACTTCGAACCTCCCTGACTCCCGGCTGTACAGTTTCCCTCCTTGGACCCTCCGGGGTCGGGAAGTCGACATTGGTCAATCTCCTTGCCGGAGAGACCATGGCTGAGACCGGTGAGGTGCGTGGAGGCGACCGAAAGGGGCGTCACACGACAATCCGTCGAGAGCTATTCCGGATCCCGGGTGGGGCTCTTCTCCTGGATACGCCGGGAATGCGGGAGCTACGGGTCGGGGTATTGGATGAGGGTCTAAAAGAGGTTTTCGCTGACATTGAAGCTCTTGCTGAGAATTGTCATTTCCGCGACTGCCAACACGAGGCCGAACCGGGGTGCGCGGTACTCGAAGCGGTAGATGGGGGAAGCCTGGACTCGGGCCGATTGGTGAGCTTCAGGAAACTCCAAGCGGAGGCTGCGTTTGAGTTGCGAAAAGCAGATCCACAGGCCCGGGCCGCTGCCCTTTCGGACTGGAAGACCTCGGTGAAGACCCTAAAACACCACCCGAAGCACAAGAACCGAGGGTAAAGTCAGCTACCTCCCAGCAGCTTCTCGGCCTCGTCCCCGGTAAGCCCGACATGGGCCACATCAGCGGTGGCGTCGAGTAACTCTTGGTCCTCCGATATCCTAGCCAGAGCCAGGGAACCTGCGGCGGAGCCTGAGCACAACAGTGTCATTATGCTGGCAACGGCCATGGATAGTGATGAAAACCCCAAGGCGGCCATGATGGGAACCATCACGAGAAAACCGCCCAGTGCCCCCCAGAGCGCGAACCGGGGGAGCGACATCTCATCGAATCTACGTCGGCGCCCTAAAACCCCCAGCACCGTTGAAAATGCCGCACCGCCAACGAAGCCGGGTATAGCCAACGCCGGTAGCGGGGCATCAAAGACATCGAAGAAGATGCCCCACGGAAGACCGGGCAGCAGAATCGATGCTATCCCAATCAGAACACCGAAGAGAGCCCACCCGACCGCCCAAGTCAGGCCCATCCCAAGTAGACCGCGAAGGCGTCTCAGCCATTTCTTCATTTACTGGAACCTGAATACCAGGGGGAAGATTACCACAACGATCCACGCCCACGCCGCATACACGGGCAGGTAGGCCGTCTGCCACCTCTCCAGGGGAGCGAAGCCTGCGCGCCTCCCCAGGAACTTGGCGTAGAGTACGGCGGACCAGCCCAGGTTCACCACCAGGATGAGGTTCTCTCCCAGAGCGGCTACCCGGTTGGGGGTGAAGCCAAACGCGGAAATTCGCGCCAGGATGGCCCAGAGCGCCATGGCATCCACCAGAAGGGCGCAGACCACCAGCACGAGCTGCAGGTAATCGAAGAAGCCGGGCTCCGCCCGGGGATCCCTCGCCGAAATGGAGTAGAGGAGCAGGCCCACCACGACGACGAGGAGGAGGTCGAACCCGATGAGGACCTCACGCTCTACCTCGATCCCGCTCCCCGTCCACGCCATGGTGAAAAGGAAGGCAAGGAGCAGGAGGGTGAAGAGGGGAGTGAAAAGGAGGGTGAGCACCGGTGCCATGTTCTCGATGACGCTCTGTTTGGCCTCAACCAGCCACCCGGCGATGATGACCGCCCCCATGACGCCACAGGGAAGAATCCAATTGTTCAGGAGCCACTCCGCATCCAGCCCGATGGCCCCGAAAACAAACATGGTGAGTCCCATCAGGACCCCGCCGCCCAGGGCGATTAGCACATAGTAGATGAACCACTCCCCGGAGAACCGGACGTAGTTCATGCGCTGGTCATGGCTCTGCCAGGCACCGCCTGCGTACCCGATGCCCACGGCGAGCCAGAGCGCCATGGGAAGGTGCAGGGCCGCCAGCACCGTTGTGTCTCCCATGGGTGCGAAAGGAAGGAGGTTCATGGCCAGGGCGCCCACGATGAAGAATGCCGCCAGCCTGACCAGGCCAGCGGATCCCATCCCCCGTTTCCACGCGAAAAATCCAGCCAGGAAGGGGAGGGCAAAGAGGCTGACGTTCCGGACGTAGAATGACTCCGCGGCTTCCCCCCCGTCTTCGAGCCTCAGCCCGAATAGCTCCGGCACCTTGATGGCCAGCGCCGCCGCCACGGCGAGCCCCAGGGCTACCAGGGCCTCCCGGCCCCAGTCCTTTCTAACCCCCTCCGAATCCGCCACCACCAGGCGCTTCCAGAGACGTTCCGAGTGCTCCCGAGCGAACTCTCCTGACAACGTGTCCAACTCGCCAAGGCGCTTCACGCCGATGAGGAAGGCCTCCTCGTCGTCGAGCCCCGCCTCAACGAGGTCGGCCACCTGGCTCCGGAGGTGATCCTCGAGCTCATCCACATCGGGTGCGTCGATAGCCTGCCGTCGGCGCACGTAAGCTCGCCATTCTATGATCCGTTCCTCAAGCACCTGAACACCTCCTACCTGCGCCATCCGATTCTCCGCTGCGCGAGTTATGACGATTCGAACGGGGTTGCGCGGAGTGTTTCATTCACGACCTGCCACTGCCGCTGTTGGTTCTCCAACTCCTGGGAGCCCTGGTCGGTGAGCCGGTAGTACTTTCGCCTCCGGCCCGACTCGGCCCGGCCCCAACTGGCCTCCACCAGACCATTTCGCTCCAAGCGATGGAGGACCGGGTAAAGCATTCCATCCGTCCACTTCAACTCCCCGCCGGAGAGCTCGTCTACGCGCTTGATGATGGCGTAACCGTAGCTCTCCCCTCCCCTGAGGATGGCCAGCACCAGGGGCGTGGCGGACGCGGCGACCAGGTCTTTACCTATGTCCATGCCGGGCTGCAGTACGGGTTCCAGGGTGGATGTGGTTGATACATAGGGATATTATACATGGCAGTGCTATGTATGAGCAAGAACCCTCCCCTTCCCCGGGCCACGGCACCGACGAACACGCCTTTCCTGACATCGGTGCACGCTTGGAGGACAGCTCCCTTGAGGTTTTTGGCTTCCGCACACATCCTGCACGACAGCAGAGCCGAAGCTGCCTGGGCTTGGCGCAGCCAGGGCGGGTCCAGAAGTCCGAGGTGGAATTCGTCACAATGATGACCTTCGATTCGATCCAGAGTGTCATCGATTTCCAGGGTGAGGACTACGAGCGCTGCTACGTCCCGGATGTGGCCCAAGCGGTCCTGGAGCGGTGGGACCTGACGGCGGCACATTTCGAGGTCCAAGACCATGAGCTCCCCTGACCGACACCCCAATCCCGGCTCTCCCTCTGCGGATCCTTCCCGAGGACGACGAGGAGATTTTTGGTCACTACATGATCGAGCAGAGGGCCCCTAGTTCATAGATGGGTCGTAAGGCATCCGGGACATTTGCTGATACTCCGGCCCTTTCCGCCGTAGCACCCTACTCCAGAGCAAATCGGGCACGTCGGTGAACACGTCCTCGACCCGGGCCGGGTCAATGATCCACGTGTCCTCGGCCATCTCCGCCTCGAGCTGGCCCGGGCCCCATCCCGAATAGCCGGCGAAAACCCGCCCCTTGAGAAGGTTCGGTTGGATGTCCACCGATACTTCGCCTACGAGAAAACCAACCGATTCAAAGATCGGAATGTCCAGTAACTCTGGGCGTGCGAGTTCGGCCAGGAGGACCGGGCTTTCAGTCTGGACCGGCCCCCCCTGAAAGAGGAGTCCTCCGGGGGGCACCAAACCACTCAGAGGCGGGATCGCCTCCTCGACCGTTACGTCCAAGGCCCGGTTCAAAACGATGCCCAGCGCCCCATCGGCATTGTGCTCTCCAATCAGAACAACCGTGTGGCGGAAGTTCGGATCGTATAGGCCCCCGCTGGAGATCAGCAGATGGCCCCGAAGACTCTCCATTTCAGTACCTCGTCCAGAACATCGATGGCTCGCGGACCTCCCCATGGAAACGTAAATAGGCCAGGAGAACGGCGCCACGACTAGAGTCGGTCCAG
>CAYOVN010000079.1:0-15110 GCA_964407425.1 uncultured Gemmatimonadaceae bacterium
TGATTTTTTAACTCCGAAAGAACAGCTGGAGCAAGATGCGGGATTTGTCCTGGATTGTCTTAATCAGCTATCCGGAAAAGAATTCACCCACTCAGAGGAAAACTTAAACCCCGTCATCGAAATATTGGGTAACGGCGCCACACTGGATCAATGTTATAAAGTGTGTCATTTGAAGTGGGAGGATTCCTCATTCCACAATAATTATTACAGGCCATCGACTCTGTTTAAAAAAACCCTATTTGAGGGATACTTAAATTCAACAGGGGATAAACACAAACCAGCATCCAAAGCGGATGCACGGCGGCAAAGAACCGCCGAAGCTAAAGAAATAGTTAGGAGGAAAAATGCCCGACAAAACGCCCAAAGACCAGGAGAGGATCAATAATGGATTAGAGGCGATCGCAGATATTTTTAACAAAGAGTTGAAAGTATCGACTTTCGAGATTTATGCAAAGGTATTAAACCCCTATTCAGTTAAGCAGATAGAAGACGTTTTGTTTCACTGGATGAATTCCTACGATGACGATAAATACAAGTATTTTCCAAAGCCCAATGAGTTGGTTGAGCTTATCGAGAAAACTGTATCCCGCAAAAGAGATATCGCGAAAATCAATCAAGCCCTTATACCGCTCCACTCGCTATCCGAAGAACAAATCGAAGAAAGACTAAGAGCTATGAAGGATTGGAAGGAAAAAAATCTTCCCAATTTGCTCAAAAGGATTGAAGGCCAAAGACCGCTTAATTCATCCGAGAGAGCGGAAAGACGGATAAAACTTCAACGTCAAGCCGAAGGACTCCAGGAGGATATCGACAATGAGCGAAAAATACCCGGGGATTCCGGAACCGGCTGAATTGACCGGTTGTACTTTCATGGGCAGGCAGTTGAGCGCCCAGGAGATTGAAGAACGCGATCGCAGATCCCAGGCCATGGAAGATCACCGCAAAACGATTGACGGTAATGTCATTCTTTTACGCAAACACATCAAGGCCACCGGCCGTGAGCCGGAAACCAAACGGGTATCAAAGCGTGCACATCGATTTTCAACCAAAGAAATCCGAAAGGAGTACGGAATTATGAACAAACCTTATGAATCAAAAATCGAAAACATCTTATGGTGTATTCTCAATAAAGGCCCAGTTGAACTGAAAGACATCGCGAAGATACTTGAATACACGGACCCTAAAATAGCTTCCAGAAAATTAAGCGGACCGATATCGAATATGCACACTTGTTTAGGCCAAAAGGAACCGTATGGGGTTGGCTGGATAGTCCGCGAAACGGATGGCGGCCGGTATTTTTATAAAGCCGTTGATCAAACTCGATCGGTTGAAGTGATGTACGATAAATATTGTGAGATCAATAAAATAATCTGGAGGGACCGCCAGGAGAAGCGCAAACAGCGTGTTAAGGATCTGGCCGCGGACCGGCGCCAGGAGCGGGAGGAAGATAAGATGCAAGACCAGGAAGAAAGAAAAACGAAACCGGTTGGAAATGACGAATTAAGCGAAATTGATAATTCTATGGCAAACAGTATTATGGATATTATAGCAAAAGGCGTATCCAAGCGCCTGGGGATCCAGGTTGAAATCAGCCACAAGATCGAAATTTTGTTCGGCATAAAGGAGCGAGAATGAGAGACAAGACATTTTGTTATACGAAAAAGGTTATCAAAGCATTAATTCTTAGCGGTGCAGCCCTTTTATTTATTTTCCTGGTCGCCAAGGCCCAGGCGGCCACCATGACCGTCATCGAGGCTGAAAATATGACAGTTACCGGCGCCACTAATAAAGCCGTGACCAATGGTTGGGCGCTAATGGGAGAGGCTAAATTTACCTCCGATATCGAATTTTATGGTGGTATGATCGACTTGGAAATTATTGCCAAGGGAGATTACGCCGGAGGCGCATGGCCGATAATGGAGGTTAAAATCGATGACACCGTGATTGGTACCGTCGATGTTGATTCAGCCACCTGGGAATCATTTTTTATCAAACAGGAAACCGCCTCCGCGGGTATCCACAAGTTAAGCGTGGCTTTTATCAATGATTTTTACGAGAAGCCGGCCGATCGTAATTTTTACATGGACAAAGTTACGATCACAGAAACCATGGCCACCGCATCAGTTACGGTCGCCTGGGATTGCAACGAGGAACCAGACCTGGAAGGGTACAGAATCTATACCGGACTTAAATCACGATTCGATAAAACCGACGCCATCGATGAATGGTGCCTGGAACATGAGCCCACCAACGAAAAGTGTAAAGAGGAGTGGGAGGCGATCTGTAAGGAAGATCCAGGCTGCAGCCCAATGCTATTTGATTATGATGACGTGCTGGATGTCAGAACCGATACGGCCGGATGGGCCTCCGGATGCACAGCGCCTTATGATCCGTTTAAGGCTGAATGTTGCGAATATACGATCAAAGGCCTGGTCCCGGGCACAACTTATTACCTGGCAGGGATTGCCTATGATGTCGATGGGAATATTTCCTCTTTCAGCGAGGAGTTGATTCATAAGGTTAGTTTTGAGGATCCGGCAGCGCCCGAAGTGTTGATATTTAAAATGCCGGCCGAGGAATAATCGGACTCCATAAAAGAAAAATCAGCGAGGAGAAATAGGATCAGATGTTCTAATCTTTTGGAACTAAGGGAAAATCAATGGCCAAAATAATAATCGACCCATTTGATGGATCAAAACATTTGCCTGGAAGCTTTATGTGCTCCTTTGTAACTTTATGCGGGGAGGTTGACGCATTTGAACAGGAAGGTCCGGGAGGTAAAACGATATCCAAAGAGGGTAAAGAAAGTACCGGACTGCCAGATTGTGTTGGATGTATTGATACCGCCAGATTAATTTTTTCATCAATTACAAAACGAGATTTAAATAAATGTAAATGAGGAGGAGAAATAGGCTCAGATGTTCTAACCAATGAATGTGGATTAATAACCACAATCAAACAACCAGGCAAGAAAGGAGAAAAGCCATGTCATTTATTGATTTCGAAGGGAACAACTTCACATTAATTACAGATGAGAATAAAGAACCCTGGATGATTGCCAAGGAAATTTGTGATTTTTTGGAAATTAAACACGTGCCGAGTGCGCTTAAAAGGGTTGCCGATGAAGAAAAGAAATATATGGTTTTTGATCATCTTAAAAGTAGAGGCCATGGCCGCGGAGGCGATAACGGTAAGCGCACTATAGTTACTGAGGCGGGTATTTATCAACTAATCTTTTTATCCAGGAAACCAGAGGCCAGGAAATTCCAGCGATGGCTTTACCGTGACGTATTGCCAAGCCTACGCAAAACCGGCGAATACAAAATGCAGGAAAAGATCGAGGAGCCCGCAAAACCCGCGACAACCGTAATCGTTGACTCACCCAATTACATGGATATGGTCCCGGCAAATATGTATGAGGCCCTGAGATATGCAGCCGACAAGGAACTTGAGAACATGCAATTGATCGCCGCCCTGGAGGAAGAAACCCAGGAGAAGGTTAAAGCGGTTAACAGTCTCAGGGTTGCCGAGCGCTCAGTAGCCCAGGCGACCAAGATTGTCACCAAGGTCGGATGGAAGGCCAAGGGTTGGGATGAATTATATAACCTTACCGGCTATTATTCTCTTACGGCCGGCGCAAAACTTATAGGGTTGGCGCCAAGGAAATTTATCAACGATCTTAAACGGGATGGATATTTGTATAAGCGCGGCCATCAGCGTAATAATCTGGCTATGCAGCGATACATCGACCTGGGATGGTTTGTTGTGAAAAAAGTCCCGAGCAAATCGAATCCGGAGAAAGGCTTTCTGCAGACCATGGTAACGGCCAAAGGACTCCGAGTATTTTTTAAAATATATGGCCCGAAGCAACAAACTCTTTTACCCGATCCGGAAGGCGATGATTGATGAAATTCACCAAATGGGTAACGTGCGATCATCAGATTGAAATACATATCAAGCCCGAGGATATCAATGTCATCTTCGATGAGCCCCAGGACGGCAGCCTGAAACACTGGTTAACACAGTTAAACGATGTTGCCATCTTTTTGAGGGGCACGCCAACCAGTGTGATTGCCAAGTTGAACAAGGCCCAGGCGGATACAATCGCAGAGGCCCTATGGGAGATATCCGATCGGATTACAAGAGAGCACATTGGCCAAAAAAGGAGATAGAATGAACTTTGGAGAAGCGTTTGAACGGGTGAAAAGAGGCGATAGTATGCGGTTACCGCAATGGTCATTAGATACAACAATCAAAGCGCAATATCCATCCGCTCTTAGCAAGATGACCGCGCCGTATCTGTATGTCGACAGCCGGCATGGTATGGTCCCATGGAAAGAAACCATGATTGAATTGTTTGCAGAAAATTGGGAGGTAGTCGAAAAAATATGAAAAAACGGATTTACGATGCGAAAAACACTAACTACAATAGGCTTAAATCGAATAAGAAGCGCCGGTATAAAGAGCACAGTCACCAGAAGGCCGTATTCGACCTGGCCAAGGCGTATGAAACCCAGTATCCGGAATTAAAGTTGATGACCGGATCTTTAGCCGGGGTTAACCTGGGACCGATCGTCGGCAAGCGTGCCAAGGATACCGGCCATAAACCTGGTTTTCCGGATATCCATCTTCCCACCGCACATGGCCAGTGGTTTTCATTGTATATCGAATTAAAGACCACCGAAGGCAGAGCCAGTTCCGATCAATTAAGGATTGCGACCATGCTCCGCGGAGAAGGCCATATGGTTCAGTTTATCGTGGGATCCCAACCGGCCTGGGATTTGATTATGAAATACATCAAATTACCCAAACTGAGAATCACCAAAGGAGAAAAGCCCGATGCCAAAAAGCCCGACGAAACGACCAAAGCACAATTACCTGAACATCGACCTGAAAACCCGTTACAAATTTCGAACGGAGCGCCTGGAGGCGGCCAGGAAAGCGGGGTTTGAAACAATCTCAGAGCATATTATCAAAACATATCGTAGAACCCAAAGTGCATTGAGGACCTCAGAGATATGTGGGATTTCAAATACAGGTGTTTTCCATTTCCTTAAAAAACACGGCGAACCGAGGAACCATGACAAAAGCGGAGGCGCTAAACCGCGGGTACTGTAACCATTGTGCGGCCCATGTCGCCGGCCGGCAATTATGCGGAATTGTCTTTAAGCAGATCGATCGGAACCAATGCAGCCTGGACCCAGTTACCCAGGAGCGCTTCAGGGTGGAACACGGCCTTGACCAAAAGTCCAAATCCCGGACCGGGGAACGGTACCGTTGATTTTAAAGGGTTTGCGTCGCCCAGGGCGAACAACAATCCAGCAATGACGCGCGTTTAAAACCATGCATTTATTTTTACCGTGTTAAAAACAAAGTACCCCCGGGTATCCGAAAACTGTTTTCGGACCCCCCGAGGGTACTTTGACACCAGGACAAATTTGTCCTACTTAACTTTTTTAATTAGCGATATGTCAATGACGCCACCGGACGCCATTACGCCATTTTTCAGTGGATACTCAAGAGCCACCAGGAATTTTGAAACAATCTGTTTCACAAAATAGTGTTGAGTTGAAAAATTGTCAGCAGTTTGGACCTTCATTCCGACTTTTACTTGATCCGGCTTCATGGTTTCTCCTTTACCATAGGTTTCAAAGAGCATGTCAACCACCCCATATGATTGACTTTCAACACCATTATAGCATATGGGGTTTTCGTAAACCGTTGAAAACAGTGGATTTGAGCAATGATAGCACTCTAACTAATTGAAATTGTTATCACGCATTATTTACTTGACACAGTAACCATGGGAGTTGGCGAGGACGATTCTCCAATTAAGCGGCCGTAGAGCCTTAATCCACAGGGATAAAATTATTTTATTATGCAAAAAGGCGGAACACAAATTAAAGACCGGTTTTTACGCTGCACGGCGATTCATCCGGAAACCAAGCGCCGTTGTATCTGCAGACGTGACTATGAATATCACGTTCACCATTTTCACCTAACCAACAACCGGGAGCAAAGAATTGTATGGCCCGCAATACCCAAACGCAGAAAAGGAGATATGTGATGCAAACCAGCGATGAAAGATTACAACTCGATAACATGGCCCGCGGCGCCGCGATCGAGCTATTTGACATTGAACTGAAAAAAGTCCTTGAAAACCTGGATGACCCTAACCGGGACGTTAAAGCCGTGCGTGAGATTCACTTGATTGTGAAGTTCACCCCGACCGAAACCAAGGGCCTGGTCGCCGTCGATGTCCAGACAAAAAAGAAAATGCCGGCCATAAACGGGATCCGGACCACAATGGTCTATGAGCGCGATCCGGCCACCGACAGGATCAAGGCGCGGGAATTTGTCAGGGAGCATCAGGCTGAATTATGGGGCGAACAGCGCCCGAGCGACAAGGTCCGCGCTATCCGGCCGATCACGGAATAGGAGATCCCATGAAGCTGCAAAGGACAGAAGATTATCACGAAGACGATGGGGATTGCCTATTCTTCCACTTTCCGTCATATGAAGAACCGTGTGAAGTTTACGTCGGCAGCCCGCTTGAAGTCGGTTTTGATCACGAACACTGGACCCATTTTACCAGTGATGTTGATTTTAATTTTATCATCAACCAGGCCATCGATATGGACCGTAAAGGAGATTAAGCCCATGATTACCAAAGAAGCGATCGAACAGCTGCAGGATTCCGGATTAAAACCCGAGGTCATCGAGATTGATGGAGTTAAACGATTGGCGTATCCCAATACCATGTCGGTGCAAAAGAACATGCCAAGCCAACCGGCGCCCTTGCCTGTTTACACACTGGGAGGGGTTGTCGAGTATCTTCGAAATTGTAACGCCGATGCGGAACTATGGACCGTCCCCAATAGTGGTGATTGTGATACCGCGGCAGGAAAATATTATATCCATATCGAAAGTTTTAAAAGCGTCAAAATCTTATCCGGCCTGGAGCCCACCCACATGGTGCGGCGAAATTACGTTCATGCCCAATGCCGGGATAATGAATTCCGGTTCGAACATTTTATGAGCATCGAGCGTTTTGTTATTTCGGTGATGACCTCTTTCACGGACACTGAACAGCGCGGCCAGTTACTGGACTTTGTGTCTCAGATCAAAGCTGATCACAGTCGCGAGGAGGTTGACCAGGGCGTGACCCAGGCCGTGACCGTGCGAAAATCGATTGCCACTATCGGCGTGGCCAGGGTCCCCAACCCAGTTGAACTTCAGCCGTATTTGACATTTCCGGAAATCACACAACCGTTGAGATCCTATGTGTTTCGAATCAAACAACAGGCGCCTGAAGATCCGATCACGTGTGCCTTGTTTCCGATCGAGTCAAGTATATGGGAGGCGCAAACGTGTGAGAGGATCCGCGAATATTTCCAAATGATTCACGATCAGGAGCCCTTGAACGCGATCATAATTTCATAAGTAAATTTGACAGTTTTTAATAAATCGCTCTATAATGTCACTTAGGCAATTCTCCTTTACGCTGAGTGGGGATCCCGTCGCCGCCTATCTCCAGGGATCCCCACGATCCCCCTTAATCTAAATTTATGAGGTAAAAATATGTTTAAGAAATTCAGTCTTGCCCTGGTTATTTTAGCTTTTTTGTTTATCGCCGCCAGCGCCCATGCAATCGAGTGGACCGTGGCCAATCAATCAACAGTTGCCTGGAATGAAGTCACCGAAACCGCCGAGGGAAAGCCGTTTGCCGAGGGCGATGAAATCTTATACGGGGTTTATATCGTCAAAGAAGGCGCGGATAAATCAACAGCAACAAAGCTGGACGAAACCGATAAGTTAGAGTATACAATTACGTTTAGCTCAGAGGGACGCTGGTTGGCCGGGGTTGAAACTATCCGGATCCCGGCCGCTTCGCCGACCGATCGGCAGTTATCACCTAAAACTTGGAGCGACGTGGTCGACGTTGCCAAGGTCCCGGTACCATTCGGGTTTATCTATTTTGCGGCGCCCAAACAAGTTGGAGGCCTGGGACCCAAATAATAATGCACAAAGTGTTAAAGGAGATTGTTGAAATGGCCACAGACCCAGGAAAAGATAAAGGCACAGTAGATCCAGAAACCGCCCAGGCCGAACAGGCGGACGCAGCCGGCATATGGGGCGGAGGTTGTTTACCAGGCCCCGAGATTCCCAACCCCTTCCCCCCTAAACCAACAGCGCCGGCCATGACGATCGCTTTCAAGTTCGCCCTGGGGGATTTTGTCCAGGTTAACCACAATAGAATTCAAGGCGCCATTATGGCCGCGGCCGTCATTCTCAATGAAACCAGCAATATTTACCTGGTTGATGTTGGCCGCGAGGAAGGAAAGTGGTATCCTGAAAGCATGTTACGGCCAGTACCGGTATATTATCTCAAAGGCGAACAAACAAGCCCAACCCCCACAGCAGAGGAAAAAGCCGATGAAGCTGACTGAAGCGATTAAGAGCTATTTCAGCAGGTACGATGACGACGATAAGGACAAAACAGAGGCTGAAAAGCGTGAAGCCGCAAAACGCGCGGCCGCAAAACGCGCGGCCGCAAGCCAGAAAAAGAAAAAGAAAAAGCCAGTCAGAGCCGGATCCTATTTCAAAAAGAAACGCGAAGGTTACGAGAAGGCACTTGAAGAAGCCGGCGATTACTAATATTAACAGCCTTGGTTGGCGCCAGTTTTTTGCCTTGTCGGGCTTTTCCCTGGCGTAAAAGGGTGGGGTTCTCATGCTCCCCCACCCCCCAACCACTGTTTTCGACTGTCATTGTCAGCTTACAAAATAGAGCGGCAATCGATAGACCGGAGGCCCCATGGTCGAAACAAATCCAGGCGGAGCGCCCACCAAGTATGATGAGGATTACCCCCGCATGGCCCAAGTGGCGTGCGAGGAAGGCGGATTCACTGATCAGAAATTGGCAAAACTTTTCAATGTTGCCAAGTCGACCATCAATGTTTGGAAAAAAGATCACCCCGAATTCAAGGCAGCGCTGAAGGCCGGCAAGGATCTGTTCGATACCGAGGTTATCGAGAAGGCCTTTTTTAAACGCTGTAGTGGATTTTCCTACAACGAAACCACCCGCGAACCGCAAATCACCAAAGTTTTCAAGGCCGATGGCACAGAAGAAGAAGTTTACAAAATGGTGGTCACCAAACGCGTCCGCAAGACCATTACCCCCGATGCCAAAGGCTGTATGGACTGGTTGACCAACCGAGCGCCAGAGCGCTGGAAGAAATCCAAGCATGTCGAGATCACAGGCCAGGGCGGCGGACCGGTTCAAACTGAATCCATCGTTGCCGTGCCCAGTGGCCCGATGTCGATCGCTGACTGGGAAAAAGAGGTTACCGAAGCACGCAAGCACGATAAACCTTTCGATCCCGCGGCCATACCTGAAACGGCCTAAATGCCTGTTTGGATGCCACAGCCTGGCCCACAAGTCCGAGCAGTTCAATGTCCTGTTGATTTTCCTTTCTTTGGTGGATCCCGCGGCGGCGGTAAGTCCGATTGCCTGTTAGGCCGTCACCTTAACGGCGCTGAAAGATATGCCCGCTACTGGAATGGTCTGATCGTCCGGCGCAAATACAAAGAGTTTAATGAAATGCGCCGGCGTATCGATATGTTAATCGCCGAGGGCCTCCAGGCGCAACGCGTCGGCGGCGATCAGCAAATCAACCATATCCGCTTCAACAATGGCGCTGAGATCATCATGGCGGCCATCCAGCGCCCTGAACTGGTCAATGACTGGGTTGGCCATCAGTTCACCGAAATATCGATCGATGAGTGCACCACGTTTCCATTTTTCATCAAGATGGTCGACAAGCTCAAAGGATCCTTGCGCTCACCTCATGGAGTGCCTTGCCATATGTTCGGCACCGGCAACCCGGGCGGATCCGGTCACATGCAAGTCAAAGAGTATTTTAAACTGGGATCAGCCGGCCAAGAAGATAATATCAAGCCATACACCATCTTCCAAGAAGCCGAGGAAACACGTGTATTTATTCCGTCATTTCTGCATGAAAACCTCATATTGTGTAACAATGATCCGAAATACGTTAGGCGCCTATTATCGATATCGGATCCGGCTTTACGTCGCGCATGGATCCTGGGGGACTGGGACATTTTTATTGGCCAGGCCTTTGAGTGGTCCCAAAGGCGCCATGTCATCAATGATTACCCGATACCGGACTTTGTTCCGATAATGATGACGTTCGATTGGGGATATGGAAAGCCCTTTAGCATTGGTTGGTGGTTCATCGATGCCGATGGCCGTGTTTGTCGATTCGCTGAATGGTATGGCTGGAACAAAACACCCGATGAAGGCCTCCGCTTAGAAGATAGCGTTATTGCCGAAGGTATCTTAGAGCGTGAACAAAAGATGGGGATTACCGGCAGAGTTGGGGACCGCCTATGTGATCCAACCTCTTTTAATAAAAAACCGGATTACAAGGGCGGCGGCCAGGGACCGAGCACCGCGGAGGTATTCCGTGGGTATGGAATCAAGTTGCGCCCAGGGGATCCGGAACGCAAGCTGAAAATCAGGCAATTTCGGGAGCGCTTGAGGTTACCCAAGGATAAAAATGAAATGCCGATGCTGGTAGTTTTCGCAAGCTGCAAGCAATTCATTCGAACCATACCCTATTTGGCTTTAGACGAGAGTGATATCGAAGATATCGACACCGATCAGGAAGATCATGTTTATGATGAAAGTTGCCATATCGTAATGAGTAGACCATTAACTGTGAGCGAGGACGAAATTCATGCTATCATCGAAAGAGAAATACAGGTACAAAAGCGCAGAGCCCTGGAGCCCTCACACCGAAAAGTCTGGAGTGAGCTCGATGAAATCCGAGAAAGTTACGCAGAGGAAACCGATTAACCTTAACCAAGGAGGCAACATGAAAAAAAGAGAAAAGTTGAAAATGATGGCAATCATAGGCAAGTTTTTTGGCGTGGTAACCTACATTATGACCTGGTACGGCGAGGCCTCCGAGGACTCCATCATCGATACCCAGGAGTTAATGGAGTTGGGCGCCGGCATATGTGGTATACTGGGACTTAAAACTGAAATCAAATTGCCCACCGAGTAAAAGCTATGATGACACATTGCCCTAATTGTAAGGAAAAATTAACGCCCAGTAGGATTGGTGGGTTTGGCGCGATGGTATTCTTAGAGTGCGCTCCTTGCGAAATTGTATGGGAGGGGATCACCAGGCAAGTGTATAAGAATATATTTAAGGCGGATATTTCACGTGGAACGAAACGGCGAAGATCGGCTAAAATACTGTCGAGAGTGCCCGCAGTATTGGCCGGATCTTAAATTTTGCACAATCCAACGGCGATTCTCATTTGCAGCGGAATTCAAGGTCTTTTTGTCCCATGAGGGCGGATGTTTATACCGCGAAAAGAAGGGGTTAATTAATAATGGGTAGCATAAATATCTTTTTTGGTGGTATTGTATACGCTGGTTTAATCACGGTCATCATTTGTCTGATTGTCTATCACCGAAAAGACACCAGGGATTTGCGCGATCGCTTAATGTCCAGGGACTTTCACGATTATTCAGTTGGCAAAGCAATCCAGGCGGCCAGGCCTGTTATCCAAAGTGACGCTGAAGAAGCCGAAAGAGCTTTAGGTGTTACCCAGGAAGACAAGGAACTTAGCGACCGATTGCCCGTTGGCTGATGGAAACCCCACAGAAAGCGAGGGAAGCAATGGCCGAAATCCAAAAGATCGATGACACTAAAATCATCGAGGTTGCCGACAAACTGTTTGACCGACAGCAAAATATCAGCCAGGCGATTCTTGAACGAATTTGGTTTCGAAACATCTTGTATTACATGGGCGAACAATGGTTTGAATGGGCGCGATCCCGCCAGGAGTTCCGGCCGGTAATGCCTTCTCCGTACACACCCACCCCCGTATCAAATATCATTCGCGATTATGTCCGATCGATGAAATCACTTGTTTTAAATAAAGATTTTAAAGTCACAATTTGGCCCAACTCCAATGATCAAGACGATATGGAAGCGGCCGAAATGGGCGAATCATTTCTCAGATGGCTCGAAACCGATAACGATGAAATGCACCTGGATGAAAAGGAAAAAGAGGTTATCTGGATGATCCTTTGCGGCACGTCCTTTGACCGCACCTTTCCTCTAATGGAAGGCGATGCATGGGCTTTCGATGCCCATGGAGCGCCGATCAATACAGGTGATATCATCAGCCAGGCTGTAAGCCCGTTTAATGTTAGCGTCGACGGGTACGGCGATACGTTAAGGAAAAAACGCCATTTCGGAATCAAATCGCTAAAGCCCCGGGAGTGGGTCGAAGATACGTTTAAAGTCGTGATCAATGAAGGCAGTTCGGAAGGACCGGTCATAAACTATGAACGTAAGTTGGCCAGCATTGTCGCCAATATCAGCCCATGGAAAGGTGACGGCCTCCAGGTGGGCAATGATCAGACCAAAGAGGACGATGACCTTGTGTTGTTCAAGGAAATTGAATTCAGGCCTACCAAGGCTCATCCCAATGGAATTTACACCGCGCTTGTCGGCGATAAAGTCTGTTTTCGGCATGAGCGCTTGCCGATCCCGCTACAGGAAGGCGGGAAATGGGATTACACCCTTACCGATTTTCACTATCATTATGTGCCCGGGAGGTTCTGGAGTGACCCTGGGGTTAATGATCTGATCAGCCCGCAAAATTCAATCAATCAAATCGATCAGGACTTGGAGGTCAATCGCAAGGGAGTTGGCCGGCCGCTGGTCACAGTCCCCACCGACGTAAATTTAAAAAAGATCGACAAGCATGGCCAGGCGGTCTTCGTCCTCCAGTACGATGCCATTACATCCGGAGGCGCCAAGCCCGAGATCAGCCATGGCGTTCCGTTGCCATCCCAGGTGTTAAACGAGCGCGATATCCATCGCATGTCATCCCAGGAGGCGGCCGGCGATCCAAAGAACGTATTAAGAGGCCAGGCGCCCAGTGCCCAGGCCAGTGGTATCATGGTCGACATTCTCAGGGACGCTGCAGAGCAAGGCCATTTGCCTGATATCGAACGCTTTTATCGAGGCCTGAAACGGGTTAAGCGCAAACAATTGGTATTGGCCCAGGAGGTATTCACCGAGGAACGATTGATTAAGATTCCGGACCGCGGCGAACGGGTTAAGGCGGTCGCGTTTAAAGGCGCTGATTTACGCAACAATACCGATGTACGTCTTGAACTGTCATCCGGAGCGGCCTCCACACGTGCCGGTCAAACTCAAATGCTCTTGAAACTCACAGAAAGTGGATTCTTCTCCAGTCAATCAGACCTGGATCCCGAGTATCGAGCAGACATTTTACGGCGCCTGGGTTTGGCCGGCTTTAAAGACAAATCCAATGTCGACATGGACCGTGCCCAGGCAGAAAATCAATTGATAGGGCACATGGGCGATGCGGACCTTGAGATTGCAGTGGTTGAATATCCGGAAATTCAGAATCCGGAAACCGGCGAGGTCACCCCCGCGGGAGAAATTAAAATTCCAATCATCCGCGGGTTGTTTCAGTCTATGGGCGATGTCAACGGCGACGGCGTAGCGGATCCGCAACCCACTGTCTTATCTGATGACCCGCTTTACAAATACGATGACCATGCAATTCATTACGAGATTCACCGGCGCTATGTTTTGTCATCCGAGTTTCGACACCTTGAGCCGGGCGTGCAGGAAGCCGCGATCGCGCATTGTGATACTCATAAGGCCATGCAGGATATCGTCGCCCAGGAAGAACAGATGAAAGCGGCGTATATGACCGGCAATGCGACTCGAGTCGGCACCGAAGCGGCCACTCCAAATATGACCGATGTTATGGCGGAGGGCGGCGGACCGCAGCCAGGCCAACTATAAGAGCTTGACTTTTAAACCATATAGGCGACAATTGGGGGACATATGAAATTAATCTCGATGAAAAATACGCCCAAGAAAACACTTCGCAACCAACTCGAAACCAAAGATGTACCTATGGAAGTCGAACAGCCCTATCCCTGGGGTTTGGAAGTCAGTCTGAACGAAGACTCGATTAAAAAGCTGAAATTGGATGTTACCAACATGTCCGCGGGCGATGATGTTTATTTCGCCGCCAAAGCCAAAATTACCCGAATTTCCCTAAATGATAGCATAGACCATAGGACCGGCAAGCCCGAGAAGAACGGGGATATCGGTCTGCAAATCCAGCAAATGGGTTGGGGGAAACCAGGCAAGGATTAATTGACATTCGAATTATAGTGGATCCCGACGCCGGCCAGCAGCGAGATTCACTGCAGGAAGAAATTAAAAGCGTAACACGGTACGTTTGTAATCGTGTTGCGCTTTTTTTATGTCTTCTTCCTGCTCACAAGGGAGGGGCGCCAGGCACCGTGTTGCCAGGCGCCTTTCCCGTAACTTTATTCAGTCTGCATTAGGCGACTGACAGATCAGCGTCTAAACGTAGGCGGCGGAGGAAAATCATGCCAGATGACAAAGACGATACGACCCAGGACGATGACAAAGCCAAGGATCCCGATGACAAAGGGACCCAACAAACCGATGGCGGGACCGATGACGGCAAGACCGCTGCAGGGACCGATGACGGCAAAGGTGTTAAGGACGATCAGTTATCGACCGGCAAACTCGACGTTGAAGAAATCCTGGACGAATACGGATTAGATTCAGCCGAAGATTTGAAGGGTTTTATCGCACACTTAGCCGATATGGAAGGCAAGATCGGCGACAACGACCTTGATGCATTGATTGAAAACACTAAAACCCTGCAAAAGTATCAGGCCAATTGGCAGCAGCAGGAAGAAGAAAAACAACGGGAGAAAGAAACCCCCGAAGAAACAATCGCCCGCTTGGAGAAAGAAAAAACCCAGGCGCTGGATAAAAATAAAACCCAGGCGGATAAACAGAAAAAATCGAGGGCGGCCAAAATTGCCATCGATGAATTTAACGATACGATCACATCCGTTATCGAGGGTAATAAGGAAGTTCCCAAAGAGTATCGAGGCATTATAAATGAATTTATGGGCGTTAAAAACCCAATTAACGAAGTTGATATCACGGATAAGGCGGCCGTCCGTCGCCTAACTA
>CAYOVN010000080.1:0-14942 GCA_964407425.1 uncultured Gemmatimonadaceae bacterium
AAGCCGAGATGGAGTTGGGCCCCGACGCTTCGGCGATCATGCTCCTGGAGGGTGACTTCGCCCCCGGGGAACCCCTGGCCGCGGCCCTGGGGCTGGATGACTGGCGCATGGACGTCGAAATCACGGCGAACAGGGGAGACCTCCTATCCCACGTCGGAGTGGCAAGGGAATTGGCTCCGGCTGGGGAGGAGGGAATCACCCTCCCGGAGATCCCCGGCGAGCACCGGGAACCCGGAGAGCCCCGCAGAGGGGGGATCGATGGGTCCGTCCTCCCCCTGGAAGTGGGCACGGACTCCGTAACCCACCAGGGAGTGACCATCTCGATCCAGGACCCTGAGCTCTGTTCCCGATACCTGGGAGCGGTGATTCGGGGCGTGAAGGTCGGGCCGTCCCCTGCCTGGCTAGCTGCGAGGCTGAGGGCTGCCGGTTCTCGACCCATCAACAACGTGGTGGACGCCACGAACTACGTCCTCATGGAGTTGGGACAGCCCCTCCATGCTTTCGACCTGTCCAAACTGGGTGGTTCGGCCATCGTGGTCAGGACCGCTAAGGAAGGGGAGACCCTTCGAACCCTGGACGGTGAGGACCGTCGGCTTGAGACGGGGATGTTGGCCATCTGCGATGTAGCAGAGCCCGTTGCCATCGCCGGTGTCATGGGAGGAGCCGATTCGGAGGTTTCGGAAGAAAGCACGGACATCCTCATCGAGTGTGCCCTCTTCGATCCCAAATCCGTTCGGGCGACTCGAAATGCGTTGGAGATGTCCACGGATGCCAGTTTCCGCTTCGAGCGGGGGGTGGATCCTGCGGGAATGGAGCTGGCGATCCGGAGGGCGGTCGAAATCATTCTTGCGACTGCCGGAGGTGCGCCGGACTCAAGGATTCTGGACGCCTGTCCCGTCCCATGGACCGGCCTTCAAGTATCCCTGCGCCCGTCCAGGGTGAAGACTCTTCTCGGCATTACCCTCACGGAGGCTGAGATCACCGACCTTCTCCTCCCCTTGGGATTCAGGGTCGTGGACCGTTCGGAGGAGGGACTGACCTTCGACGTCCCAGGATTCAGGAGTTACGACACCCGCCGGGAGGTTGATCTACTGGAAGAGGTGGCCCGAACCTACGGGTATGATCGATTCCCCAGCGACCTGGGGCCCTTCCGCCCGGGAACTGTCCCGGATCACCCCCTCTTTCAAGTCGAGGACGACCTGAGGGACCTCCTGGTTGGCGAGGGATTCCTGGAGGCCCAGACGATGGCTTTCGCACCCCCCGAAGAGGGTCACGTCCAGGTCAAGAATCCGGTCTCCATGCAGGAAGATCATCTGCGGACCGATCTTCTCCCCGGCCTCTTGAGGCGAATCGAGTACAACTTTGCCCGGGGTATGAGGGACGTCCGGCTCTTTGAAGTCGGAACCGTCTTCGGCCCCGCAGGGGAATCAAGCGCCCCAAAGGAAGAGGCTCACCTGTGCGTCGTGTTGTCCGGTGACAAGAGGCCTGGTCATTGGTCCGGAGAAGCTCAGGAAGCCGACCTCTGGTATTTGAAAGGGCTTCTGGCCCGCCTGGTCCCCTCTGCCAGAATTTTAAAGGCTGGGTTGAAGGAGGGAGCTCCGAGCAACCAAGGCATCATTCCCGTTGAGGGATTCACCCTGGTCGGTGGAAAAGATGAAGTCCTCGGGTTTGCCGGCCGTGTAGATCCAAAGCGGGTGGATGCTCCGGCCTGGGCCGGGGCGGTGTGGGGACTGGAAATCGCCCTCCCAGCTGAGCCGGGGCCCAGACCGGTGCCGATCTTCCGACCACCCCCGGCTTTCCCCGGCGTGGATCGGGACCTGGCACTCCTCTTACCCAACCAGCTTCCGGTTGGGCAGGTCGAGGTGGTGATTCGCGATTCCGCCGGTCCTCTACTTGTGGATTTGCAGGTTTTCGATTTGTATGAGGGTAAGGGGATCCCGGAAGGCCACCGGTCCGTGGCGTTCCGACTCCGATATCAGTCTGAAGAGAGAACCCTGACCGACGGGGACGTGGATGAGTCCGTCGGGGCTGTTACCAGTCGCCTCCGGGAGGAACTTGGTGTCGAAGCGAGAGCGTAAGGGAAAGAGGGTCGCCCCCGAGATGCAGGCTTTCGACGAGCTTGAAGCCATGGTTGTCCGGGCAGCAGGCCAGCTGAAGGAGCTTCGGGCCGATTTGAAGCGAAGCCAGGCGGAAGGGATGGAGACGAAGGAACTTCTTCGTCAGTTCACAGAAGGCGAGGAAGATCCTGCCCAGATGCTGACGCAATTGGAGAAACTGGAGTCGGAAAACCAGGATCTCCTTTTCCGGGTCAAGAAGGGCAAGGAGGGAGTTGAGCGCTTGCTGGCTCGCATCCGTTTCCTGGAGGAGCAGGGCTAATGGCAGAGACAAACAGTATCCCGCCCGTCACCGTTCGGATTGGGGGAGAGGATCACACCATCCGCGCGAATGTGGCGCCAGAGTACACGAAAAAGTGTGCCCATTGGGTGGATGATCGGATTTCGGAGATCAAAGGACAGGTTGGGCGGATCGAAAGCCACAAGGCTGCCATTCTGGCCGCTCTCTCCATCACTGACGAGATGTTCCAGGCACAGGCCCAGGCGAAAGAGGCCCAGGATGCCTCGATCCGAAAGGCCGAAAATCTGCTCCTCAAACTCGAAAAGGCTACCAGTGAGGATGAGGAACCGTAGAGGTCGGCTGTCCCGCCGGTCTCTCTTTCTTCTTGCATTTCCGGTGCCGCAAGTCCTATAGTTTCATTGGCTTTTCAACCTCCCTACACATCTGTTTCGTCTTGTGGAGGGACTGTTGTATTCAACGCCCACCTATCGAATGCTCCGGCATTTGATTTCTGGAGTGCATAGATGAGTCCCCTTGATATTGCGCTAGCGGGAGTCGCCGCAGTGCTCGCCGTAGCGGGTTTCTTCCTCGGTCGAGGACGGGAACGGGCACGGGAGCGCCGGGAACGCGAGGCTGCCCGGGATGAAGCATCTCGGATCTTGAAAAGGGCCCGGGAAGAGGCGGAAAGCACAAAAGAGACGGCCCTTCTCACCGGGAAGGAGGACGCGTTTCGCCTCCGGGAAGCCTGGGAAAAGGAAGAGAATCGAAGGCGAGAAGAGGTCGAGCGTCTTGAAAGACGCCACAATGAGCGTTCGGAGTTTCTGGATCGGAAATTCGACAGCCTGAGCGAACGGGAGGCAGGGCAGGAAACCCGATCTCGGGAGCTCGACCGTCAGAAACAAAGCCTCCAGGACCGGGCGGAAAACATCGAGTCCCTGGAAGAGGAAGCCAGGGCCCGCCTGGAATCTTTGGCCGGGCTCTCCGCCGAAGAAGCGAAGAAACAGCTCGTCGACTCCCTGCTTGATGAGGCCCGGGCCGAGGCCTCCAAGGACCTCCGGGACATCAAGGAAGAATCGACCCGAACCGCTGAGCGGGAGGGCAAGAAGATCCTCGCCCTATCCATCCAGAGGATGGCCGCCGACACCACCGCAGAGACCACGGTTTCGGTGGTTCAACTCCCCTCGGACGAGATGAAGGGGAGAATCATCGGACGGGAGGGCCGGAACATCCGAGCCTTCGAGCAGGCGACAGGTGTGGACGTCATCATCGATGATACGCCTGAAGCTGTGGTCCTTTCCGGATTCAACCCGATCCGAAGGGAAGTGGCCCGAATCGCCCTGGAGAAGCTCATCGACGATGGTCGCATCCATCCTGGGCGGATCGAAGAGATGGTGGCCAAGAGTGAAAAAGAGGTGGAGAAGGGGATGCGGGAGGCCGCGGAAGAGGTTCTCTACGAACTCGGCATCCACAAAGTCCACCCTGAAATCCTCAAAGTCCTCGGTCAGTTGAAATTCCGGACCTCCTACGGCCAGAACCAACTGGCCCACGCCAGAGAGGTGGCCCTTCTTGCTGGGAATATGGCCGCTGAAATGGCTCTGGATGTTCAGATGACCAAACGGGCCGGCCTCCTTCACGACCTCGGTAAGGGCCTGACCCACGAGCAGGAAGGGACCCACGTTGAGCTTGGATGGCGTCTGTGCAAAAAACACAATGAGCCGGAGATCGTTCTCAACGCCATTAAGGCCCACCACGACGAGGAGCCCCATTACTTCCCGGAAACCTTCCTGGTAACCGCAGCCGATGCCATCAGTGGCTCTCGACCGGGTGCCAGAAGGGAGATGTTCGAGGGGTACGTCAAACGCCTTGAGAAGCTGGAGGAAATCGCCACGGAGCATCCCGGGGTGGAGCGTTGTTTTGCTATCCAGGCAGGGCGGGAACTCCGGGTCATGGTCCAACCCGAAAAGGTCACGGACCAGGAAATGGCCCAGATATCCGAGGCGGTAGCCCGCAAGATCGAGGGCGAGCTCCAGTACCCGGGTCAGATCAAGGTTGTTGTCATCAGAGAAACCCGGGCCGTGGATTTCGCCCGCTGAGAGCCCCCTTGGAGATGTAAAGAACCTTCCATGCCTTTGGAAGTCCGCATCGATCCCGAACTCCGCATCATCTTCGTCGATGGAAACGGCATCGTCACCGACGCCGATCTTCTCCTGTATGTGAAAGAATACCTGGACGGGGAAAGCGAGTTTCGAGCCTTCGACGAACTCTTCGACCTTTCCGCCGCAGACCTCCTGGATGTGACCTACGAAGGACTGGCCAGCGTCGCTGCCGCTGCTGCCGCCACCGATCCAGAGGCTGATCCAACCAAGATTGCCATTCTCGTCTCCGAAACGAGGGGCCTGGGTTTATCCCCCTGGTATCAGTCCCGAAGGGAGTCCCAGGGGGGTCGCCGGCTGACCCGGGTATTCTGGGATGAGGCGGAGTGCCTGGAATGGTTGGGGATCCCCTCCTAGGGGGGGTCCAGACGAGCTAAAGTTGTTATCTTCTGTGCCATGTCTTTCCTGGGTTTGGCCCCGAGGGCCCTGGCAAATAACCCGGGTTGCACCTTGATAGGAACCGTCTAATGAGCGCTGAAATCATCTCTGGGAAAGAAATCGCTGCAACCATTCGTGAAGAAACCACGGTGCGGGTCACCGCGCTGAAGGACAAGCATGGTTGTACCCCGGGTCTGGCCACAGTCCTGGTAGGGGAGGATCCCGCCAGCCAGAGCTACGTGGGCATGAAAAACAAAGCCGCCAAGGAGATGGGGATCTACTCCCGTCAGATCACTCTTGACGCTGACATTTCGGAGGCCGAACTCCTCGGTGTCGTGGAAGGCCTCAATGCGGACCCGGAGATCAATGGGATCCTGGTTCAACTGCCCATCCCCAAACACATCAACGAATCCAAGATCCTTCTGGCCATCGATCCAACCAAGGACGTGGACGGCTTCCATCCGATAAACGTCGGAAAGCTCTCCACCGGCGAGACGGAAGTCCTGGCGCCCTGCACCCCGGCGGGTGTTGTGGAAATGCTTGTCCGGTCCGGCAATGATCCGTCCGGGAAACATTGCGTGATCGTGGGACGGTCAAACATCGTCGGTCGCCCCATGGGCTCTCTCCTGCTCAGGAAGGCCCCGGGTGGAAACGCCACCGTGACGACCTGCCACAGCAGGACGCCGGATCTTGGGGAAGTGACCCGAATGGCCGACATCCTCATCGTGGCAATCGGGTGGGCGGAGATGGTGAAGGCGGACATGGTGAAGCCTGGTGCAGTGGTCATCGACGTGGGCGTGAACCGGATCGATGACGACACCCGTGAGCGGGGATGGCGCTTGGTCGGCGACGTGGCTTTCGACGAGGTGAAAGAAGTCGCCAGTGCCATCACGCCGGTGCCGGGTGGTGTGGGTCCCATGACTATCACCATGCTCATGTGCAACACGGTGGATGCAGCTGTTCGCCAGGCAGGAATCCAGGAGTAAGCCAATCGCACGCAGGCAGGATTCTACTGGGAACCGAGTAAATCTGGACCTCTTCGACTCGTCTCCGACGGCAGAGGAGGGGGTGGGATCATCCCCTCCTCTGCCGGAAGAGTCGGATACCCCTCCTACACCCGAGTCTGCACCGGAACCGGAATCTTCCCTCGAGGTCGATGCCCCTGCCGAGCCCACCGTCTGGACCGTATCCCAGATTAACAAGGCAGTCCGGGCTCTTCTTGAGGAGGCGCTTCCCCCCCTCTGGATTTCGGGGGAGGTAACGAACTGGAAGAGAGCCTCTTCCGGCCACTGCTACTTCTCCCTGAAGGACGAAAGCTCCCAGCTCCGCTGTGTCATGTGGCGGGGTGAGGCTTCCAAGTTGCCCATGGATCCGGATGAGGGGATGCGAATCCGGGCCTTCGGTCAGCTCACCCTTTATGAGGCTCGGGGGGAGTATCAGCTCTCCGTAAAGAACCTGGATGCCGAGGACGGGGAAGGGCTCTGGAAACTTGCCTTCGAACGGCTCCGGAAGAAGCTGGAGGAAGAAGGTCTCCTCGCCCCGGACCGGAAGCGGGGTCTTCCGCGCTTTCCGGCGACGGTGGGAGTCGTCACCTCCCTTTCAGGTGCAGCTCTCCAGGACATTCTCACGGTCCTCAGACGAAGGGCCCCCTGGATTCGAGTGTTGGTTCGTGGCACCAGGGTTCAGGGCGAGGGTGCAAGTGAGGAAATCGCTCGAGCCCTCCGGGTCCTCGGACGGAGTGGCCGGGTGGATGTGGTGATTGTGGGAAGAGGCGGGGGAAGTCTGGAGGACCTTTGGGCCTTCAACGAAGAGCCGGTAGCCCGGGCGATCGTGGAATGCCCGGTCCCCGTCATCTCAGCGGTGGGCCACGAGGTGGACGTTACCATATCCGACTTGGTCGCCGATCTGAGAGCCCCGACCCCGTCGGCGGCGGCCGAGTCGGTGGCTCCCGATCAAACGGAGATCCTTCGATACCTGGAGGATGCCGGGGTCCGTTTGAGCAGGGGGCTTCGCAGGACGGTGGAAGGACCGAAGAGAGTTCTCATGGAGCGGATGGCCCGCCTGGTTCGACTCGGGGCCGATTTGGTCCCCCCCAGGAGAAGTGCCCTCCGGTCCCTTGAAGCCGAGTTCTCCCGAAACATGACAAGCCTCCTTCAGTCCCGCCGGGTCGAGCTGGCCCGCCTGGGGGAGAAGATGGATGCCCTCTCCCCCCTCTCAACCCTGAGTCGGGGGTACGCAGTACCTCTGGATGAGGGTGGGCGGGTGTTGAGGAAGACCTCGGACTTTGTCCCAGGGCAAAGCTTCGAACTGAGGGTCCTGGATGGACGGGTCGAGGCTGAGACGAGAAGAACCAAACGGGAAGAAGTTGACCCCAATGAGTGAGAGAATAATGCCGGACGAGCAGGGGGAAACAGGCGTCCAGGAGATGAGCCTCGAGGCCCGCTTGAAGCGACTTGAGGCCATCGTAGGAAACCTGGAGGCCCAGGAACTGGAACTGGATGGAGCCCTGGCCCTCTTTGAAGAAGGGGTCGGCCACGTCAAGGAGGCCGAAAAGGTCCTTGCGGCGGCGGAACTCAGGGTTGAGGAACTCCTGGGAGAGGGAGAAGAAACGAGTACCCGGGCTCTCGGGGAGGGTGATCGGTGAGCAGGTCCCTCACCGAAGGGGAGCTGAAGGCCTTTCTGGCCCGTGAGCGGGAGAAGGTGGAGTCTGCCCTCTCGGATGCCCTCTCGGCTCTTCTTCCCAAGATTCCCGAGCCCTTCCGCGGCGCGGTACAGCATGGTGTAACCAGTGGGGGAAAGAGGCTGCGACCGATTCTCTGCGTCGCTGCCTATCACGTATCAGGCGGACGGAAAGAGGAGATTTACCCTCTCAGCGTTTCCCTTGAGCTCATCCATGCCTACTCCCTCATGCATGATGACCTCCCCTGCATGGATGATGCAGATCTGAGAAGGGGAGAGGCCACAACCCATATTCTTCATGGGGAAGCTCCTACGACCGTCGCAGGAGCCCTTCTGCTCCCCGGGGCGGCGCTACACGCCTACGAGGCCGCGGAAGCCATGGATCTCCCGGAAACAGCCTGCTCCCGCCTCGTGTTGGAGTTGTGCCAGGCATCCGGCGGTGGTGGTATGGTGGGAGGTCAGGTTCTCGACCTGCTGGGGGAAGAGCAGGAGCTCACGGCTCCTCAGCTGAACGACCTCCACAGGAGGAAGACAGGGGCCCTCCTGAGAGCGTCCCTCCGCATGGGGGGAATCGCAGCCGGAGTAGATGCCCCCACACTTGAAGGCCTGGACAAGTATGGGGAGTCCATCGGATTGGCCTTTCAGATTGCCGACGACCTCCTCGACGCCACCTCTTCAGCTCATGAGTTGGGAAAGAACCCGTCGGACGCGGAGTTGGGGAAATCCACCTATGTATCGCTCTTTGGGGTCGAAGAAGCGCACCGGAAAGCCAGGGGACTGGTTGAGTCGGCAGAGGAAGCCCTGATCCAAGCCGGACTGGTGTCTCCGGAACTCGTGGCCCTCGCCCGGTATATCGTCGAGCGAAAACGATAACGGCGGGTAGTGGCCCCAGGGTGCCTAAACAGGAGCTTTCTTCATAGCTTTCAGCACTTGATCGTTTTACCAAGGAGAACGGGTTCGTGGCCCTCCTAGACAGGGTAAAAACTCCCAAAGACGTTCGGAAACTCTCCCGCGAGGAACTTCATGAACTGGCCGGAGAGGCAAGGGAACGGCACATCGATGTCGTATCCCAGGTCGGAGGTCATTTCGGTGCCAGTCTCGGCGTTACGGAACTCACCGTGGCCCTCCACCATGTTTTTAATACCCCCACTGACAAGATTGTCTGGGATGTGGGCCATCAAGCCTACATCCATAAGATTCTGACCGGGCGAAACGAACTCCTCCCCACCATTCGAAAAAAGGACGGACTGGCGCCCTTCTGCCGCCGGGACGAATCGGAATACGATGCCTTCGGTGCCGGGCATGCGGCCACGTCCATCTCCGCAGCCTGGGGAATGGCGGTAGCCCGGGATCTGAATGAGGACGATTTCTCCGTCATCGCCGTGATCGGCGACGGCGCAATGGGGTGTGGCCTGGCATACGAAGCCCTCAACAACGCGGGCCACACCGACCGGGATTTTATTGTCATCCTCAACGACAACGAGATGTCCATCGCCCCGAACGTGGGGGCCATGAACAAATACCTCACCAGCATGATTACGAACCCCACGTACAACAGGGTCCGACGTGAGGTGAAAGATATGCTCCAACGGGTCCCATCCAGTTTGGGCGAGGTGGTGGAACACTTCGCTTATAAAGTGGATGAGAGTGTGAAGAATATCTTCATGCCTGGCATGCTCTTCCAGGAGTTGGGCTTTCGGTATGTAGGTCCCATCGAGGGGCACGACCTCGATGCCCTGTTGGAACGTTTAAGCGCGGTGAAGAGCATGCGGGGGCCCATTCTGGTTCACGTCCTGACCCAGAAGGGGAAAGGGTTTGAGCCTGCGGAGGCGGACCCCTTTAAGTGGCATGCGGCCAAGCCATTCGACAAGGATTCCGGAAACGCCAAGGACAAGGCATCTGGCGGCCTACCTCGGTACCAGAAGGTCTTCGGAAAAGGGCTGGCGGAACTAGGAGCGATGGACAAGCGGGTGGTAGCCATCACCGCTGGGATGCGGGACGGAACCAGCACCGACCAATTTGGGGCGGCCCACCCGGACCGCTTCTTCGATGTCGGGATCGCCGAAGGCCACGGCGTGACGTTCGCTGCAGGACTCGCCACGGAAGGCATTCGGCCCGTTGTCGCCATCTATTCGACCTTCCTCCAGCGGGGGTACGACGGCATCCTTCACGATGTGGCATTGCAGAAGCTTCCAGTGGTCTTCGGGATGGACAGAGCTGGTTTGGCAGGGGCCGACGGACCCACCCACCACGGTACCTTCGATATCAATTACATGCTCACCGTCCCTGGAATGACTGTCACGGCTCCCAAGGACGGTGCGGAGATGTTGGGACTCCTCCGCCTCGGGGTGAACCACGACGAGGGCCCATTCTCTATTCGATGGCCACGGGACTCGGTTCCGGAAGCCGTTCCACACATTTCGGAGGTTCCTGAGGTTCCGTATGGCACCTGGGAAGTCCTACGGCAAGGCGCCGATGTGGCGGTATTGGCTGTGGGCACGATGGTCCTGGAGGCGATGAAGGCCGCCGAGGCTCTTGCCGCCGACGGCATCGAGACAACAGTGGTGAATTGCCGGTTCATGAAACCGTACGACGCCGCCGTGCTGAAAGAGATCCTGAATACCCATGATCGGGTCCTCACGGCCGAGGAGGGCTCGGTGGTGAATGGTTTCGGAGCCTTCCTTGTCCGGGAGGTGGCGGAGATGGACGAGGGGCAGGGGGTCCGGTTCACGACCATGGGGCTCCCGGACGAATATATTCACCATGGCGCTCGAGCGGTCCTTCTCAGGGAAATCGATCTTGACGCCCAGGGCATCGAAGCCCGGGTACGGAAAATGTCATGAAGAACTCCGACTCCTCCCCCCAGCCTCCTATCCGACGGATCGGATTGGTCGGAAAAACTGACCAACCGGATCTTGAATCCGTGATTGGCCGTCTTCGGACCCTGTTCTCGGCCCATGGGGTGGAGGTGGCATTCCAGGACATCCTCCAACCCGGCGAGCTTCCCGGACCTGAAGTGGATAAGGTCTTGGACGGTGGGCTGGATCTTCTCATCACCCTGGGAGGAGACGGGACTCTCCTCTGGGGCGCACGGCTGGTCGCATCCAGGAACATCCCGGTTCTCGGCATCAACCTGGGCCACATGGGATTTCTCACTTCTGTCAGCCAGGACTCCATTGAAGAATCCCTCGGATGCCTTTTCCGAGGGGACTATGTAATCGACTCCCGATCCACCATCGAAGCGTCCGTGGTCGGGGAGGATGGAGGAACGCGAGCCCGGTACCTGGCTCTGAACGATTTCGTCGTTCACAAGCGAGGGATGGCGAGGGTGACCCGGCTCGAGCTGTTGGTCGGGGAAGGGGATAAGCGGGAAGAGATCGGGGGCTTCAGTGGAGATGGCGTGGTTCTCTCTACTCCCACGGGATCGACGGCCTACTCCCTTTCCGCCGGAGGCCCCATCGTGGCCCCGGGCATGGGCTGTATCATCGTAACACCCATCTGCCCCCACACCCTGGCAGTGCGGCCCCTGGTCATTTCCGCCAAGGAGACGGTTACCGTCATCCCGCTGGACAGGGAAGGGGCCCTCGTCCTTACCGTGGATGGGCAGGAGAAGGCCCTCCTTTCCGCCGGAGAGTCCGTTGTCATCGGGCAAGCCCAGACCCAGGTCAAACTTGTACGGATCCCGGGCCAAACCTTCTTCTCCACCCTTCGTCAAAAGCTCAACTGGGCCATCGAACCCCAAGGCGGGGATTAGCCCAGGAGCCCCTTTGTTCTCCTCTCCCCATTGAGATGTCCCTCCAGGCGGTCCTAGATTCACTCCCATGCTCATCGAACTACGAGTCCGGGACTACGCCGTCATCGATGACCTGTCCCTGGAGCTGAAAGCTGGCCTCAACGTCCTTTCCGGCGAAACCGGGGCGGGGAAGTCTCTCATTGTCGGCGCGCTCTCCCTACTGGTAGGGGAACGAGCCTCTTCCCAGGCCGTGAGGAAGGGCTCCAGCAAAGCGCTTGTTGAGGCGGTCTTCGATGTGTCGAATCTCCCGGGGATCGAAGACCACCTTTCAGAGCTGGGCGTTTCCACCGACGAAGGCCTCCTCCTTCTCCGACGGGAGGTTGCGGCTGAGGGAAGGAACCGGGCCTGGATCAACGGATCCCCAGCCACGGCCTCGGCGGTCGGGGAAGTGGGCGCCCGGCTCCTGGACATCCATGGGCAACATGAGCATCAAAGCCTCCTCAATTCCGCCTCCCAGAGGCACATCCTGGACGTTTTCGGTGGGGGCGCCGAGTCTGCGTCCCACCTCCGAATCGCCTTTTCAGATTTGAAGGCGAAGGAAGACGAACTGGCGCGGAAGGAAGCTCGGGTGAAGGAACTGGAAATCCGGGCGGATTTCCTCCGGTTTCAGCTCTCCGAAATCGAAGACGGAAGGGTTCGGGAGGGAGAAGAGGAGGTTCTGGAGGAAGAGGCCCGGAGACTGGGCCATGCGGAAGAATTGGCCATGGGGACCCAGGGCCTTCATGAGAGGCTCTACGGGGGGGAAGATTCCCTTTCGGACCAGGTCTCGGCCCTCCGAGGCCTTCTGGAACAGCTTTCCCGGCTAGATCCCTCCCTGACGGACCAGCTTCAAACTCTGGAAGAGGCCTACCACCTCCTGGCCGAGACGGGGCAACAGCTCTCCAACTACGCCTCGGGCCTGGAATTCGATCCATCCCGCCTGGAAGAGATCGGCGTACGACAGGACCTCCTGTTTCGGCTGAAGCGAAAATATGGGCCCACGGTGGCGGAGGTTGAGGAGACCGGCCTTCGGGTGGCCAAGGAGTTGTCGGAGCTCGACGGAGCCGCCTTCGACCTCAAAGGTTTGGAGGAGGAGATCGAAGGCCTCCGGGAGGCTTTTGAAGCTCGGGTACGTGATCTGACACAGCGGCGCCAGGAAGCAGCGGACCGATTGGAGCAAGCGGTGGGGGGTGTGCTCCCTGAATTGGGGTTGGATAGAGGGATCTTCCAGGTCCAGCTATCCCCCCTTTCGCAGGCCGGCGCCACTGGCGGGGAGGCCGTGGAGTTCCTGGTTTCCCTCAATCCCGGCTTCGATCCCGGTCCGCTGTCTCTTATCGCCTCCGGAGGAGAACTCTCCCGGGTCATGCTGGCCCTGAAGAGTATCCTGGCGGGGGTTGATCAGATTCCTTCCCTGATCTTCGACGAGATCGATGCCGGAATCGGGGGTGAGGTGGCCCTCCAGGTGGCTGACCGGCTTCGGACGGTGGCCAATCATCACCAGGTATTCGTCATCACCCACCTTCCCCAACTCGCATCCAGGGCCAACCATCAATACCTGGTCGAAAAAACGGAGGAACGGGGAATGGCTTCGACCCGGATCCGGGAACTGGTGGGTGAGGAGAGAGTCGTCGAGGTGGCTCGAATGCTGGGCGGGGACCCAACGTCATCCGCTTCAAGGGAACATGCCCGGGAGTTGTTGGGAAAAACGCTGGCTTCCGACTGAATCAGCGTCCGACAGGATCCTCGGGAGCAGGCTCCGAGCCACCACCACCCCAAATAGTCTTGTAGATCGTCAGCCCTATCTGGAACCGCCCTCCCTTGGGAGTCCGGCCCCCGCTTCCCCCGAGGGGGTGGAAGTACCCAACCCTCACATACAAAGGCATTGAAGCTTCCCCCCGGGCTGCGGCCTCCACCGTGGAGAAGGCAGCAGAGAGGCCGATCTCCTGGAGGGTTTCCTCGGTTTCGAGGTTCAGAAGACCGGGGTCGGGAAGAAGGGTCGGGTCTTGGAGTTCCGGATCGACGGCCCCGAGGACATAGGAATCGGCCCCCTTATTCCAGAAGTGATACCGGACCCCGAAGCTGAGAGCCGGAGTGAGAAACACACTGGGGTTCACTTCGAAATCCAGGTAGTTGCCAGGGGTCCAGGCCACAGGTGCCGTTCTGCTGTAGTTTGGCAACGCGTTGGCGGGAGATGATATACGTCGGTAGATCTCACCCTCGTTCTGAACCCCGTATCGGAGGTGACCCCAGGCTCCCAAACGGCTTCCGAACTCAATGAGTCCAAAAACGTTCCCCTCCAAGTCCAATTGTCCGTCCCCGATATCCTGAGAGAAGAAACGGGCGGGGTCGCCCTGTTTTCCCATGCCGACACGGACCAGGACACCCCCTCCGACCTGGAATCTCAACCGTGGGAGGTTTCCCAGGGAATCGACCTCGAATCCACGCCGGAGAACCCTCACATTTGTGGTGATTTCCACGTCGCCAAGAGCCCAAGCCGCCGAATAATCCTCCAACCGCTGGGCCCGCATCATCCGGCCCCCGAGGAAGGTCTGGAACTCCTCCTCATTCAAATATCCGGGTGCGAGAGGAATGGTCTGGGGCATTCCGGCAAACCCCAGAGCCTGCATGGAGGCCCGTAGATCGTCCAAACGGTCCTGCAGCTTCGTGCCTGGAGCAGACCCCACAACCGGGAAGAACGTACCGTGGGCATAGGCATCCGAGAGAGCGTTTAGATACGTCTCGGTCTCCAGTACAGCCGGATCCCCCGGATGGGAAGCCTGAGCCTCCAGAAGCGTAGTCCGAATGGCATTGAGGAAGCCGATGACACCCGATGCGTCCGACGCTAACGGGCTTGTACCATCGGTGGCGGTGAGGGAGTCCGCATCCAGCGAGAACGTCATCTCCGTCCTTGGCCGGACGAAGGGGACCATTCCCCCAATTGTGAGCCAGTCCGTGATTCCCAGTTCCAGCCTGAAGGGGATGACCAGGCGTGACTGGTCCATATAGGCCCGGCTGAAGCCTAAACTGGTCCGGTAGGACGGATCCCCCATGGCCTCCGCCAAGCTGGCTTCCAGGTCCACCAGGTCGGGAAGAATGGCGCTCCCCATGGGGCTCCCCGTCAAATCCAGCCCCAGAAGCTCAACTTCTTCCCCTCCGTCGGAATCCAACCCGTATCGGGAGTCCCATGACCAGAAAGAAGGGGCCAAGTCCAGGCGCAGCTTCCCCTTCTGGAGCCAAGGCAGTTCCTGGCCTCCCAATGAGTGGGGAAGGGCAGAAAGGGCGAGGCCAAGAAAGGCCAGGCCCGAAGCAAGCCGAGTCGACGCCTGAAGGATGCGCTTCATGCTAGTGGAGCTTCCCGCCACCCGTCCGTTGGGGAAACAAGTCCAGGCAATAAGAAACGCCTGAAAAACGGAAGGAAATCTAACCCTGCAAAGGGATTAGGGGAAACGATCCCGTGTCAGGGTTGGGTTGACACTATCATTACGCATTTCTAGCTTAACTCTTGTAGTTCTTGGGGGTGGGAAGGAACCGTTTGAAGACAAAGCGGGTACATTTTCCAGGTTCTCCCAGGCCCATGCAGGAATAGCTCAGTTGGTGGAGCACAACCTTGCCAAGGTTGGGGTCGC
>CAYOVN010000081.1:0-14927 GCA_964407425.1 uncultured Gemmatimonadaceae bacterium
TTGCAAGTATAGAAAAGCAATGGCGATGGCGATCGGGCTTACGCCAAAGTCAAGAATGAGGTTGGTGCCAGTCCGACCGATTAGGCCGAGCCACACCTTTCGGAGCCTGACCCTCTCGTTCAGCGCAATGGCGAGGGATACAGCTCCGTGGTTGAGGATAAGGAACACAATGGCGAAGGCCAGAAACGCGAATCCGAACGTCACAAACGCCATAAAACTCGGGAAAAAGTCCGCCGTTGGCGTCGCAGCTCCCGAAGTGGGAAGCGCCAGGGGTTCTACTCCAAACCGATTCCATACCAACCCAGCCACAAAACTCGCGAGGATGTACTGGGATGAGTTGAAGACAGCTCGAATCGTCTCCTTCTTCCTGATAACGAACTCGCCAACAACCCCTGTAACTGCAATAAAGAGGACGGTTGGTTCTGGTCCGAACAGGACAATCGAGACGAGAAGGGGGAGGAAGATGATGGACGAAGTGCTTCCTGCGCTCTTGACCACCGTAATGGTCAGAGTCAGGGATTCTGCAAGTAGCCCTAGAAGAAAGAGCGCAACAAGCCCGACGGCGGGATGTCGGATGAAAGCCGAGAAGCTTCCATATTGAGGGCCAAAATCAACAAAAGGACTGAGGGAACCCCAGTCCAAAAACACGAGGGCGCCGATCCCAAGCGCGGCCGTTAGGGCCACATAGGTTTTGATCGGGCTCAGTTTCATAAGGGAAGCCCCCTCGGCTCACCCATTTCAACTTCTACCACCCGGCAACGCCGTGTACCATAGCCAGCATTACGCCGAAAAACTCGAACAGATTCGCGAACATGCGCAGACCCTCCTTTCAAAAACGGGTCGGCTTCGGAATACGAAAGAAGCTTATGCGCTCCGCTCATCCGCTCACGCTTCGCTCTGGTGGACCGAGGGGGTCTCTCCTTTGAAGTAGGTTTTCCTACCTAGTTCTTGTCAGAGGCTTTGGGTCCGGGCCTAGAGTCGGCCGCGGACCCACCGATCAATGGCCTGGAGGGTGGCCAGGATAACTGCTCGGTCGGATGTGTCCTGCACCGCCGAGGCTCCGGCCAACGACGCGATCTCTCTTTCCAGAATCGCGTTCACGCCCACCAGGACGTATTTCCGGTCGAAAGCCTCCACCACAGTAACTCCATCGAGCGCCAGGGTGACTGCCGGTTTCGCAGTCCCCTCACGGAGGAAGTCCAAGATCTCTGTCGTGGCGGCCATCGTTGCTCTGGCCACCGTTTCAAGTCGGGAGCGGAGAAGGTCCGTGCCGACAGCTTGCCCCACAAACTCCGTCCCCTCCCATTCCAAGCTCACGGCCACCTTCACTGTATGGGCCCGTTCCATTTCCACTTGGTGGCGCTGGAACAGAATCCGGCCCCCGAGGGTCGGTTGTATTTTCTCGATCAACACCGGTTTTCTAGGCTCCGGCTCCTTCTTCGGTTTCTCTGGCGGCGGATCTGATGTCTGTGCCACGGAGATTTTCCGGTGATCCACCTCCAGGTCGTACTTGGCCTTGAGGGCCGATTCTACATTTCGCACAACTTGCTTGGCCGGAACCTCGGTGGTGGAAAGGAGATGAATCTCCTCGATGTCACCTCCGGGACGGGCCACAACTCGGACAGAGAGAATGCCCGGTAGGGAACCCAGTAGGTCCTCGGCTCGCTGGATCGTCCAGCCCTCCACGGGTTGTATTCCTTCCGGTTGAAGAACCACTAGCGAGCCTGCCGCCCATTGGCGGCTGATTGAGGGAACCCCGTTCCCGTGCGTACAGGTGCGAACCCAGCGTTTGTTTTTTCTAATTCCCTGTTCCCAATTTGGCCTAAGACCACGCTTGAGGGAACAGTAATCAAATGTTTACCACTTGCCGAATTAGTAATGCTACACTCCGAAGCTGATGTCAAGAAACACTTTTTCCCAAACACGGGAACTGTATTCTGGGAATGCAGCCGGATTGCCGATCGGTGGAGCGTCGGACTACCCGGTCACCTGGCGGGGGGGCTGGTTACCGAAAGAGGGGCCGTCCATCAAGATCGAACGGAGTCTCGACGTGGGCAAGTGCAGCAAGGGTTGGGGCGATGTCCACGGATCGCACCACTTCTGCGGAGATGCCCGGTTTCACACCGGGGCCAAAAAAGACCAGCGGAACGTGCCTGTCGTAAAAATATGGCGTCCCGTGTCCCGTGCCCCTGGCGGTACTCGAAACGTAGTGATCTTCGACAAAGCGAACCAACACATCGGTGCCTTGATTGCCTGACTGTGGGAGCCACCGGTCAGGGTGATAGGAATTGCGCATGAAGGCGGCGAACGAGTCCGCGGGAGGGCCGCTAGTGAGCTCAACAACGGAATAGGCGTCGGCAATAAAGGGGAGTTCCTCCAACGCCTCAACCAACCGGTCGGTCTTTTCCACGGGGTTCTCGTCCCCTTCGCGGGACGCACTGAACAGGTTTCGAAGGGTTGCGAATTCCTCCCGGGAGATCCGGCCTGCCTCGAACCCTTCTTCCGCCAGGTGTTCCGGAACCGTGAGGGCTCCGTGATCAGCAGTGACACTCATAACCCAACGGCCTTCCCCAACGTGGTCGTCCAGGAACGCCATCAGGTCTCCGAGAACTCTGTCCAGGTGTAGAAGGGCTTCGAACTGTTCTCTGCTGAGGGGGCCGAAGTCATGTCCGATCTCATCGGGCGCAGAAAACGAAAGGCCCAGGTAATCGACAACGTCATCCTGACCCATCCCCAAAGCCAACACAGCTTCCTTCGCGAACTCCCCAACCGCGACATCGGGAGGGGTCAAAGCCCAGGCCCAACGGGTAAGGGCCCCCGGGCGATCAGGGTTCCTGGTCTCCTCGCTGAATCTGTGGGGAAACGCAGTGTGGACTCCGTCACCTTCGTACTCGAAGGTATCGGACCGTGAGAGACGGCGCGCTTCCATCGGGACGGTTTGTTCCCATACCTCATCGCCGAAAATCCGAGGCATCTCCTCCCGATTGAATCGCTCTACCCATGTCGGGTATTCGGCCGCGTAAAAGCTCGACGTTACGAATTCTCCCTGGTAGTCCGGAATCCAGAAGACGTGCCCACGGGTCTTTCCCGCCATGGTGATGGCCGCCCGATCTTTTCTCGAAACCGAGGCAATCACCGCTCCCGAGTCCTTCGCCACTACCCAGTCCGCCAGCCCACCCAAAAGCAGGTTCCGCGAAGACCGTCCCTCCAGCCTGGGTTGGCCGAGGATGTGCACAAGGGTATCCTCGAGAGAATAGACCGTTCGCCAACCGTTCGGGGTTTCTTCCAGCCATTCATTCCCGACGATGCCATTTCTATAAGGAAACAGGCCCGTCGAAATGCTGGCATGTCCTACGGCAGTGGCTGTCTTGCCATGGTCGTGCGTAGCGTTGACGAAACGAAACCCATCGTCAAAAAGGCGTCGGAATCCTCCGGTAAACGTCGAATCATACCGTTCGAGAAGATCCCCCCGGACCTGGTCCAGTACCACGGACACCACCAGCTTCGGATCTCCACGGCTCCCACCTGTACAGGCAGAAAGTATCAGAAAGGAAGAAATAAGGAGTGCGTTGACGATGTTAGGTAGGACCCTCATGAGACCTTCAATTTCTCTTTGAAGCGCCAGGCAACCCCGAAACCCAGGGGAGTGCAGATACGCCCTTTGGGCCACAACCTCTCGACCTCCATGCCCAAAAGACCACCAGAACCTACGGACCGGTGTATCAGGTGGACAGTCCAACTGCGCACGGATAAACTAGCCCCTGGGTAACCCGTGTGTTTCCGGAGCCCGCTCTTCTGGCCTTCCTGGACAAGGGAGAGAGGGGCCGAGCCCTGAAACCACAGTACCCTTCCAAACCCCGAGCCACGACTACCATGTACCACGGCGCCCAAGACGGTTGGATCGAAGTGATTTCCGGAGTCATGTTCAGTGGCAAATCCGAGGAACTCCTCCGGAGGGTGCGCCGAGCGCTCATCGCGCGGAGATGTGTTCAGGTCTTCACGTCCCACTTGGACGACAGATACGGGGGTCTATTCACCATCAGTTCACATGATGGCCACCAGGCAGAAGCCCTGCCTGTGACCAGCTCCCTCCAGGTGGCGGAAGCGATCCTGGGAGACACCGAAGTGGTCGCCATCGACGAGGCCCAGTTCCTGGACGATGGGATTATCCGGGTAGCCAATGCTCTGGCCGATCGCCGGGTTCGAGTCATCGTGGCCGGTACCGATATGGATTTTCGGGGAGAGCCCTTCGGGCCCCTCCCGCACCTTCTCGCCATAGCCGAGAAGGTGGACAAACTCCACGCCATTTGCATGCGGTGTGGGGACCTGGCGACCAGGAACCAACGACTCATCGATGGCAAACCCGCACCGGCAGAAGGGCCAACCATCCAGGTGGGCGGTGCGGAAAGCTACGAAGCCCGATGCCGCAGGTGCCACGAGGTTCCGGCCCGGGATCGAGCTCAAGTTGAACTGTTGGTGGATAGAGAAAGGCCAGAGCGGCCCTAAGGGTACCCTTCCGCGAGAACAGTCCTTCCTCCTACCGATTTTCAGTCCCCAAGTCCCATTCGTCTGCCCGGGTTTCACGCCCAAGTTGCCTGGTATGACAGAACCGGATACCAGGCTCACGTGCCGCCTTCTCCACGAGCGAAGCTCCCCAGACTTTCGCTCTACCTTTGGAGGGCTCTTGTCCCAAAGTCGATCCGCCGACACTGCCATCCTCCGGATCCGGCTAGGGGCCGTCGACCTGACCGGGGAGGAGCTCGCTGGTCTTCGGCGGTTTCGGATACTCGTGGCGGAGGTAAGCGCCCGTACGGTCGAGGAGGAGACCTACGCGCTCTCTGTGGATCCGACCAAGCGAGACAACCTCAACAGAGTCTTAGCCCTCCTCGGGGACCAGAGAATGGAGATCCGGTCCTCTCCCTTGGGCGGATGGTCTCCCGACTTCACGGTCTTTTTTGGTGACCGTGGCCCCCATGCCCTGCTCCTGGGACTCCACTGGTTTCGACAACCCTTCCCCCATAGAGGCCCCGCGTGGGCTGTCTTGCTCGGGGAAAAAGAAGCGCGTCGGGCCCATGTCCGCTTCCACGAACTGTGGCGACATTCCCATGACATAGGGCCAGCCATCCGTCGCCTTATGGAACGTTCGGCTCTGCCTCGAATAGAAGACGTCATTGAAAGAAGCCCGGACCGGACCCTGGGGAGAGGATCTTCCAAAGAGAGAGAGGCCAGGAAAACCCCTGCGGTGCAAGGAGATGGCCCTGCCGGAGGTCGGGCCCCTCCCGTTGACACCCCCTCCCCCCCTGGGTAGCTTTTTCGTCCCAACTTTTAGGGGCATTTTCCGGCGTAGCTCAGTTGGTAGAGCAGACGGCTGTTAACCGTCGGGTCGCAGGTTCGAGTCCTGCCGCCGGAGCTTCGCTGGAGCTGGTTGAAGACACCCAGCTCCAGAGCTTTGACTCCCGAGGTCACGCACGATTCGGGGGTCTTCTTCTTTACATCGAATCCCTGGCAGAAAAGGAAGGCGAACGGGTACCTTCCTTTCCTAGGCCCCGGTCAATTAACCTGGTGCCTGGACCTCTTGCTCCCCGTTGGCACTCATGGCATCAAAAACTGCGAAGATCCCCTACCTGCCCGAACCGTTGGAGGGTCTAGGCGAGATCGCCCTGAACTTCTCCTGGCGGTGGAATCGACACGCCCGAGAACTCTTTTGGGAAATCGATCCTACTCTTTATCGGCTATTGGGCCGGAATCCCATCAGGCTTCTTCGCCGGGTAGACCCTGCCCGGCTGGCGGCGCTGGCCAGGGACCCTGATTTCCTGTATCGCTACACCAAGGTCATGGAAACGGCCGCCCTTGAAGAATCCAGTTCGGGAACCTGGTTCACGGAAAACCACGGCGAGTTCTCCGACAAGGTCGTGGCCTATTTCTGCGCCGAGTTCGGAATCCACCCGTCGGTTCCCATTTACTCGGGTGGGCTTGGGGTTTTGGCCGGTGACCACTGCAAGGCCGCGTCGGACCTGGGTGTGCCCCTTGTCGGAGTCGGTCTTCTGTATCTGAAAGGGTATTTCGACCAGAAACTGACGCTGGATGGTTGGCAAGAGGACAATGAGGAGCAGTTCGATCCGGTGCTCACCCCGCTTGAGCCCATTCTAGACGAAGATGGCGACCGTTCGCTGGCCACAGTCAAGCTTTACGGTCGCACTATCCACGTGGGCGCCTGGAAGATGGTCGTGGGGCGAACCACCATTCTTCTCCTGGACTCGAACCTCGAAGCGAACGAGCCCCAGGACCGGGACCTGACCCAGAAACTGTATCAGGGCGGAGACGAAAACCGACTTTGTCAGGAGTGGATTCTGGGAGTCGGGGGCGTTCGAGTGCTCCGCGCCATCGGCATTCAGCCTGACTCCTGGCACGCCAACGAAGGTCACGCCGCCTTCATGATGATTGAACGGGTGAGGGAGTACCTCGAGGAAGGCAGGGCTCTGGACGACGCGGTAGCGGAGGTCCGGGCCAATGGAGTATTCACGACGCATACGCCGGTCCCAGCCGGCCACGACACGTTCAGCACAAACCAGATCGACCACACGCTCGGCCACTATTGGGAGGAGACCGGCATCGACCGGGACACCTTCCTCGCCTTCGGCCGGCCACCCGGGTCGGATCAGGACAGCTTCCATATGACGGCGTGCGCCATGCGTCTCTCTCGTTATGTGAACGGTGTCGCCGAGAAGCACGGGCAGGTCACCAGAGAGAACTGGCGCTCCCTCTGGAGTGGGAGGCCGCCCAATGACGTTCCCATATCCCACATCACCAACGGCGTTCACCTGTCGTCCTGGATGGCTTGGCGGCTTATGGACCTGCTGGACGATCACCTGGGACGGGGCTGGGCCCATAGAATCACCGAACGGGATTTCTGGGAGGGCGTGCTCACGATGGACGATCGTGCCCTCTTCGAGACCCACCAGAAGCTGAAGGGACATCTCTTCAACTTCATTCGGGAGACTGCCAGACGGCGCTGGCGCGACGAATGGAAAGAGGCCATGCACCTGGTGGGCGCAGGAACTCTTCTCAATCACTCAGCGCTAACCATCGGATTCGCCCGGCGGTTTGCGACATACAAGAGAGCCGACCTGATCTTCAACGACGAAGACCGGCTTCTGAAGCTCCTGACCAATCCGTGGAGACCGGTTCAGTTCATTTTCGCCGGTAAGGCCCACCCAGCGGATGAGGCGGGGAAGCAGATGCTCCAGCGGGTGTACTCTTATACCCGGGATCCTCGCTTCGAAGGGCGTATCGCTTTCCTTCAAGACTACGACCTGCACTCCGCGGATAGGCTCGTTCAAGGGGTAGACCTCTGGCTGAACCTCCCCGTGGTACCCATGGAGGCATCGGGAACCAGCGGAATGAAGGCCGCGCTCAACGCGATTCCACAGGTGAGCACACTGGACGGCTGGTGGGCCGAGGGGTACACGGGACTAAACGGTTGGGCCCTTCCTCTCAACACCGGCCATCCGGATCAGTACGCAGCCGATGCCGAAAGCCTCTACTCGTTGTTGGAGAATGAAGTCGTTCCCCTCTACTACGACAAAGACAAAGACGGGTTGTCCCGGGGGTGGGTTTTGCGCATGAAGAACGCGCTTCTCGCAGCTGGTAGTGAGTTCACCGCCTCCAGGATGGTGCGGGAGTACACCGACCGCTTTTACATCCCATCAATGGAAGGCTCGTTGAGCGGGGACGATCCACCCAATGCGGGGTAGCCCCAAAGGCCACAACCCGCCCCCGTCCAAGAGAGTCGAAGTCAGTCCTCAACCGTCGGGAAGAACCAAAGGACGAGTAAGAATAATGGGGTCCAGGAAGACTCATCCCTCTCAAACCGCCCGTATTGTCCACCTGACGGCCGAATACTGGCCGTACATCAGGACCGGCGGCCTTGGAGAAGCTGTCCAAGGGATAGCGAACTTCCAAAGCATGGCCGGTTCCGACGTCACCGTGCTCCTCCCCCTGTTCCAGACCATCCGAGAGGGTGGCTACGGCCTCAAGCCCGTTGGAGAGACGTTTTCAGTCCAAGTCGGGTCCCGGAGCGAGGAAGCCCGACTTTGGGAAGCAACGACGGGAACGGACGGACCGCGGGTCCTGTTGGTGGAAAACGATGGGTACTTCCTGCGCCCAGGAGCATACGGAGAAAAGGGTGAGGACTACCCCGACAATCACCTCCGCTTTTCGTTTCTGGCCGCAACCGCCGCACAAATCCTCCCCGAGATCGCACCCGGCCCAGACCCGGTGTTGCTCCACATGCACGACTGGCACACGGCGCTGGCCGTCGTTTACCTACGGACCGTAGGCTACGGGGATGCCTTTGCAGACCAGACCGCCACAGTCCTGTCGGTACACAACGGCGGTTTTCAAGGGACGTTCCCTGCGGAGACCCTTCCCGAGATGGGCCTTCCCTGGGAGTTGTACACCGTGGAAGTCATGGAGTGGTACGGAAGGGCGAACATGCTGAAGGCGGGACTCGTGTTCACCGACATGGCTACAACCGTGAGTCCCAGCCATTCCTTCGAGCTAAGAACGGAAGCAGGCGGCTTTGGTCTCCACGACACCTTCCTGAACCTTCACGATCGGCTGGCCGGTGTCCTGAACGGGATCGACGTGCGGACCTGGGATCCGGAAACGGATCCTTACATCCCCGCCAACTACTCCCGGGACGACCTTTCTGGAAAGGCTCTGTGCAAGAGCTCCCTCCAGAAGAAATACGGCCTTCCCCAGGAACCCGAACGTCTGCTCGTTGGCATGGTTGCCCGCATGGCCGCCCAAAAGGGGATGGACCTGATCCTCGGTGGGCGGGCAATTCGTGAAGCCGACGCACAGTTCATCTTTCTGGGAAGTGGTGAGCGGCGCTTCGAGGAAGGCCTTCAAAACCTCGCGGAAGCCCACCCCGAACGGATTGTGGTGGACCTGGACTTCAACGAGGAGAAGGAGCACCAGATCATCGCCGGCGCCGACGCCCTCCTGATGCCCTCCCTGTACGAGCCTTGTGGGCTCACCCAGATGCGGGCCATGCGCTATGGCACACCACCTCTGGCGAGAAGGGTGGGCGGGCTGGAAGACACCATAGAGGATGGCAGGACCGGCCTGCTCTTCGACGATTACAAACCGGAGAGGCTGGACTGGATCGTGGAGCGGGCGGTCTTCCGGTACAGAAAACCCGCTTCCTGGCTGGACATGGCGGAACACGGCATGGCCCAGGATTTCTCCTGGGAACGTATGGTGGGCCGTTATTTTGAAATCTACGATCAAGCATTTGAGGTTCGGGCCGACTCCCTGGCCGAATAGAAACCCCGAGGAGCGAAGATGCATTTCGTCCTGACTCTCCACAGCCACCTACCCTATGTCCTGAACCACGGCCGCTGGCCCCACGGGAGCGATTGGCTCTGCGAGGCCGCGGTGGACACATACCTCCCGCTCTTGGAGGCCCTCCGGACGCTGGAAGACGAGAGTGTGACCGTTCCGGTGACCTTGGGGATAACGCCTGTGCTGGCAAACCAGCTGGCGAGCGAGGACTTCCGGACCGAGATGGAGGCGTTCTTCTCCCAACGGTTCAAGGCAATGGACGAAGCGCCCGCATCCCTCAAGGAGACGGGAGACGAGCACCTCCTACCCCTGGTCGATTTCTGGCGAGAGCGTTTTCAGCGGCTTCAGAGCCTCTTCGAGAGTGTCGGGGGAGACCTCGTCGGTGCCTTTCGTCAGCTCGAGGAGAACGGGGTGCTGGAGCTCATCAGCTCTGCCGCCACCCATGGATTCCTCCCTCTTCTGGGTAGGGAAGAGAGCATCCGCTTGCAGCTCGAAGTGGGAGCCGCCGAACACCGACGGCTCTTTGGGAAGGCGCCGAAGGGGTGCTGGGTCCCCGAATGTGCATACCGCCCCTCAGGAACCTGGAATCCCCTGCCCGGCGTATCCAAGGAGGCGGACCGACCGGGTGTAGAGACATTCCTCGCGGAAGCAGGGTTTCGCTTCTTCTTCATCGACACCCACATGGCCGAGGCAGGAGAATCTCTTGGGTCTTACGGAGACGTAACGCACGGAGTAGAGCGCTTCGACGGTTCCTGGGAGGGAGAACCCCTGGACGACGACGATCCCGAGGTTTCCCGATCTCCCTACCAGGCCTTTCTGGTAGGTGACGCCGGATCCGATGGGCACGTTGTGGCTTTTGTCAGGGAACCGCTTTCGTCCATGCAGGTCTGGAGCCGACACCGGGGATATCCCGGCGACGAGTCCTACCTGGAGTTCCACAAGATCCGGTGGCCCGGGGGACTGAAGTACTGGAAGATCACGGGCCCCGAGGTGGATTTGGGTGGTAAGGAAACCTACGACGCCACTCAGGCGGGGTACCGGATGAGCGACCACGCTGGTCACTTCGCTGGGTTCCTGGGCCACATACAACGCCACCAGCAGGTAGAAGCCTCGGGTGTCGCCGTCGCTCCCTTCGATACGGAGCTCTTCGGGCACTGGTGGTTCGAGGGCGTGGACTTTCTCCGAGAACTCTACCGACGGCTTCCGTTCCGAGAGGGAGTGGTCCCCGTCACCGCCACTCAGCACCTGGACTCCTTCCCGCCCCAGCAGGTCATTCGTCCGCTTGAGGGTTCCTGGGGAGCCCACGGTGATTTCCACATGTGGCTCAACGATGGAACGCGGTGGACCTGGGAGCGCCTCTGGCCCCTGGAAGAAGCTTTCTGGAACGTAGCGAGGGACGGGTTGGAGTCGGCGGATTCCAGGCTCCTCCTGGCACACGCGGCCCGTCAGCTCCTCCTGGCACAATCCTCAGATTGGCAGTTCATGATCTCAACCGGCGCCGTCCCCGACTATGGAGAGAAGCGTTTCAACCTCCACTGCGACGATGCCGAGATCCTGATCCGGGCCCTGGAGCCCGATGCTTCTGACGAAGCCGTAACCGCCGCCCACGAGAAGGCAGAGGAACTCCGCACCCGTGATGACCTCTTCCCGAATATTCTGGACTCCCTCGAGGAGGTCCTGGGCCGGGGCTAAGCGGGATCATGGTTGGCACCCATCGTTCAGTGGTCATTCACGGCCACTTCTACCAACCTCCACGAGAGAACCCGTGGTCCGGGAAGGTAGAAGTTCAGCCTTCCGCGGCTCCCTTCCATGACTGGAATGAGCGGGTGGAAGCGGAGTGCTACCGAGCCGTGGTGGCTGCCCGCATTCCCGGAGAAGGAGGTCGGATCGCCTCCATCGTCAACCTCCTGAACACCATCAGCTTCAACTTCGGCCCCACTCTCCTGGCCTGGATGGAGAAGCACACGCCGGACACATATGGGGCCATCCTCGCGGCGGACGTCGAAAGCAGAGCCCGTAGCGGCGGGTACGGAAACGCCATCGCACAGGCGTATCACCACACCATTCTTCCCCTGGCCTCCCGGCGAGAGAAGACCACGGAGGTGCGTTGGGGAATTGCCGACTTCAGAAGGCGCTTTGGCCGAGAGCCGGACGGCATGTGGCTTCCCGAAACAGCCTTGGATGCTGAAACCCTGGAGATTCTGGCGCAAGAAGGCATCCAGTTCACCATCGTGGCTCCACACCAACTTCAGGCGGTTCCCAAAGGAGGCCTTCCCGGCCGATTTCGAACGGCCGCCGGCCGATCCATTGCGCTCTTTCCCTATGACGGACAGCTATCCCACGGCGTAGCCTTCGGTCCTCTGACCGAGGACGCAGAAGCCTGGGCTGAGGCCATCCTCGGCTCGAGTGACAAGGCGGAAAACCCTGAATTCCAAGCAACCGTTCCGGTTTCCGAAGGATCCGAAACCCGCCTGGCCCGCCCCTCCCTGGTCTCCATTGCCACGGACGGCGAGACCTTCGGCCACCACCATCGCTTCGGGGAAATGGCCTTAGCCGGGGTCCTGGATATCCTCAACCGCACGGATGGAGTCCGGGTGGAAAACTTCTCTTCGTTCCTGGCCAGAACACCGCCAGAGGAGGAGGTAAGCCTGGTGGAGCCCTCCTCCTGGAGCTGTTCCCACGGTGTGGAGAGGTGGCGCAGCAACTGCGGCTGCAGGATGGACGGTACTACTGATCCCCACCAGGAATGGCGCGAGCCCCTCAGGAAAGCCATGGATTGGCTGGCGGAAGAACTTCACTCCATCTACGAGGCAGAGGGCCGCGTCCTGCTGGGAGACCCGTCGACGGCCAGGGATCGGATGGGGGAAATAGGGCCGGACGATCCCGAAACAATCAAGAGGATCCTTCGAGAAGTGGCGCCGGGGCTCCGAACGGAAACAGATATGCGACGGGGCGAAGAGTTGCTGGAACTGGAAAGAAACACCCTGAGGCTCTTCACATCTTGCGGATGGTTTTTCGATGAGCTGGCCGGGATCGAGCCTGTCCAAAACCTCCGTTACGCCGCCAGGGCCATGGAGTTGGCAGGACCTCGAGCCCCGGAGCTGGAGACAGGCTTCCTGAACATCCTCGAGGAGGGAGTTTCCAGCGAAACCCCGCCAAGGGATGGGCGGACGGTGTTCCTGGACGAGGCGAAACCCCCGACGTCCAGGCCGGTACACGCTCCAGCGTCCCGGTCAGGGCGCGCGCCAGCGGCCGGGAACGCTGACCAGGTACCAGAAACCGAGCCCGTTGGAAGAGCCCGGGCCACTACAGAAACCAGTCGAACTCTCCTCTCTGAGGTTCAAAACCTGGATGTCGCAGCACCGGCCGAATCCCTGGTGGCCACCTTCGAGAGAATTCGCGAACTGGCCGAACTCCTCTCCGGCCAGGGAAATCCCATACCTTTCGACGTCCAAACCCATTTCTATCGGATCCTGGAAAGGGCCTCCCCCGCCCAGGCCGAGTTACTGTCCGTCCTTCGAGAACCCCTAGGATTTGTGTCGTCCCCATGAACCAGACTGATTCGAAGCCCGTCTATCTGACCTTCGGGCTCCACGCCCACCAACCGGTGGGGAATTTCGACCATGTGTTCCAAGAGCACCTCCAGGACGTCTACCTGCCGTTCTTGACGCGGGCGGTGGAACGGGGGTTTCTCCCCCTCACTCTTCACCTGTCCGGGCCCCTCCTGGATTGGTTGGAAGGGCACGCGCCGGACTATCTGGATCTGGTGGGACGATTGGCGGCAGAGGGACAGTTGGAACTGCTCCTGGCGGGATACTACGAACCCATTCTTCCGTCACTCAGTCGAGAAGATTGTTTGGAACAGATCGGTTGGATGCGGGACGCGCTCCGAAGCAGGTTCGGAGTGGAAGCCAAAGGCTGTTGGCTCACCGAGCGGGTCTGGGAGCCTGGACTCGCTGGGGATCTAGTTGATGCTGGGGTGGAATATGTCCTGGTCGACGACCGGCACTTCATTGCAGCCGGATTCCCGGGAGATCAACTTCATCAGCCCTTCCGGACAGAGGCCGGCGGGAAGAGCCTGTCCGTCTTTCCCATCGACGAGAAGCTGAGGTACTTCATCCCGTTCCATCCAACCTCGGACACGGTCACCTACCTCCGCACCCTCAGATCTCAGGGGAAATACCTCGCGGTTGCAGCCGACGACATCGAGAAATTCGGCGGGTGGCCCGGCACCCGAAAATGGGTTTACGAAGAAGGATGGTTGGACGAGTTCATGGCAGCCATGTCGGAGATGGAGGACGCCGGGGAAATCAGAATCGCGACCTTCAGCCAAGCGCTGGCGGCACTCGACAGCGGCGGCCTGGCCTATCTCCCTTCCGCCTCGTACCGGGAAATGGAGGAGTGGGCCCTTCCCACCCCAGCCTTCCGCAAGCTCGACCACCTGAAGAAATCGTTGGGTGAAGACGAGTTGTTCCGGGGGGACGGCCCCCTGATCCGCGGGTCCCACTGGCGGAATTTCCTGGTGAAGTATCCGGAATCGAACCGGATGCATAAGAAGATGATGGCGCTCTCTTCGCTGTGCCGAGACAGGGGGAACCCTGAGGACGCTCGGCGAGCCCTGGGACGAGCCCAGTGCAACGATGTCTATTGGCACGGTGTCTTCGGAGGCCTCTATCTCCGTCATCTGAGGGACCAAATCTGGCACAATCTTGCACAGGCCGAGGAACTCTTACGCACAGACGAAGGTTTGGCCTGGCAGCGACTGGACCTGGACTTGGATGGACGCGAGGAGTTGTGGATCCACTCCCACGCATTCTCCGCCTTGGTGAGCCCTGCCCGAGGAGGCTCCTTGGAAGAGTTGACACTCTTCGGGCCCCGCGTGAACCTGGCCAACACCCTCACCCGGCGCAAAGAGCCCTACCACGAAGTCAGGGACATGGAGAGGGCAGGGGACTCCACTGGCGAAGACTCCGGCACACCTTCGATTCACGAAATCGAAGAGGGGCTCTTCTTTTCGGAACTCCCTCCTGAAGACGGTGACGAGCGGGCAATCTTCGTGGATCGGATCCTTCCTGAAGACGCAACCGTCGAGGGTTTCCGAGAGGGCTCCTTTGAGGCCCTGTACTCTTGGGCCGGAGCCGCCTTCGAAATGATCGGCGCCGAAGTAGGCCAACCGGCCGGCACAGAAGCCAGTGAGAAGAACACACCGAGTTGGATCGAGGTCTCCCTGGGGGACACCGGAGGAATGGGCCTGAAGAAGCGGTACCGGTTCGAAGCCGATGGCACCGTGGAAGCCTACTTCGAATGGAATGCTGAAGCGTTCTCGGCTGAGGCTCGGTTTTCGACGGAGATCTCCCTTGGGGGAGACGCGGAAGTCTTAGCCGTGCCGGATGCCGAGATCTGGCGGTTCCCCATTTCCACATACTCCAAGTCCGAGCGGGGCCTGGATGAAACGGTTCAAGGGGAATCCGTCACTGTCCTCTGGCCTGCGGGGCAGGGTTGGGGAAGGGTTCGTCTTTCCCGGAAGTAACGCCTGAATTCGTTTACCCTTTCGCGCCTCGACGCTCTCGCGAGGCCTC
>CAYOVN010000082.1:0-14640 GCA_964407425.1 uncultured Gemmatimonadaceae bacterium
GCAAATGGCTGAAGACAAGGGTGAGGGCAAGGTGGTTTCGGATTACGAAGATGTACCAAAGGGTTACCTGGCAGCCGGGGAGCCGGAGTTAGAGCAAAAGCCCAAAAAAACAAAATGGACGTTTATGGAGGCTGCTTTATATAAGTCGGACAGAAACCTTGCTATAGCTGGTATTATTACAATCGGGGTTTTTGCGCTTTTGAAGATATCTCCTGATCATCCTGAATTGTCCAAGTCGTTAATAGCTGTTGGGATGTCTGCGGTCACGGGTCTTGGGGTTATTGTTGGTGTGAGGGTGGGGTCGAAATAGGGGAAATAAAAATGGAAAATGGTAAATATGGCCATTTGATGTCGGCTGAAGATAGGGACATGGGCACTGCCAAGGGTGTGCGGGTGTTAACGAATGTCAGGGCGCCCAGGCACAATTATCAGAACATCGATTTAATGACCCGTTATCATTTCAGGCGGGATCGTTTGGCCAGGGCTCGGGCGAACGGATACGAGTCGATTGCCCAATTTATTATTGAAACATACCGCAAGACCAAAAGTGCTTTGAGAACCGGCGAGATTTGTGGGATGAGCAACACGGGTGTCCTTCATTTCTTGCGTAAAAATGGTGAACCGAGGATTTATGACAAGAGCCAGGGTTCCAAGCCGAGGTGTCCCGCGCAATAGGGGTGTGAGCGATTCCTTTTTTACATCCGCTATTACGAGGGGCGAGGCGAAAAAGCGCAAATATTGTGAATATTGTGCGGCGTTTCATAATGGTCGGGCGCATTGCGGGGTGCTTGCTGTTGGCCAGGCAAAGGGTTTGTGTCTTTTGGATGGGGTCACTCGGCGGCGTTGGAAGGCGGAGCATGGCATGGTGATTCCGCAGGAGCGGCCGCCTTTTTAGAATTTGAGTAGGTGGCGGAGGTAAACCTGGGGGCACAACAAGGAAGGTTGTAATGGTTAAAAGGTTAATAATAGCATGGTTGTGGGCAATTTTATTTGTTGTTGGCAATGCTTATGCTGTGGTGGAGGTAGACCGTTATTTGTATTTGCTTGATGTTGGTGAACAGGTGACGGTGGCTTGGGATGCTTCACAAAATGCTGAATGGTATGAGGCCAAGCTGTATCACTATGAGCATGAGCAGGAAATCCAGTTGCCCGAGATGAAAAAAATCACAACGCTCCAGTTGACGTTTAAGATGCCTCGTGGTGGGCATTATGAAGGATGGATCAGGGCGTGTAAGCAAAGTGCGCCGGATGATCTGTGTTCAGACTGGGCAAAATCGGTTGAGTTGGGAAATGGTCCCATTGTAAATGGAGTAATCCGTGTGTGGTGGCTTTATTCTTATCCTGCTGCGCCTGGTGGTGGTGGCGTAAAATAAAATTGTGAGGAGTCGAAAATGTCATATGTGATGAAAACGGATTTATGGTGGAACGCGGTCCCGGGTCATGAGACTGCGGAGATCAAAGGTTATAAGATGTATATGGTGCCGTGTCCGCAAGCGATGGTGCGTGAAGCGGATGGCAGTGTCAAAGATGCTTTGGTATTTGATCTGGGCAAGCCGGTTGTTGATCAGGCGAATAAATGCAAGGTGAATTTGGCTGCGTTACCTGGGATGATGACAAATGACGGGACGTACAATTTAGGCATTTGTTCAGTTGACGATGCCGGCAACGAGTCCAGCTTTTTGGTGATATCGGATGCACCGCTGGATTTTGCTGCGCCAGATGCCCCGACAGACGGCGGTATCTTGAGGTCATAAGCATCTGGCAGTCCGTCGGACCTCTGTTGGAAATAGTTGTCAAGTTGCTCAAAAGGCTTACACATGATTTAAAAAAGTAAGGAGGTGATGCTTATGACCTGCGGGTAGAAGATTGTCGAACCCTAAAAATTGGCAGGAGGAATGAAATGATGACAAATGATTTCATGCAGAAGTACCAAGATGCTGTAGATGTGATGATCACGACTCATAATGAGGCTTTGATGAAGACAGTTAAAACGTACCGGTCTGATTTAGAAGAACTTATGAAGAGTCATACAGAACAAGTGCAGAAGATTATTGACGAAAGTCACCGCAGCGTCGCAAATATGCAGAAGAAGGAGTAATGAAATGCCTTTAGATGAAACAATTGTATCTGATGTTGCGAATAGCAATTTCAAGGTAATCGCCAATTCAGTAGCTTCGGGTATCGCTCAAGCGGGTTCCCTGGCCGCACTGAATGCAGCCTCCAATCAACATTCTCTGAACCTGATTAGCCAGGCGTTTCTGGCCGAGGCCATTCTGCCCCGTGCCGGTGTGGATGTGTCCGAAGCTGTTGGCACCAAGAAAGTGGCCGAAGCCGATCTGGCCCGTACCGTGGATGAGTTAGGTACGGCGGTCGCAGCTCTCCAGCAGATCATGAAAGGCGCTCAGACCACTCGACCGGAAACCGGTGGGGGTTGATGTTTGAGCGATGTGCCTAAATTGTCGGAGTGGGAGCAATCCTGCTCCGATATTTTTTATCGTACCCCGGTTGGGTTAAATAATTGAATTTATATAAAAATGTTTCACGTGAAACCTTATTTCGGGCTATGAAAGGGGTGGCTTAATGAGAGCTTGTAAATTTTGTCGGTTTTTTTTCTTTTTTAAAAGCGATTGCTCGCCGTCTGGTAAACTGACTCCTGCGCGCGGAGAGTGTCGCTTGAACCCGGTTGCGGTTGTTAAGAATGGGGCGGGGTTAGAGTGGTGCGGTCAATTTGAGGCGGAACCATCGTTGGAGGCTCCATGGGTCCGGTGCCAATCGACTAGGAGGGAATTTAAGGAGGAAATGTAGTGGAGCAGATCAAGATGTTTGGATTGATAAATCGGGCGATAATTGTTGGCGAGATTTTATCGGAAACGAAGGCGGTGGTTAAGTTAAGGCACCCGGGCTGGTACAGTTCTGAGAATGGCCGACAGTCGCTTTATCCTGTGGTCCCGGCGATCTTGCCTGAATTTGTGTCTATTTCAGCGAGCATCAAGTTGGAAAGGGTGCATCTTTTGTATGAGTGCCGTGCACCGCTTCAGGTGCGTGAATTATATGAAAAGGTTCGGGAAAAGATACGGCAGGCGTCGACCGGGGTGACTGTGGCGACAGCTGCGGATTTGGCTAAAATTGTTTCTGCAGGAAGATAAATGCAAAACATCATTCGGCTTTCTGAGCAAGAGACGGCTTTTCAGGTATGGTGCGAATTATTAGCGGAGAAGAAGATCAGGTGTGCAGAGTGTCTGCATTTCAATCTGTCTCCTAAGATTTTAAAGTACGACGATTTTTTTAACGGGGGTGTTTGGGTCAGAGGGGATGGTAAATATATCCACAGCCGGCATGTGCCGTTTGAGGTGTTGAGGTACCAGGGGGGAAGATATTACAGGAAAATTGAGTGCGAGATTTTAGACCAAACAGATATGTTGACACTTCCGGCGGCCATGGAGCAGTTTGAAGCTATGTATATCGAAATGGCAATGAATGTGACGGGCGGTAACAGGAGTGCGGCGGCTAAGGTGTTGGGTATAAGCCACTCCGGGCTATATCAGCGGCTGAATAGAATCGGAAAGCGGGCGATGATTGCGCACGAATTGGCGGGGATCTAATGGGGCGACGGCCGGCACCTTTTAAATTTTTGGATTTGAAAAAAGATCCGGATACAAAGCATTTCCGCCAGAAGAAAACCAAAATATTGCCACCGACGCCCAGGAGAAAAGAACCGCATGAATTCGGCAGAGGGGATTTAGAAGATGGGCTGATGTCAATTGCGTATGAATACGAGAAGTACGTTAAATGGATCATTAGAAAACAGAAAGCCACTGGCGCGGTGGAAAATAGCCAATCTGTCATTAAAGCGGTGGAAACGTATTCTAAATTAATATCGTTAGCGACCGGTAACAAGAAGAAGGGCGGTCGTCCGCGTGTTCGTAAAAAGAGGGTTACTTCAGCGGGGAAGCGGTTAGCGGAAAAAAAGAAAGATGAACAGGAATTGGAAGCGGAGCAGCACGGCGATAAAGATTATATGGATTTGATGAAAGAATAATTATGGCCTCGGTTGATACAAAAATAAAAGAGTATCGCAACGGTGGTGAGGGTTTCATCAAGTGGGCGGATGAAAACGTTCGAATTGAAATTACGCCGATTGGAGCTGCGGTTAAACAATGGGTATCGTTGGGTGATTTACCAGAAGAAAAACACCCCGGCACTGGACGCAGTTACCGGGATATGTGGGATGCTCACAAAGTAATTGCGCGCGAAGCTTTGCGCATGGAGCATAATGTATTTGTCCACCGGACAATTATCCTTTGCTGGCCTCGGGGGGAGGGCAAGACGTATTTAGTCTGCTTGCTTTTAATGTGGCGCTTTTTTTGTTGGCCAGATGTCGAGATCGTTTTGTGCGCAAATTCAAAAGACCAAACAAAATTTGTACAGTTTTCGATTATCCGGAAGATCATCGAAAATTCACCGAAGCTGGTGAGAGTTGTCGGTACGCGCAATATTCAGGAAAAACAGATCCGGTTGACTGATCGCAAACAGAACGCGACGTCTTTTATAAAATCCATTTCGACAGCCAGTGGTATTGTTTCAAATATTGATGCGTATGGATTTACCGAAATATTTCAGATGAAAAACCCGGAATTTTTTCAGCAGGTCGATGGCTCGATCAGAAATGTACCAAATGCTTTGGGGATCATCGATTCGACTGTCAGCGCGAAGACACACATGCTGTATCATTTGTACGATACTAAGCGCCAGGGTGAAAGTGGGACCGAGTCGGTTTATTTCAGTTACCGTCACAGCAAAACCGGGTATTACAAAGATTATTGGAACCCCAACCAGACACAGTCGCAACTGGACGCATACCGCATAAAATTTTATCTCGGCGGGTTTGAGCGATATTTTATGAATGTGTGGTCCGCGGGGGTCGAAAAAGTTTTTTCTCCCGAGGAGATTGAAGCGATCAATTATATTGGGGCAGATGATGGATTTTTAAATCAGGAGAGCATCCTCAGCCTGATCCGGCAGCGCAACAAGCTGCTTGATAATGACCGGAAAATGGTAAATGGCCAAGGCGGTGGCGGTGGCGGTGGCCTGATCCCCGACAATCATGCGCCACATCATGCAGTTATCAATGATCGTTTAAGGGCGGTTGAAAAATATTATCGGTTAAACGAAAGAGGTGCGCCGGCTATGGCGCCGGTTGAGGTGTTGGAGGTCTTAGGCGATTTGTTTGATACTGATTGGGCGATTTTAGCCGGCGTTGACCGGGCGGACCCGATGAAAACCCGGACGGGTGCCCGGACGATTCTCACGGTAACGGCCAAAGGGTTACCTGGCAGCCGGAGTGATCCCAACGCGGCGGTGGTTATGATGCCGGATACCAATGATTTGTTTAATTTGGATCCGGAAGTGATTATCTCCCAGGTTTCGTATATTTATTTTCTATTGTATGTGTGCGATATTGAGGATCATTCAATCGAAAGATTAAAGGCTGAAATATTAAAAGCGAACATGGAATATGAGATCGATACGCTGACTGGCGAACGGTTCGGGTTGTTTGATATCGGGCCCTGGCTTAATGAAAACGATATTGGCACGGAAATATTGCACCCGACTTATAACCTGCAGCTGATGGCATTTTCAGAATTCTATGGTATTGTGACAACCGGGCGATTTAAAACGTCACCGTCTGCGATTGTTGGGTCAAAGGGTGAGGAAATCATTCGGGAAGAAATGACGCAGTTTGATCACGATGCGGGAGACGGCCGGGCGCAGGGGTGGTTTGGGTCACTCGAAAAACAATTGAAAAAAGGTGTGCAGGATGATTTTGTCTATGCTGTGGCGTGGGGTATCCATGGAGGGCGGGGCATGACACCCGAACATTTTCGGGCCCGTTCAAGCGATGTGTATTTTGGAACCATGTTGCAACCGAGAAATTTAGTGGGGGCCTGGTAGAATGGACGCGATAGAATATCTGAACTTAATTGACCACCAATATCAAAAAGCAAAAGCGGCCGGCATATCAAGGTTTGATGTGAAATGGGGAAAGTGGTCGCGGCAAATGAATCTCGAGTTGATGGAAAAGACGGGCAACGATGGGCCAGAAGCAACCTGTTTAAAATATGTGGTTGTTTATTGGGCTTTGACGTCACAATTGCTCGAAATGAGGCGAGGCAATTCGTTTTTTGGTCAATCCAAGAGGAAGAAAAAGAGGCGGGAGTTGAATCAACTGCGTAAATTTATTTTAGATCCGGTGGTTACTCTGCCGGAATTAACTCCGGAAAAACTAAGAAACAGCTTGCTTTAATGTCAATTGCGAGTTAGACTTTCATTGTTACGCCTTGGTTCTCAGAGGCTTTTGTCCCAATTATTTCCTCTCTGTTCAAGCCTCGGACTGGAACTTTCCCCTCCAGTCTGGGGCTTTTTTTTAATTTTAGGTTGACAATTAGTTAGAATTGACCTTAAAATTATTCATTTACGGCTTTTTCACGTAAAAATTTCTTAATATTCTGGTCGGCATGCTACCCACCGGGATGACGGCTGCCATCTGCCGTAGTTCGGCATAATCAGCGAAAAAGCGGGCAATGCGAGGGTCCTCGCCATCGTATTTGCCCGTTTTTTTTAAGAGACAATATGGATGATCTTAGTGATGAAGTCGCAGAAAAATTGTTAAACATATCCGACGAAGACCTCGGTAACCTACAGTTTAGCATGCCCTGGCAAGTTTTTGATCCCAGCCCAAATGTCGACGCGGATGGCGCTCCTATCCGCAATTCCAGTGAAACCGGTGTTGTTTCGAATTTATCCCGTCAAGAGCTCCAAGTCGAGTGTTGGGAAAAATTCAATGCCAATCCGCAAACAAATACCGCTGTCCGGGGTGTGGTCGGTCGTATCTGCGGGTATGATTTTGAAACGACGTCGGAAATCTCTGAAATCCAGGAAGTAATAGAACAAATTGAGCTGGATCCCCGGAATCGACTCTATAATTATTGGCCGAAATATGTTGCGCGGGCGTTTGTGGAGGGCGAGCTCTTTTTAATTGCGACTTGCCATCCTGATGGGTTTATAGAAATTGATTTTTTGGACCCGGAGAATGTCAGCAACAAGGGCGATGATGATACTGGCATAATTTTTCACCCCAGAAAAAAGTTAATGCCCATCTTTTATAACATCAGCGATGACCCGGGTGGGCAAATCGTTGAGCAAATCCCTAGTATTTATGTGGCCAGATTCCCCTCCCTGGTGTCTGATGCCACAAGCCATGTCGATTACAGCCGGTCGTTACAACAATCGTCCAGAAGCCGCAAAAAAGCCTTTCGCAAAACAGGTGGGTACAACCGGTTTGTGATTGCTTGGGACCGGGGGTTTTGTACCCGGCGGACGGTTAGTTATCTGCGAACAACTTTGATCTGGTTGAATCATTACGAAAATTTAAAAAAATATGAGATTGACCATAAAAAAAGCTCGGGGGCTTATACCTGGGTTTTTTCTTTTGAAGATGTCAAAAGCTTTAAGCGCTGGCTCCAGATGAGCGATGCTGATCGGGCTAAAACGGGGATCATGGCCCCGATCGTCCCTGGCAGCAGGCTAATGTTGCCGCCGGGCATGAAAGTTGATGCCAAAAACCCGCAGCTAACGAATATCAGTGAGTCGGATACCGACATCTTACAAATGGCGTCTTCAGGGCTTAATGAGCCGATGGATGTTATGCAGGGCTCGTTGAATTCCACGTTTGCCAGCGCCAACGCTTCCCGCGGGCCGATGAGCGACCGGACTTCGGATGAAATCGCTTATTTTGACAGATTTTATATCAATGATTTTTGGGGTAATATTTTCTTTCTTAAACACGCAATGGGCAAATTCGCGGAATTCTTTCCGGTTGAAGAAGCGTATGCGTTTAAAAACGGTGAGCCGATGTTTAAGAAAATTAAGCGGCGACCGGAAAGATTGATTCAAGTCAATTACCCGACGTCTGAAACAATTGACCTCGAAGCGCGGGTCCGGGCCGTGGCTGGTGTTAAACATGGGCCGTTGTCGGAGTCTGTCGGAATCCCCCAATCAATGGCTGCGGGAAAAATTGGGTTTGGTGGTTACGGGCGTGGGCGGTTGAGAAAAGCAACGGAGGATAAAAAATATCCGCCTTTAGTTTATTCCGTTGATGCCGAATCGTTGCAGGAAACAAAAGAAGGCGAACCCAAAAAAAGCGAACCCAAACCCAAAAAATCTGCAACTGCCAAAAAAACCGATGACAAAGGATAAAGAATATGCCGACATATCGCAATGATGGGGTTGTATCGTACAAAACAGTCAATAGTGCCGGGGTCGCGGTTTCTGTAATTCCAGGGGCTTCTGTTGAGGTCCTGGAGGCCTCCGTGATTACTGATTTTACCCAAACATCGGTGTTGCCGTCAAATTCGGTGACTGTTGCGCAAGCTCCCGGCGCAGGCCTGGCGATTGGGTCTACCGCCCCGAACGTCAGTAATGCGGCGTTTCATTACACCATTGCCGGCAAGGTGTATTCTCGGGCGGCCGAGGCAGCGGGAACGGCGTTGACCGGTGATAATATTCCTTCAGGTGATTATGGTGCTTGGCGGCTTGAAATTGGGGTTGACGGGGCCATCGATGTCGTCGAAGCGGCGGGCAATGCTGCCGGATACGGTTCAGCAGCGCTGGCGGTTGCCGGGATCCCCGCAGTATCGGCCGATCACGTTTCGATGGGGACCGTGTCTGTCAGTAAAAGCGATGGCGCGTTTGTTCCGGGGACAACCGATCTTGATGATGCCAATACCACCGAGGATTATATCGATGGAGATATGGGCGGACTTTTCACCGAAATGGTTCCGAATTATGGAAGAGCCTACAATGTGAGCATTACAGGTACCTTTACAGCGAACGTAACCCTACAGCGGAGTTTTGATAGTGGGGTGACGTGGGTGGATGCAGACACATGGACGGCGGCCGCAGAGGAAATGACCATTGTTGATCCGAATAAGCTGCCCTACCGGATCGGTGTCAAACAGGGAGGATACACAACCGGAACCGTTGTTTGCAAATTAAAGTAGGAGGGTGTGTCATGGGAAAAAAAATGAGAATTCCGAAAGGGGCCCTAACGCTTCAAACCGGGGGAAGTGGTGAAGTTAATCTGTCTGCTGACGGGAACGCAATCCCAAAATTGAATATGGTGATATACAGTGGTGGGGCGCTTGAACATTGGTATTGGGACAACTTGATTCTCGATTTGTCCGGAGCCAGATTCCCAAAGAAAAAATATCCGATTTTACAGGATCATATAACGAGTCTTAAAATCGGTTACCACAAGGGCAAGCCCATTTGTGATGACAACTTGCGTTTTGATCCGGACAGAGTCGTGTTCGTTTCGACAGAAGAAAGTGAGAAGTTTCGCAAAGTATCGGCCGAGGGCTTTCCGTTTGAAGCCAGTGCCCGTGTGCGGCCCAGAAATATTGAAAGAGTGGCAGAGGGTTCTGTCGCAAAGGCAAATGGCATCACGCTTAAAGGCCCAGGAACTATTTTTCGCTCATGGGATTTTATTGAAGGATCTGTTTGCACGTTTGGCGTAGATCGTCAAACTGAATCTTCCGTGTTCTCCGACAAGGAAGAAGTCGAAATCTTTTGTGGGGAAGAAAATATTTCCCAAAAACAATTAACCAAGGAGGAGGATGTTATGGACATCTTAGAACTCAAAGAAAAATATCCCAAAATCTATGAGCAAGTTGTCAAAGAAGGTGAAACCAAGGGCAAAGCGGATGCCGAGAACAGTTTTAAAGCCGCCGAGCCTGATGAAAAAGTTTTGGTTGCGATCACTAAACTTTCAGATTTGGTCAAAGCTCAGGGTGTGACCATTGAAGCCCAAAATGAGAAGCTTTTGTCTTTTGAGAAATCCGATGATCTGCGGACTGAAAAAGATTTGGCGGCGGATGCTGATAAAATTTGGGAAGACAAATTGTCGGCCAGTTCCATCCGAGAAGAACGTTTCAGCAAAATCAAAAAGCATGTGGTTTACTCGAAATTTGTTGCGGACGGCAAGTTGGACCGGGCGAAGTTCGCCGAAGCCGTTGACGCTGAAATCTCAGAATGGGAAGGCGTCGAAAATGATAATAGTGAAATTCTCGGAACTTCTTTTTCAAGCAAGGAAGATGCTCAACAGCATGCAGCCAAGCTTGCGAAAGAAGATGAAGAAGATGACGTGGTTGTCAATGAATACCTGAAGCTTGTTGGTGATAAAATCGCATTGACGGCAGCAGCATAATAGCAAATTTGGGCTAACTACCGCCGGCCAGTGGTAGGACAGCAAAAGAAAAAGTTAGGGCAGTGTGGTGTCCACACCATCACATTTGCCCTTTTTTTTTGTTGCCCTCATTCAAAAACCTATAACTTATTTTGGAGGTGCCGAATGGTATATCTTGGAGATACGGCCTACTTGCAAAGGAGTGGGCAATTAGATCCGAAGCGAGTTTTTGAAAGCGATCTTAATTACTCTTTACAGCGGTCCATTTCGATTGTGCCCGGTTACGGTATTTTGCCGCCCGGCTGCATCATGGGCCAAATCACAGAATCAACGAGTCGTAAGGGGATGTTTGTTCCTTACGCGATTCAGACCGCAGAGCTGGTTTCAAACAATTTTTATGGGGCCTATCTCCTTTTGGAGGGGGCTGCCGATCTGCTTTGCTACATGACTATCGACGATAGTTATAAATTTGCAGTCGGCGATCACCTGGGCGCGGTGGACAGCGATGCTACGGCGATAGATCTCGGTGCGGTCACAGCTATTGATCGGACTACCTATGCCACCCAGGCAATTGTCACAGTGACCAACAACGTAACGACCGCCATGAACATTGCCAAGTGGGCATTTGTGTTTATCCAAACGGATACCAGCACTCCGTTTACCACGGCACAGGGTCTTTTGGCCGGCAGTTACGATACCGGGACCGGCGAAAACGCCAAGGGTGCGGAGGGTTCCATGGTTTTGTCAAATGCCATGGTCAAATATGGCCTGATCCCGAATTATGACGCGGGAGCCTTGACGGATCTGTCCGGGGTTTTGAGTGCGCCCTACATGATCATGCGGTAAGAATTTTTAGCGATGTTTCGCGGAATTTGACTTTTAATTAATTTAATGGAGGATTCGGAAAATGAAAGATATACCGGCGTTAAGGACGAGCAGGCTTCAAAAGCTGATCGAGCGGTTCACTGCCGCACCCAGTCTAATATTGACGAAGCTTTTTGGAGAGGACAAAAGTCCTACTGAAAAAATCGAATGGGAAGCCGAGCACGGCAGCCGAGGATTGACACCCTTTAGTGCAGAGGATGCCCCGGCACCGCAAACCGCACCAGGCGGGATTTCACAACATGAGGCGATGGCTGCCTTTTGGCAAGAAAAAATGTTTTTGGCGGCCAGTTTTCTCAACAACATGAGAAAACCCGGCAGCAAAATCGAGCTACAGTCTGCGATGAAGTATGTCGCTAAGCAAATGGCTCGGCTGCGCAATCGGTGTGATCGTCGTAAAGAATGGATGACCATGAAAATGTTGCAAACCGGCTCGATCAGCTACCAAGATTTCAAGCTGGATAAGCGTACCGTTGATTATGGTTTGCCGACAGACCACATCGTAACCTTGGCATCCGCCCGGCAATGGGATGGAGATACTCCTAAAATTATTGAGGATATCATGGACGCCAATATTACGCTTTCCAACTCCAATGTTGGCAAAGTGTCCCATGCGTTGTTTACCTCTGAGGTTTTAAAACTCATGGTGGTAGATCCGGGGATCCAAACGTTGCTGAAAAAGTCTGCCTATGGTGCTGGCGACTTGTTTGCCAAACCAGAAGCGGTTTTGGGCTCCTTGCTCAACATCCCGAATATGGTTCTTTACGATGAAATGTTTCAGATCCGCTCCTGGTTAACGTCGGCTTTGGCCGCCGGCGCCGGACCGCACACGATTTATGTGGACAACACCACTGATTACGAAGTTGGTGGGACGTTGTATGTCGAAGACATTTCAGCGAAGTCCAAAGAGTCGGTGACGATCACGGCAGTTGACCATTCCGCTGGTACGGTGACGGCATCCGGGACCCTGTCCAGCAGTTATAAGGCCATCGAAGACGGTGTTTACATGGCCAAGAAGTTTTTGGCGACCAATTATTTTACCATGTTTGCTTCCCAGGTCGAAGGCCAGCCGATTGCGGAGTTTATGCTAGCTCCGTTTGGCAATGAGCATAAGTGGGGTACCGAGGTTGATCAGTGGGAAAAGAAAGATCCTGATGGTCGCTTTGTGCGAGTGCGCAACAAAGGCCTGCCGGTGCTTTATTTTGAGGATGCCATCTATTCGTATAAGGTGACAGACTAAATCGGCTATAGCCTGAGTCTTAAAAACCCAGGCTATCCGGCTAAAAGCTAAACCACAGGAGGTTTTATTATGGATAGTTCTATTATTACTCGGGGGCCTTATCCGTCTCCGGTCATGCAAAAGGCCATGGAGGAGATCAAGTCTTTTATTGATGCCTTGCAAGCTTCGACCAATGATACCCGGTCGATACTGAGGGGCAATTACATTGTCACCATGCCAGGGCTTGCAATTGGTTCAACCGCCCCCAATGCTTCCAATATCGAGTTTACTTATGGTATTGGCGGAAAGGTGTACCGACGGGCTGCGTTGGCTGCCGGTACCGCCCTTTCCGGTGATAATATTCCCCAGGCGTTATTTGGGGCGTGGCGCCTTGAAATCGTTGCTGATGGGACAATCTCAATTGTTGCGGCGGCTGCGAATGCAACGGGTTATGCTTCGGCAGTCCTGGCTGCTGCCGGTCTCCCGGCGATCGCGGCTTCGAAAGTTGCCATGGGAGTTGTGACCGCTTCGTTGAGTTCCGGTGTATTTAATCCGGGAACGACTGATCTGGATGCGGCAAATACGACCGTGGCATATACCGATGCGGCCACGATGTTCGAGACTCTTGGTGCAGCTGTGTCGTAAGGGGGTTTATATGGATATTGAAACAATCAAAAAGGTCCGTATCCGGACCAGTTTGAAGACTGATGCGCGGGTTTATCCACGGGGAACGATTTTAGAAGCACCGTTTCCAGACGACATTGTCAGAGACATTGAAGCCGAGGCAAATACTATAGAATTTTTATGGGTCGCTGAGGAGTCTGAAGTCGAAACTGTGGATGAACCTATAGCTGCGGTCGATCCCGAGGCTGTCGTGACTGATGGATATACAGAGCTTGAAGATTATATCCAACAGTTGGGAGTAAGACACAAGCTGGATCGGCGCAAAAAGCTGCCCAAGTTGCGTGAAGAAGTCCGGCAGTTGATTAAGGAAAAAGCGGTCACGCTCGGCGATGGGTTAGACAAAGAATTTCTGACCACGGATGTCGGGCTTGATGTGCTGATGAAACAATATTTAGAGCTGGAAAAAACTGTTAAAGCAATCGAAGATGATATCTAAAGGGGCCACAAATGGATACTTCTGGGCTTAAAGCGGTTCTGATTGAGGAGATTAAGGGGTTGTCTTCCCTGCTTGATCAAGCGGTGGATTATAACAATGCCATTGTGAACGCTGAAGCCGATACCGGATGGACAATGCCCGTTAGCGGAGCGTTTTGCGAACACTGGATTAAGGAACGAGCAAAACGCTGGTTGATTTTCTTTTTGTGGACCGAGCATGCTTTAAAATTCAAAGTCAAGCAGCTGTCCCTGGACCAGAAATTTAAACACCTGGGTCAGTTGATCGAAAAAATGGACAAGGGGTTTGCCAGTGCGATTGAAGAAAACCCGGACAAATTCGGCAGCATCGATGCCTATAAAATGTTTGGGGATATTGTGGCTCCTGGCTTTATCTATGATGAGGTCGGCAAGGATTTAACCTACGAATGAGCATTGGGACTGACATAAAAGATGTTTGGGCCGAGGTGGGCATTTCTTTTACCATCTTGCGCGACAGCGGCAACGTCTCTGGCGAGTACGGTGATGCTGAAGTAAATGCCCAGATCACAAAACCGTTTGTGCGCGAGTTTTTTTTGGAAATGTCGTTGGCATATGACACAGATGTCATGGTTGGCGATGTGCTTGAATTTTCAGACGGGCGCAAGTATTTGGCGATGACGAAAACCGGGGATGTTTTTGAAGACGAAACCTATTTGTACAGTGTGGTTTTATACAAGAGCAATGCGCAGGGCAATATCTTCCGGTTGTCCAGTAGCCGCGATGCCGGCTATCAATCGGTGTCTGTCTGGACAGCAATTAAGCGAGATTGTGATGTACTTCTAACCGAATCGTTTTTTGGCAATGAGTTGGAACTTGACGAACCCATCGGCAATCTGGCTCGCGAGAGTCACGATCTTTATATCTCCCACAATCGGGGGCTGCGTGAAAACGATCGGTTCGATGTGTCGGAGGTGGCCTCGGGCAGTAGTGTGACTGATGCCGGCACCATTGATAGCACACTGGAAATATTGGTGGCCGGTGGTTTGGTGGACGAAACGTGGACGGTGACTTTTACCAGCGCTACGGAGTTTGGCGTTGCCGGGGCAACCACGGGTTCAGTCGGTACTGGAGAGATCGGCGCAGAATTTGACGCCAGCCCTTATTTTGTGATCCCGGCGTCTTTTTTTACCGGGACCTG
>CAYOVN010000083.1:0-14623 GCA_964407425.1 uncultured Gemmatimonadaceae bacterium
AGAGGCCGTCAACCAGAACGCTGAGTCCGTTCTCGCTCACCGGGATGGTGAAGCCGGCCTCGATCATATACCCGGCGTTCGCATACTCCCCATAATCACTGCTAGGGAAGGTGACACCCCCGCCCAGGAATATCCCTTGAGCTGAGGCTTGTCCGGGGAGAGCAAAGAAAAAGGCCGCGATGGTCGTCGCAGCAATAATTACACACTTCCGCATTGAGACCTCCTTATGAATGGTTATGACCGGGCGTGCCTGCCCTACTACAGGCCACTCCGGGGGTCGCATTTTATATGGGGAAACATCCTTCCAGGGTCAAGTGTTCTCTACCCGGCGGGTAACGTCTCCGGAGAGATATTCAAGAGCGGGTCCACCACGCCCAAAGTGTGCACGGCGAGAAGGCCCAGCAGACCGATCACCAGAAGATAGTAGATGGTCGGAAGTATGGTCCGGGCGAGTGTCGCGCCTTCCCGGCCCAGAAGCCCCACCGTGGCCGAAGCAGCTACTACGTTGTGAATGGCAATCATATTTCCGGCGGCAGCTCCAACCGCCTGGAGTGCGACGATCAAAACCCCCGACACCATCAAACGCTCCGCTACTCCATATTGAAAGGCGGAGAACATGAGATTGCTGACCGTATTGGACCCTGCGATAAAGGCCCCCAAAGCGCCGGTCACACCCGCAAACATCGGCCAGACCTGCCCGACATTCGCGGCTACCCACTCTGCCATGGCGATGGGCATGGAGGAGAACCCGGCTCCATTGACGTCGGAGTTGATGTAGACCCTCACCATTGGAACCGTGAATATCAGTACGAATCCGGCCGCCAATATTACCCTGCCCGATTCGGATACGGCCCTACGAAGTGCAGCCCCCGTCATTTTGTGCATGAAGAAACTCAAGGCGACAACGGCCAAAAGAACGAACCCGGGCAGATATAGGGGTGTGGTGACGGCAGAGATCCCAGTCCCGAAAATATCCTCCCAAGCCACCCGGACCCATTTCAGCCAGCTGCCCACAGGAAGCTGTGGCAGGCGAGAAATAACAAGGAGGCCCGCAAGCAGAAGGTACGGCGCCCAAGCCAGCCCAGTGGAGAGAGGACGGTCCGGCTCCTTCGTCTCCCCTACCTCCAGGCCACTCACCCAGTCCTCGGGCCAATTCTTGGAGGGGGGAAAGTCCCAGCGATCCTTCGGAAGGAGGAACCCCCGTTTCGCCGCGAAGATCACAATGATCAACCCCAGGGGGGCCCCCAGGAGCGAGGGGAATTCCGGCCCGAGGAATATTCCTGTCAGGGTATATGGAATGGTGAAAGCGAGGCCACCGAAGAGGGCAAAAGGAAAAATGGAGAGCCCCTCTGTCCAGGATTTTCTCTCTCCGAAGAACCGGGTGGTCATCATGATCATAAGGGTCGGCATGAGGGTCCCTGCCACCCCGTGGAGGATGACGGCCCGGGCCGTGACCATGCGAAGAAATTCCCGCATCTCAATCCCGGCCATGGCCAATTGGGCCTCAAACATCTCTCCCCCCAGACCACCCTGAATTCCGACGAGGACGGGGGTACCAACCGCACCGAAGGTGACCGCGGTGCTTTGGATCATCATTCCGATCATTACAGCAGCTGCCGCCGGAAAACCCATGGCGACCATGAGGGGAGCGCAGACCGCTGCCGGCGTCCCGAACCCGGAAGCCCCTTCGATGAAAGACCCAAACAACCAACCCAACAGAATGATCTGCACCCGGCGGTCGTCACTGATGGCGTGAAAAGAGCGCCGGATCGTAGCCACGCCTCCGGAGTGTTCCAGTGTCTTCAGAAGAAGAAGAGCCCCGAAAATGATAAAGAGGAGATCAAAGCTCAGGAAAAGCCCCTGGATGGATGCGGCCCAGACCCTGACCCAGGCCATCTGCCAGGCGCCCACAGCCACAGCCACGGCTGAAACGTAGACCACGGGCATAGCCCACTTCGCTGGGACCCGGAACCCGACAAGGAGTACACCAGCCAGAAGGATCGGGAAAACGCCGAGAGCGGCCTGGAGAGCTAAACTCATTGAACGGAACTCCTTAGGGGTTTTCGACCAGTATCACATCCAGAATCCGAGGGCCATGTACGCCCTCAACCCGGATCAGCTCGATATCGGAGGTGGCCGAGGGCCCGGAAATCAGCGTCAGGGGTCCGGGGCTCGCCCCCAGTGAATGCTGCAGGCGGGAGATTCCATCCGAGATCGTGTCCACCACCTGGTCCATCGTCACGACGCAAAGGTGGTAGTACGGGAGAAGGGAGATCGCCCGACGCCCCTGCCCTGGCCCTCCGTCCAAAACCAGGGTCCCGGTTTCCGCGATGGCCAAAGCGCACCCAGAAATCACCCCATCGAAGGAGGCGAGCTGGGCAGTGGATAGGATGGACGGATCTCCATCCCTCAGGATTTCCACACCGGCGGAGGAGGCGCCAGAGATCCATTCCTCCGGTATGTCGTGAGGGGCGACCAGGCGCTTCACCCTCCGGACCCGCAGTCGCTTGAGAATGCTATCCGAGAGAGCCCCCTCGTGGCACCGTAGGACCGTCGCTTTGTAGTCGGAAATCCTGGCCTGAAGGAGGTCAATCGACCCCAAGGGACCCACCCCTCCACCCCCCGCCGCTGACGACCCAAAGGCTCCAGCCCAATCCCTCTCGATCCCATCGCCGCCCATCCGGTCCCTGAGAGCACTCCGGATCGCGGAAAGCATCTCCTCTCGGGAATGGTTCATACACCGCCCCTCTTCCTCTTCTTCCACCAATCCCGAAAGGTCTCATCGGCTAGTGCGGGAAAATCCCGGCCCTTCGTCCAACCACTCCCGTATCCGGGCAACCGCCGAATCCACCCATCATGCTTTCCGGCTCCCAGGAGCTTCCTGGCCGTCGCCATACCGAAGCGGTAGGTCATGGGAGAGCGGAAGGCTTGGGCCAGAAGCCGCATGACGAGCCTCTCCTCGTTCAACCCTGCTCCTCCCTTTCTGCCTCCATCCTCGACGGCCCGGGCCCGAAGGTGGAGAAGGACTTTGGGGATCTCGATTCCGACGGGGCACACCTCCTCGCAGGCGCCGCAAAGGGTTGATGCGAAAGGAAGGGAATCGTGAACTCCGGGACCCAGCAGTTGAGGTGTGAGGATCGAGCCGATGGGGCCTGGATAGGTTGCGTTGTAGGCGTGGCCACCGACCCGTTCATAGACCGGGCAGATGTTGAGACAGGCACTGCATCGAATACAGTGGAGGGCCTGTCGCCCCACCGGATCGGCCAGGACTCTCGTTCGGCCATTGTCCAGAAGTACCAGATGGAATTCTTCCGGCCCGTCTCCAGGATGCACACCAGTCCAAAGGGAGGTGTAGGGGTTCATCCGTTCTCCCGTGGCGGATCGAGGGAGAAGCTGGAGGAAGACCTCGAGGTTCTGGAATGACGGGAGGACCTTCTCTATCCCCATGAGGGTGATGAGAACCCGAGGAAGGGTCAGACACATTCGGCCGTTCCCTTCCGACTCTACGACCCCCACCGTTCCAGTATCCGCGAAGGCGAAGTTCGCCCCGGACACGGCCACCTCGGCAGACAGGAATTTCTCCCGAAGATGGATCCGGGCTGCCTCAGCCAGTGTGGCCGGGTCGTCGGTCAGATCCTCCGGGCCAAGATGTTCTCGGAACAAATCCCGGATCTGGGTCCGGTTCTTGTGGATAGCCGGGACCAGGAAGTGGGAGGAGGTCTCAGAGGCCAACTGGATGATCAGCTCGGCCAGATCAGTTTCGGTGGCCCTTACCCCCCGATCCTCAAGAGACTGATTCAGGCCGATCTCATCCGTTGTGATGGACTTGACCTTCACGACCTCGGTGACCCCAGCGGAATCCACAAGATCGCCAATGATCTGGTTGGCTTCCTGTGCGTCCCGGGCCCAATGGACACGCCCCCCCGCCCGGGATACCGAATCCTCCAACTCCTCCAGGTATCGATCCAGGTTCAGGATCGCGTCTTCCTTTATCGCGCGGGCAGCAGCCCGAAGGGCCTCCCAGTGGGGAACCTCCCCCACGACTCCTGCCCGTTTGTCACGAATCGCTCGGGTGGCCCGCCGGAGGTTCTCCCGGAGTTGTTTGTCTCCCAATGATTGGGGGGCAGAGTCCGGAAACGTTGGGAGGGGCGTCGGTCGCGCCCTGGCCTTCCGCCCGGTCACGGACCACCTCCCCGGCCCATCCCTTTCTCTTCGATCTCCGGGCCGCTCCCTTCCCCGCAGGCCAGGATTTCCGCCAGATGCAGAACACGAATGGTTCCGTCTGGTGGGAGTACGGACGCGCCTTCCCAGAGCAGCCCTTCCCGGCGAAGGCCCCCGGCGATGTGCATGAGGCAGGAGTTGTCGACAGCCGTCAGGACCTGGGCTCCCGACTCTTGAACCGCCTGAATTTTGTCCGAGAGCATGGCCAACGAGGTATCGGGATTCTTGACGGAGAATGTCCCACCGAACCCGCAGCATTCTCTTCCCCGGGGAAGATCGACCAGCTCGAGGCCACGAGTCGCCCTCAGGAGCTTTTCCGGGCCAGACCCCACATTTATACCCCGGATGGAATGACAGGGAGTATGCAGTGCAACCCGGCCGGGGAAGGATCCGCCCACGTCTTCCACACCTAGTTCACCCACCAGAAACTCACTCATTTCAAACGTTCTTGCGGCCAGGGAGCGTACCTGGGATATGAGATCGGCATCCCCCACCTCCTCGGCGAGAACAGGGTACTGCTCCCGGACCATGGCCACGCATGAGGCCGATGGAGCGACGACCACATCAGCCGTCCTGAAGGAGCTCAACCACCCGTTCATGAGCTGGCGGGCTTCGGTCCGATACCCGGTGTTGAAATGGATCTGCCCGCAACACGTCTGGGTCGGGGGGAACTCTACGTCGTGCCCCAATGTCTCCAGAATTCGCACCAGTGCCTTGCCGGCCCGGGGGAAAAGGGCGTCGTTGAGGCAGGTGATGAAGAGGGCTATTCGCATGGACTCGAATGGTTGAACATTGGCGAATCTTGATCCCCTCAGCCCTGGGAGGCAACTTCCCCCTGCCCGGGTCCGGGGGAATTCGAGGACTACTACGCCCAGCTCAGTGAACGAACGAAGGGCCTCCCCTCCACCGTCTTCGTACTAGCGGCGGAGGAAATCGCCTTCCGGGAAGTCCTGATTCGATATGACCACCTGATGGACCACGTGGACTGACGCAAATGAGGTCAGTGGCTTCCCACCCAGTCCCGAACCGCTTCTTCCTGGTCCCGGGTGGTGAGTAGAACAAGAACATCCCCGGGCTCGATACGAGTATCCCCCTTGGGGACTACCGCCCGCTCTCCCCTTCTCAGCAGAACAATGAGGGTCCCCTTTGGAAGCGGTACGTCTCGTATGCGCTGGAAACAGAGATCCTCCAACCCCTCCCTCACCTGAATCTCCAGCTGGACCGAGTCCTCATGACTGGGTGTCACCTCGGTTCCGGTCGTCTGGAGTAGCCTTTGATGTTCGTCGGAGAGTTCCTTGAAAGCCCAGAGGAGCTCGTTTCGTCGAAGGACTCCGGCCACCTTCCTGGGATCGTCCTCCTCAACAACGGGAATCTGATAGACGGCCCGATCGGCAAACCGGCGGAAGGCGACTCGCAGGGATTCCCCCGGTGTACAGGTCGTCAGGGCGGTGGTCATGATCTCTCCGACCAATGTGCCCGACGCCCCTCCGGATACGATGGAGAACTCCAGGTCGGTCTCAGCGACAATTCCCGTGAGGCCCCCTGTCTCATCGAGGACCAACCAGCTTCTCGTCTTTCCGGCCCTGGCCATTTCCGCGAGCTCTTCCAACGGAAGATTGTCCCGGACGGTTTCGAAATCCGGGGTCATGGCGTCGGCCACAAGAATCAGATCCAGAACGCCCATCTCCTGTTTGGGAGCTGCGAGAGCGCCTTTTCTTCTGAGTTTGATGGAATAGATCGAGTCCCGGTAAATGGCAGAAGCCATGAGGTGAGCGACCACTACTGCGAACATCAGTGGCAGTATGATCCGGTAGTTGTCGGTCATCTCGAAGAGAATGAGGATCCCAGTGATGGGAGCGTGGGCCGCCGCCGCGAACAGGGACGCCATCCCCACCAAAGCGTACGCCCCCGGGGGAGCGGTGACAGCCGGGAATAATCCGTTGGCCACCTTCCCGAAAGCGCCCCCCGCCATAGCTCCAACAAAGAGGGCCGGGGCAAAAATCCCCCCGGAGCCGCCGGCCCCCAGAGTGACCGAGGTGGCGACGATTTTCAGTACCACCAGGCCCAACATGAGGCCCAGGGCCATTTCACCTTGAAGGGCCAGCTCGACACCCTCATGCCCCACACCGAAGATCAGATCGCTCCCAAAAAACCCCAGGGCCCCTACACCAAGTCCACCGATCAGGGCCTTCCAACCGGGGCTCAGCTTCCAGGCCTCGAAGGAATCTTCAAACCAGTAAACGCTCTGGACATAGGCCAGGGCGATGAGGCCCGTGAACACACCGAGAGCAAGGTAAAGGAGGAACTCCCATTCGCTGACCAGGGTGAAGCTCTCCACCAGGCGGAACGCGGGTTCCCTCCCAAGGAATGCCTGGGAGATGGCGGTAGAGGTGACCGATGCGATCACCACCAGGCCGAAGGAACGGGAGGCAAAGTTCCCCAGGATGACTTCCATGGCGAACATGACACCAGCGATGGGGGCGTTGAAGGTGGCGGCAATGGCCCCCGCCGCACCTGCGGCAACCATGATGCGGGTCTGTCCGGGACCCAGGCCAATGACCTGGCCCACCGTACTCCCAAGGGACGAACCGATCTGAACGATAGGCCCTTCCCGGCCCACCGAACCGCCCGACCCGATTGAGATGGCCGATGCTAGAGCCTTGATGGCTGCGACTCGGGCTCGGATCCTTCCTCCGAGCATCCTGATGGCATACTGGACCTCCGGGACCCCATGACCCTGTGCTTCGGGGGCCCACCGCCGAACCATCCAGGACACAACAACCATCCCCACCGCAGGAGCCAGAAGGATGTGGATGTTCTCAGCCCAGGGAATTCCCAAAGACCCGGCGAGGCTCTCCCCCAGGTCGAAGAAGACCCATTGAACAACTCGGATCAGCTGGCGGAGGACGATGGCCCCGGCCGCAGCCAGAGCACCAATGGTCACAGCAAAGGCTACCGGAGCAACCGTCTCCGAACGCTGAACTCGCGTCCGGAAACGGCTAAGAAACAGGGAGGTCATGGGCTCGGGTATGGGCGTGGAATCGGGTCCAGGTCAGTCCCAGATGATGCCGTAGTCGTCCCCGTGATTACTCGATCCGCCCCAGAAAGACCCATTTTCCCAATCGAAGAACACTGCATTGATCGGCCCCGAGGACCTGGAGGAAACCCTCAGTTCATACCCCATCTGCCGAAGCTGCTCCCGAACCTCTTCCGGCACCGATTCGTGGATCAGCATCCTGCCGGGGGAAGAGGTATGACCGGCGAAGGAACCCCTCATCTGACTACTGTTCATGTTGGGGCCCTCAGCCGCCTGCTGAACGTTCATGTCCCACTCGACCATATTCAGGAGGAACTGGAGGAGATTCTGGTCCTGGGCATCCCCCCCCTGGACGGCAAAGGATAGGAAGGGTTTGCCATCCTTCAGGGCCAGGGACGGCGTGAGGGTGGCCCGGGGACGTTTGCCCGGCTCAACGACGTTGAAGGGGCCATCCGCCTCATCCGTCACGAAGCTCTGGGCCCGTTGACTGAGACCCACCCCGGTCCGGCCCGCGATCACTGCGGGAATCCACCCTCCGCTGGGAGTGATCGATACCACCCACCCCTCCTCGTCGGCGGCCTGTATGGAGGTTGTTCCCGTATAAAGGTCCTCTTCGTAGAGATCCTGACTATCGACCCAGGTGTCGGCCACACCGCCACCCCTCCTATTCGGGCTGACATCCCCGGGGGCCATGTGATCCAAACCTCCCTCTCCCCCGGTGGTGGTCCAGTCCGTCAGGTATTTCTTGAAGGGGTTCACGGCATCCATGAATGGATAGGGATCCCCGGGGCGAGCGTCCGGATCATTCCTGCTCCAGTTGATCTCGGCGAATCGGCTCCGGGCGTACTCCTTGGAGAGCAGGCCCTGGAGGGGCTCCTCAGGGGGAAAGTAAGGATCTCCGTAATAGAAATCCCGATCGGCGAAGGAGAGGTTCATCACCTGATAAAGGGTGTGGAGGTATTCGGCGGTGTTGAATCCCATGGCCTTGAGATCCACGTCCTCGAGCATGTTGAGGGCCTGAAGAAGGACAGGACCCTGTACCCAGGATGTGAGTTTGTATACCTCGATGCCCTTGAAGTTTGTGGACACCGGTTCCTCGATATGGACCTGCCAGTTGTCCAGGTCCTCCATGGTGATCAGGCCACCCTCCTCCTGCGTGCCCCGGACCAGCTCCTGGGCGATATCACCCCTGTAGAAACGGTCATAGGCTGCGTAGATCGCTTCCTTCCGGTCCTTCCCTTCTGAAAGAGCATTCGCCTCGGCTTCCACCAACTTTTCAAGTGTGGATAGAAGGTCCGTTTGACGGAATATCTCCCCGGGCCTGGGCCCTGGGTTCTCTTCATCTTCCGGGTGAGTGAAGTAAACTTCCCGGGAGTACTTCCAACCCTTGATCAACTCACGGTTGGAGCTCATTCCACGGGCCGCCCCTGCTTCGATGGGATAACCGGCTGCCATCTCCAAGGCCGGAGCGAGGGTCTCGGCAAGGCTCTTCGTCCCGTATTCCGCAAGCATCACCATCAGTCCCCCGGGTGTACCCGGAGTAACCGCCGCTAGCGGGCCATTGGCGGGTGGGTACCGAAAACCCTGTTCTTGGTAGAACTCGGGGGTCGCACCGGTAGGAGCCGCGCCAAGAGCATTGATCCCGACGACCTCGCCAGTGTTGGGGTTATAGATCAGAGCCTGGGTTTCCCCACCCCAACTGAGAACGTCCCACATGGTTGCCGTCGCACCCAACATGGCACAGGCAGCGTCCACGGCGTTTCCACCCTGGATGAAAAGGGACGCGCCAGCCGTAGCGGCCATGGGTTTACCGGTGATGGCCACCCAGTGCTTTCCGTGCAAGACCGGTTTCTGGGGTCGGAAGTTCTGGGCCTGGCCCTGAACGGGAGCCATCAGTAAGGCGAGACCAGCAAGAATCAGGCAACTGAACAGGCGTCTACGTGGCGATTTCATCGTTCCTCCTTCGGGATCGGGCTGGCATAAATGATGGGGCCGAAGGGGGGCCGTGAAAAGGGGCGGGGCGGGTCGGCTTTCAGCTCCGGGTGATAGCCTTCCGAAACTCTCCCGAGCAGTGCTCCAGGGAGGTCTGGAGATACCGGGCTTCCTCTCGTTGGCTCCGGCTGATGGGGCCTTCGGAACCCGGCTCCATCCCAACTCCCACAAAGATGGGGCCAGGAGCCTCCAATATCTCAGGGAGAGCGGCTTCGTAGCCTACATCCCGATTGAAGGAATAAACCCTCGGGAACCCGGCGGCCCTGGCCAGGCCCGGAAAATCCACACGCCCTGCCCCGGGGATGTGTTGGTTCCCGGTTATCTCATACCTGCGGTTCTCAAGGACAAAAAGGACCAGGTTTTTGGCGGCGGCGGCCGAAATGCTGACCAGGGACCCCAGATTCATCAACATGCTGCCGTCACCATTCAAGCAGATGACTTTCCGGTCAGGCTGAGCCAAAGCGATTCCCAAAGCCAGGTCCGCCGTGTGCCCCATGGCACTGTCGGCAGAGGCAAAATCGAGTTCATGGTCGGAAAGGCGCCCCCACGGCCGGGTCACGCCCATACAGGTGACCACAACCTCCGTCGTTCTGACGGCGGCCAGGGGTCGAAGGAGATCTTCCTTGGTCAGCACGTTCAAGCCCTTCTATTCGAAGGAGGTGTCGATGAGGACAGCAACAGGTCTCTTTTCTTCCCGTGCTTTGGCGAAGGCCTCCGTGACCGGAGAAAGATCCTCAGTGTCCATCAGGAGAAGGACCGGTATTCCCCAAGCCTGGAGGGTACTCAGCGTCATGTAGGCTACCGAATCCAAATCCTCCCGGACCAGGATATCCCGACCGGAGATACCCTCCTCAACGGGGACGCCGGCCATTCTCGCTTTGGCAAAACCTCGGCCGGTGACGAGAAGGACCAGAGGTGCACCCATTCTGGAGGCCGTTCCACGGAGTCCGTCCCCGGCTTCCAAAAGTCCGGTGTTCTGGATGAGGACAACAGGATCGGCACCGCCAAGCCAGAGGCCGGAGGCAATTCCCATGGCTTCCCCTTCCCTGGTGGCAAGAAGAAGGCGGGGGACTGGTCCTCTGCCTGAGTCGTCTCCACCCCCCTGGTCCTCCCCATTCGGACTGGACGCCGCCAGTCGCTGGAGGGCCGATAGGATAGGGGCGGAGGTGTTGTCAGGAACCGTGACCACATGAGAGACAGCATGGTCCCTGAGAACCGCCACCATTCGGGCAGCCGCCTCCGTCGGTTCCGCCGTAGATAACCCCGAGTTTGTCATGGGGGAAAAATGGGCCAGATCGTACTCTGTGCAAGGGTTTTCATCCGCCGGAAAGAACGATCCGGCCGAGGGGTCGAAAACCGGAGCCTCAACACCTATCCTTACTCTTGTCCTCAATGGAAGCATTCAGCGGTCCCGAATCCAAAACTGGAGGGGAGAGTGAGGCGTACTCCCGTCGTGTTCGTCGTTTCAGACTCTATGGGCGAGACGGCCCAACTCGTGGCGAAAGCGGTCCTTAGTCAATTCCCTGAACCCAACGTTGGACTAAGGCGCTTCAGCCATGTCGAGAGCCCGGACGCCGCTCGGGAGGTTATGAAGGCGGCCCGGGACCAACCCACCATGATCATCTTCACGGTTATCATTCCCGAGGTGAGGGAAGTCATCACCACCAAAGCAGCGCAACACGGGATCCCGTTGGTAGATATCATGGGGCCCGCCATTGCGGGCTTGGAGGAGATCACCGGGGAGGTCGCACTTCTTGAGCCAGGTTTGATCCATAAGCTGGACGAACAGTATTTCAAGCGTGTGGAGGCCGTAGAGTTCGCCGTAAACCACGACGATGGCAAGAACCCCAAGGGGTACCGGAATGCTGACGTGGTCCTCCTGGGTGTGAGTCGATCCAGCAAAACCCCCGTCTCCATGTATCTGGCCAACAGGGCAATCAAAGTGGCGAACCTGCCTCTGGTGCCGGAGATACCGACTCCTCCGGAGTTACACCGGGTGCCCTCTGGGAAGATCGTGGGTCTCGTTATCTCCCCATCCAAGCTCGCCGGCATTCGGAAGACCAGGGTCCGCACCATGGGTGTCTCCGGTGAATCGGACTATTCAAATCTCTACCGAATCCATGACGAATTAAAACACGCCGAGCGGCTCTACGCTGAGTTGGGATGTGAAGTCCTCGATGTAACGGATCGGGCTGTTGAGGAGACAGCTTCGCTGGTGATGGAAATGGTAGGCGGTCCAAGGGTAAGAGGGGACTGAACTCCGACTCCAGAGGAGAAGACGAATGGCCCAATTTCTCAAACTGTTTGCTATCGCCCTCCCCACATTCCTTGCTATTGACCTGATTTGGCTGGGTATCGTGGCCCGTCCTTTCTATCGGTCGCAGCTGGGCCCGCTCATGAGGGCCGACGTGGGTTGGGGGGCGGCCTTTCTCTTCTATGGCATTTTTGTAGCGGGAATCGTGATACTGGCCGTCTGGCCAGCTGTTGAGGGGGAGAGTTTTTCTCAGGCCATTTTCCTTGGGGCCGTCCTGGGCCTCGTGGCCTATGCGGCCTATGATCTCACCAACCTGGCGACCCTGGCCGGATTTCCAACGGCCATGGCTGTTGTGGACCTGATCTGGGGAACGGTGCTGACGGCAGGAGTGAGTGCGATCACCTTTAAGGTATGGTTTCTCCTTCAGTAGGTAGGCGCAGACCTGGAGGTCGAAGATGACATGTACGGTGAGATGTGGCCGAGGGGAAAATCCCTGGCTGCTCTGGTCAACACTGAGACAACACACAGAATGCAGCAGGAGAGAATGATGTCCTTTGTCGGAAGAAAACTGATTGTCGGCGCAGTGATGCTGATGGCTCTTTGCCCAGTGGGTTCTTTTGGGGCGGCTCAAACAACCCATCCCTTCAACGTCCATGACTTATGGGAACTCGATCGGATCTCCGGTCCTCAGGTGTCCCCGGACGGGAATTGGGTCGTATTCGGGATCAGCTCCCTGGACAAAGAAGCGAACCGGCGGCGGAGTGATCTGTGGATGGTAGCGGTGGACGGCTCAGGGCTTCGCCCTCTGACGACGCACCCCGCTTCCGAGTTCAACGCCCGGTGGGCACCGGACGGATCGTCGGTCTTCTTTCTCTCCACTCGCTCCGGAGCCTCCCAGGTGTGGAGGATTCCGGTCTCGGGGGGAGAAGCTCAGCAGGTCACCGATCTTCCCCTCAGTGTCGGAAGCATGAGCCTTTCCCCGGACGGTTCCAAACTCGCCGTGAGCCTGGAAGTGTTTACCGATTGTGAGGACCTGGCCTGTACTGTCGACCGCCTCTCCGAGACCGGAAGCCAGGTAGCCAGCGGAGTTCTCTACGATCGTCTCTTCATCCGTCACTGGGACACATGGGAGGACGGTCGCCGATCACACCTCTTCACCCTCCCCGTGGAGGGTGGGACCGAACCCGTGGATGTCATGCCGGAAGTGGATGGGGACTCCCCTTCGGTGCCCTTTGGAGGACCGGAGGAGTTCACCTTCACCCCCGATGGAGGCGCCATCGTTTTTTCAGCCCGCCTCGCCGGAGACGGTGAGCCCTGGTCCACCAACTTCGACCTTTTTGTCACCCCCATCGACGGCTCGAATGGGCCGAGGCCCATAACGGGCGACAACCCTGCTTGGGATACCCAGCCGGTCTTCAGCCCGGACGGGAGCAAACTCGCTTGGTTAGCCATGGAAAGAGCGGGCTACGAGGCCGACCGATTCAGGATTCTGTTGCAGGACTGGCCCTTGGGCGAAACCCGGGTTTTGACTCAGAGTTGGGATCGGTCGGTAGGGTCAATGACCTTTTCCCCGGACGGGGAAACCCTCCTGGTGACCGCTCAGAACCTTGGGAACACTTCGCTCTTTGCCGTGGATGTGGCATCAGGAGAGGTCACGGAGTTGATCCATGATGGGACCGTCCGGTCACCGGCGTTTGCCGGCAATGGAATCGTGTTCGGTATGGACCACCTCCAATCCCCTGTGGAGCTCTACCGGGCAGGAGTGGACGGTAAGGGTGTTGAGGCCATCACGAGCATCAACAGCCAAAAAATGGCATCCATTGGTTTGGGCGAACCCGAACAGCTGACCTTCGAAGGAGCCGAGGGGGACGAGGTCTATGCTTGGCTGGTGAAGCCGGTCGATTTCGATCCCGACAAGAAGTACCCGGTGGCTTTCATTATTCACGGTGGGCCCCAGGGATCTTCGTCAAACAACTTCCACTACCGGTGGAACCCCCAGATCTACGCCGCTGCCGGCTATGCAACTCTTATGGTCGACTTCCACGGTTCAACCGGATACGGGCAGGCGTTCACGGATGCCATCAGGGGAGACTGGGGTGGGAAACCCCTGGAGGACCTCAAGAGGGGCCTCGACGCAGCCGTCGATGAAAACCCCTGGATGGACAAAGATCGGGCCTGCGCTCTGGGTGCCTCCTACGGCGGATATATGATCAACTGGATTGAAGGCAATTGGACCGATGCCTTCAAATGCCTTGTGAACCACGACGGCGTATTCGACCAGAGGATCATGTATTACGGGACCGAAGAACTCTGGTTCCCGGAGTGGGAGCACGGAGGAACCTACTGGGAGAGTGAGGATGGGTACGAGCGCCACAACCCGGTCAGCCATGTTGAGGACTGGCGGACACCCATGCTTGTGGTCCAGGGAGGCCAGGATCATCGGGTTCCGATCGAGCAAGGGATCGGAGCTTTCACCGCCCTCCAGCGGAAGGGCATTCCCAGCCGGTTCCTCTACTTCCCCGACGAGAACCACTGGGTCCTGAGCCCGGCCAACGGAATCCTGTGGCACGATACGGTCCTGGCCTGGCTAGACCGCTGGACGATCGAGAGGTAGGAGAGGCTATCAGCGGAGGGGAGGGATGACTTCGAGGAATCGGGGGAGAACTGCCCTGGGTTGGATCGTCGGGGGAGTTGTGGAACTCCGCCGGTAGACGAAGCGCCTTCCCTGGGGTAATCTCCCGGTTATGTCCGAAACGACCTGCGACGTTCTCATTGTCGGCGGTGGGGTAATCGGTTGCTCCATCGCATACTTCCTCTCTTCCTCCCCGGAAGGGAACGGTCTCAGGGTTCGTGTGGTGGAGCGGGATCCCACCTACGCCCAATCATCGACAGCCCTTTCCGTAGGGGGAATCCGGCAGCAGTTCTCCACTCCGGAGAACATCCAACTCTCCCTGTATTCCGAGGAGTTCGTCAGGAATGCCGGGCGGATCCTGGCCGTCGACGGAGAAGCCCCGGATTTGGGGTATCAGCCCCGGGGATACCTCTTCCTCGCTTCGGACAAGGGGATTCCCGTCCTTCAAAGGAACCACCTCCTCCAGACTCGGTTGGGCGCTCAAATC
>CAYOVN010000084.1:0-14419 GCA_964407425.1 uncultured Gemmatimonadaceae bacterium
TACTACAGCTGGAATCCCTATGCCTTCTCCTGTACTTCATTTCGTGTAGTGGTCTACGACGACCCCTACTACTATCCGGCTACCCGATACCGGGGCACCCGGGTGGTCTACGCCCAACCCAGGCGAGGGGTACCCCACTTCGAGTTCAAGGAAAGGGCGACAGGAGAAACCGGCTCTCCCCAGGTGGTGGTGAGGAACACTCCCCCCGCAGCCCAACCGGGCGTGGAAAGTGGCGGAGCCCGGCGGGCGGTCCCCAGGTCCGTGACCCCCTCTCCGTCCTCCTCAGGAAAGGTGCAGAGTGGTTCTTCAGGGGTTTCCGGTAGGCAGATTCCTGGAACCGAAGGGAGTGTGAACCGGAGATCGGGAGTTGGCGGGAACGGGGTTTCCGGCACTCCTCGGCCCAACTCGGGGGTTCGGACCCTCTCGGGTGGAACCCGGTCCACCACTCAAACCCCGACCCGGAACAACCCTTCGGCTACCCGGGGCGGTGTTACGAGTCAGAAGCCGGTGCTTCAGCGCAGACCCACGGGAACCACTCGTACGCCAGTGTCCAGGCCCTCAACAAGGGTCATAAAACCACGGGGCGGGGGAGGGACTACAGGGGGTTCGGCCACCCGGAGTTCACCCACGGTTCGGAGTGGAGGCTCCACGTCCCGGAGTGTACCGACGGTTCGGAGCAGAGGTTCGGGCACTCGGAGTGTACCGACAGTTCGGAGTGGAGGCTCGGCTTCTGGGAGTAAGCCCACCGTCCGGAGCGGGGGCGGTACCACTCGGCCTCCTCCGCGGACCACCAAGCCACCCCCCAAGGTGTTGAAGCCACGGGGTGGCGGCGGCGGCTTGAACTGACCCGCCCGTCCGGTGGATTAGTGGATTTGAACGCCCGGGGTTCTTGCTCCCGGGCGTTTTCTCGTCTCCGGGATCGGGGATTCGGCCCGCCATTCCTTCAATTGATCGTCAACTGGCGTCTCCGTTATAATGAATGGCTCTTTATCCGCCAAATCAATTGAAGATGTCTGGGTCCACGTGCAAAACGAGAAAATCAGGAACTTTTCCATCATCGCCCATATCGACCATGGTAAATCCACCTTGGCCGACCGTCTTCTGGAGCGAACAGGGACTCTCCATCAGAGGGAGATGAGGGACCAGGTTCTCGACACCAATGATCTGGAACGGGAACGGGGCATCACCATCAAGCTCCATGCTGTTCGGATGGACTACGAGGCGGAGGATGGGAGGCGGTATGAGCTGAATCTCATCGATACCCCGGGGCATGTGGACTTCAGCTACGAAGTGTCCCGGTCTCTCGTCGCTTGTGAGGGCGCCATCCTGGTGGTGGACGCGAGCCAAGGGATTCAGGCCCAGACTCTTTCCAACCTCTTTCTCGCCCTCGACGCCGATCTGGAGATCATCCCCGTCCTGAACAAAATCGACCTTCCCGGGGCTGAGCCGGAAAAACGGCGAGATGAGCTTGCTGATCTGTTAGGCGTGGATCCGGATACGATCCTCCTGGCGAGTGCGAAGGAGGGAAAGGGAATCACACCCATCCTGGAGGCAGTCGTAGGTCGGATTCCCTCCCCGAAGGGAGATCGGAATGCGCCCCTTAGAGCCCTGATCTTCGACTCCCTCTACGACCCGTACCTGGGAGCCGTCCCCAGCATCCGGGTCGTGGATGGTGTTCTGAAGGCCGGCATGGAGGTCTCCTTCGGGAACGTCGGCGCCCACTACGAGGTGGACGAGGTTGGTTTTCTTCGCCTCGGCAGGTTGGCCCAGCCCGAGCTGGGGCCCGGTCAGGTTGGGTATCTGGTGGCGGGGATCAAAGAGGTTTCTCATACCAGAGTGGGGGATACCATCCTCGACTTCGAGAACCCTGCCACGGAACTCCTTCCAGGGTATCAGGACGTCCATTCCATGGTCTTCGCCGGCCTTTATCCGACAGATGCCGACGACTATGAGGACCTCAGGGACGCTCTTGATCGCCTCATCCTCAATGACGCCAGCCTCCACTTCGTACCGGAGACGTCCATGGCCCTCGGGTTCGGATTCCGGTGTGGATTCCTGGGTCTTCTCCACATGGAGATCATCCAGGAGCGGTTGGAGCGGGAGTTTGGGGTCAACCTCATCACCACGGTCCCGAACGTCGAGTACCGCGTGAGATTGACCGATGGGACCGAGGAGAGGGTGGAGAATCCGTCTAGTTTGCCGGCGGCCGGAAGGATCTCTGATATTTCAGAGCCGGTGGTTAGAGCCAAGATCGTCTGCCCCTCCGAATACATCGGGAACGTCCAGAAACTCTGCCATGAACGAAGAGGGATCTTTGGCGGAATGCACTACCTGGACCCCAAAAGGGTGGAACTGGACTACCAGTTGCCCCTTGCTGAAATCGTCCTGGATTTCTACGACCGGCTCAAATCCGGAACCAAGGGATACGCCGGGCTGGACTTTGAGTTTCTCGAGTTCCAGGCCGCTGACCTGGTCAAACTGGATATCCTCGTGAATGGGGATCCGGTGGATGCTTTCAGTGTGATCATCCATCAGGACAAAGCCTTTGAATACGGCCGATCCATGGTGGTCAAGCTCAAAGAGCTCATACCCAGGCAGCAGTATGAGGTGGCCCTTCAGGCCGCCATCGGACCCCAGGTCATCGCCCGGACAAATGTCAAAGCCCTTCGGAAGAATGTGACGGCCAAGTGTTACGGGGGGGACATCACCCGAAAACGGAAATTGCTGGAAAAACAACGGGCGGGAAAAAGGCGAATGAAGCAGGTCGGCTCCGTTGAGATTCCCCAGGAAGCCTTCCTGGCGGTTCTTTCTCTCGGAGACTGACCATGGATGTGTCCGTCATCGTTTCTACATACAACAAGGTTGAATGGCTCGAAAAAGTCCTGTGGGGATATCAAAAGCAGGACTACCGAAGTTTCGAGTTGATCATCGCCGACGATGGATCCGCCAAAGAGACGAGAGAGCTTATCCTGGGGTTCGCCAGGCAGAGCGCCTTTCCGATTCGCCATATCTGGCACCCCGATAACGGATACCAACGCTCAATCATTCTAAACGCCGCGATCCTGGCCTCCCAAGGCGACTACTTGATCTTCTCCGATGGCGATTGCATTCCTCGGAAGGACTTTGTCAGAACCCATGCCGAGATGGCCGAGCCGGGCAAATTCCTTTCAGGGGGGTCGGTTTACCTTTCCATGGCTGTGAGCCAGGGAATCTCCTCGGATGAAGTCGTTTCCGGCCGAATAGCAGATCCCTCTTGGCTCAAAAGCCAGGGCCAGGATCTGGGCCGGCATCGCCTACGCCTGGTCCCTCCTGGATGGCAGGCAGGGCTGCTGGACCACCTGACGACTACCAACCCCACCTGGAATTTGAACAACGCCTCGACCTGGAGGGAGTGGGTCTTCGCGGTGAATGGGATGGAAACAGAGATGCAGTATGGGGGAGCCGACCGGGCTCTGGGGTCTCGCTTGGAGAATATGGGACTCAAGGGGAAACTCGTTCGGTTCAGGGCCGTTCTCCTGCATCTGGACCATGATCGACCGTACAAGACAAAGGAGTCGGTCATGAAGAACAAAGGCATCCGCCGTCGCATCGAGACGGAAAAGGAAACCATGGCCCGGGACGGCCTGGCGGAACTCATGGGGAGGATCGAGGCCGGAGGCTTCCTGGAATTCGGGCCAGGGAAAGAGGAGGGGAAGATCCCCGAGTGGGGGCCTGAGGCAGAAGTCACCCCCACCGAGCCACGACGATGAGGGGAGAAAAAGCTGATATGGCTGGAGAGTTTCGTTGGATCCTTGGATTGGATATCGGTGGGACCAACGTGGTCGTTGGGCTGGTTCCCCTCGAGGGCGGAGAGCCCCTTGGGGTCCGGAAACTCCTGACCAAAGCCGAAGAGGGTGGGGAAGAGGTGGTCCGGCGGGTCGCGGTGGCGGCCAACGATGCCATGGAGGAGGTCTTCTCTCTCCATTCCGGGAGCCGGGACCAGGTGGCGGGGATCGGGATCGGGGCCCCCGGCCCACTCAATCGAAAGACCGGAGTCCTTCTGGAGGCTCCAAACCTGGGATGGACCGATTTTCCCTTGCGGGAGCTGGTTTCCCATGCCTTGGAGCTCCCGGCGGAAGTGGACAATGACGCCAATTGCGCCACCTACGGAGAATGGTGGATGGGTGCGGGCAAAGGTTCGAAAACCTTGGTGGGCCTCACTCTGGGTACGGGAATTGGGGGGGGGTTGGTCATAAACGGCAGGCTTCACCATGGCGCTTCCGATGCTGCCGCAGAGTTCGGCCACATGACCATCGACTCTACGGGCCGAAAATGTAAATGCGGGAACTACGGCTGCCTCGAGGCATATGCTTCGGGCCCGAACATCGCCGCCAGGGCCGTGGAGGGGATCGAGGCGGGTGTCGAATCGGGAATCGTGGATCTTGTGGACGGAGATATGGAGAAGGTCACTGCGGCCACGGTCTACGAGGGGGTTGTTCGGGGAGACGCCTACGCTCACGAGGTGATGAAGGAGACCGCCAAGTTCCTTGGGGTCGGTGTGGCCAATCTGATCAATGGCCTGAACCCCGACGCCGTGGTCATCGCAGGAGGGGTTACCCGGGCCGGGGACCACCTCTTCGTCCCCCTCAGGAAGGAAGTCCGCCGAAGGGCTTTCCGTTCGGCGGTGGAGGCGTGTCGAATCGTTCCGGCAGCCTTGCCCGAAACGGCGGGGGTGATAGGGGCTGCCGGCATCTTCAAAAAGGCGACTTTCGGGACCATCTGATTCTGCTGACATGACGGACCCAGACCTGGATACCAAGCGTCGGGAACGGGAAGGGAGGACGGTCGATTCTCCCCTACCGGCCCGACGCTTGGGTGTTATGGGGACCATGGTATGGGACAGGGTCTTCAGTCAGGGAGAGGCCTCCCCAACGGAGAGTTGGGGAGGCCTCTCCTACGCCCTGGAGGCTTTCGGCGCCTCCCTCCCTGGAAATTGGGAAGTTATCCCGATCGTGAGGGTCGGACGGGATAGAGTGGAAAGCGCCCGGGAGTACCTGGGTGGTATGGAAAGGGTAGGCAAACTCTCAGGTGTTTTGGAGTCCCCCTTCGATGCGGTTACGGTGGAGCGGAGATACTTCGACGGGTGGCGCAGGCAGGAGCGCATCCTTGGGGCGGAGCGTCCGTGGACGCAGGAAGAGCTGTCCCCGCTCTTTTCCGAATTGGATGCCCTATACCTGAATTTCATCACCGGCTTCGAGATGGACCTGGAAACGGCCAGGTCCCTCAAGACCGTATGGCCTTTCCCCCTTTATGCCGATCTTCACTCCCTTTTCCTGGACAAGGATGAGGACGGGCGCCGCTCCATCCGGACGATCCCCCGATGGAGGGAATGGGTGGGAGCGTTCGACATGGTCCAGATGAACGAGGAGGAGTTCGGGACCCTTGCCCGATCTCCCGAAGCCGCCCGGGCTGAGGTGGAGAGCCTGATGGGGTCGGACCTGAAGCTCCTTGCGGTCACCCTTGGTGCGGACGGTGCAGAATACACCAGCACGGAGGGTTTCAACCCGGACCCGGAGCGATGGCGGGATGACCGAAGGGCCGATTTCGGGGGTGGTGGAATCCTGAAAGGAAGGGTCCCACTGGGGAATGAACCTTTTTCGGGAGACCCCTCTGGATGCGGGGACGTATGGGGCGCTACTTTCCTTTCTCGACTCCTTGCTGGTGACCGGCTGGAAACGGCAGTGGCCGAGGCGAACCGAGGCGCGTCCAGGAAAATAGGGTTTCAGGGAGCGCCCGGGTTGCGGCATCATCTCTCGGCCTGATAACTGATAGATATCCTGGATGGGGGGATGGCGGGTTCCCCGGCCACATATCCCGTTTTTTGCCTTTTCTTCGTTGATTGGAGCGCTTTTGCAGATTATTCCGGTTCCCGGCTCCTTGGACGCGACTTCCTTCGATCAGATCGCTCTCGAGTTGGCCAAGGGTGGAGAAGGGAAGGTCTTGTTCGATGGGCGGCACCTCCGTTGGGTGGATCCCGGTGGAATCCTGGGGCTCCTGGCCGCCGGAGCAGTGGCCCGGGATCGCCATGGGACTCCCCCGAAACTCCAGTTGGTGGAAGGGGCCGACGTAACCACCTACCTGGCCAGAATGCGATTTTTCGAGGCGGCCGAGAATATATTCGACCTGGATGTGAAGCCCTCCAGGCGGTCGTGGAGCAGTTCCGACGTCCTCCTCGAGATCACCCCCATCACGACCAACACCGACATTCATGCCGTGGTGGACAAGGTTCAGAAACAAGCGGGGGCCATCCTGTCGAAAACCCTGAACTACCCCGCCTCTGCGGTGGTCCAGTTCAGCGTGATCCTTTCGGAGGTTTGCCAGAACATCATCGAGCATTCGGAGGCTGCCGGTTGGGTGTCTGCCCAAACCTACACCTGGGCCAAACGGTTAGGTCGGCAGGTGTTGGTGATCAGTGTGGCGGACGTGGGGAAGGGATTCAAAGGCTCCTTGGCTGATACCCACGCCACTCGCTTCGGAGATCGGTGGGGAGATGCCACCGCCCTCGAGGCGGCCTTCATCCACGGTTTGACCCGGTTCCCGGACTCGGGGCGTGGCCAGGGAATCCAACAGATTCGAAAACAAGTTCGGCGTTGGGATGGCGCTATTTCCATTCGGAGCGGAACCGCCCGGATTGCCGATGTCCCGAGCTGGGATGACGCTCCCCCCCTTGAAGAGAACCTCGCTCATTTTCCAGGAGCTCAGATCCACATTGTTCTCCCAGCTCAGGAGGTAGATCATGCCTGAGTTCGGCGTCGATCCGGTCTCCATCGATGTGGGGCGCCTCGTTCAGAGGAATGTCGCTTCCCTCTACTCTTCCCTGGTGACTCGGCCAACGGGCCAGGCTGTCCGCCTGGCCATTGAAAACGTCCTGGCCGAAGAAACCGGCGCAATGAGCCTCTCCGTAATCGACCTATCCCAGGTCACCATTATCGACTTCTCCTGTGCCGACGAGGTGGTGGCGAAACTCCTACTCCGTTTTCTGGAAGAAGATCGGCCCAAGGACGCGTTTTTTGTCTTCAGGGGAATCCTGGAGATCCATAGGGATCCCATCGAGGTCGTTCTTGAGCGACAAACCCTCGCCGCCGTTTCTGAAACCGGGACCGGGGACTTTGAATTGATCGGATCGACCTCGTTCAGGGAGTTGGAAGTCTGGCGAGCACTGGAGGGGAAGGGCCGCATCAAGCCCTCGGAGATTCACGGACTGGTTCCCGGGAACGGTGCAGAGGAGACCATGGTGGGTTTGGCGAGGAGGCGTCTTGTCTTCCAGAATCCACTGACCGGAGAGTATCAGGCTCTGAGTGATCTTCTCCGGAATCTCACCTGATGGCCCGAATAGGGACCTGAAGGTGGGCCTGACCAAAAGGAGGCCCGGGAAAAACCCCGGGCCTCTTTTTTTCCTCGAAGGTGAGGCGTGTCCTATTCCTCTCCCATGAAGGGGTACCCATAATCCGTCGGGGGTACGAAAGTCTCTTTAATGGTTCTGGCGGAGACCCACCTGAGGAGATTCATCTTCGATCCGGCTTTGTCGTTCGTTCCGCTGGCCCGGCCTCCTCCGAAGGGCTGCTGGCCCACGACCGCGCCGGTGGGTTTGTCGTTGATGTAATAGTTGCCTGCAGCAAACCGGAGAGCTTTGTTCGCCTCCATGACGGCAGATCTGTCCCGGCTGAAGACGGCCCCGGTTAGGGCGTATTCCCCGGTTTGGTCGACCAGCTTCAGCGTCTCGGACCACTCAGCATCGGGGTAGACATAGATGGTGACCACGGGTCCGAAGATCTCGTCGCACATGCACTCTACGCCGGGCTTCTTGGCCAGGACGATGGTGGGCCGGATGAAGTATCCCTTGGATCCATCGTAGCTTCCGCCGGCGACGATCTCGGAGTCGTCTGACTCCTGGGCCCTATCGATGTAACCGCAAATCTTGTCGAAGGCCGACTTGTCGATGACAGCGCCCATGAAGTTCCGGAAATCCATGACGTCACCCATGGCGAGGTCGTCGACCTCTTTGATGAGGCTGTCCTTGATCTCCGACCAGATGGTTTCAGGCAGGTAGACCCTGGATGCGGCGCTGCACTTCTGGCCCTGATATTCGAAGGCGCCCCGGATAATCGCTGTAGCCACGGCCTGGGGATCGGCAGAGGGATGGGCGACGATGAAGTCTTTTCCGCCCGTCTCTCCCACCAGTCTGGGGTAGCCGTTGTAGTTGTTGATGTTCTCGCCCACGGCGGTCCACATGCTGTTGAAGACCGGAGTGGAACCGGTGAAGTGCACGCCGGCGAAGGCGGGGTTGGTGAACACCTGCTGGGTGATCTCTGCAGAATTTCCGGTGATGAAGTTGATGACACCAGGGGGCAGGCCGGCTTCCTCGAACATCTTCTGGAGGTAATAGCTGGAGAGAAGAGAGGTCCGGGCCGGCTTCCAGAGCACGGTGTTCCCCATGAGGGCCGGAGCCGTGGGAAGGTTCCCGGCGATGGAGGTGAAGTTGAAGGGCGTAATCGCATAGACGAACCCTTCGAGAGACCGGTACTCCACCGAATTCCAGATCCCCTTGGAGGAGATAGGCTGGTCTCCGTACAAATCCTGGGCGAAAGCTGCGTTGAACCGGAAGAAGTCGATCAGCTCAGCGGCGGAGTCGATTTCGGCTTGGTAGACCGTCTTGCTTTGGCCGAGCATGGTGGAAGCGTTCACCGTGGCTCGCCAGGTGGAGGCCAGGAGTTCCCCAGCTTTCAGGAAGATGGCTACGCGGTCCTCCCAGGGCCATTCGGACCATTCCTTGTGGGCGTCCTGGGAGGCCTTGATGGCCTTCTTGATCTCTTCGGGACCCGCTTTGTGGTAGTTGGCCAGCACATGTCCGTGATCGTGGGGCATGACGACCTGGGCGGTATCCCCGGTCCTGATCTCCTCACCGCCGATAACAAGGGGGATGTCAATGACCTGGCTCGCCATCTCCGCCAGCTTCTCCTTCAACTCCTTTTTCTCGGGGCTACCGGGAGCATAATCCATCACCGGCTCGTTTACGGGCCTTGGAACCTGAACTCTAGCACTCATTGTCTATTCCCTCTCAAGGTGTGTGATCTCTTGGAATCTATATTGGTGGGAGCACTCCATTCAGCCTTCCCCGGGGCCGCATGGCTGGCGGCCGGCTCCTTCCATCTCAAGGACAAACGTACGACAAAATGGCCTGGTGGGCAGACGGCGCAAGGGGGGGAGGAGTAAGGTGGAGTCGCCGGCCCCCCGCAGGGGGATTCGGGAACCCCTGATGGAATAAAAAGCACACTGGGGAGTAGACGAAAGGAGCGGTTCTTTCTAGGATCGGTATGCCGTTTACTCCAACCGAGAATGAAATGACAATCGAAAGCTTGAAGCAGTCCGTCTTTGCTGCCCTTTCCACCGTCCAATCCCCTTCCGGAGAGGGAGATGTGGTCACCCGGGGTCAGGTGAGAGATCTCCAACTCGATGAGGACGGGACCGTCCGTTTCGCCTTCTTCATGGCTTCGGAGGATCCCGGCTCCCTCGTAAAGGACCTGAGGGCGGCGGCTGGGGAGGTCGAAGGAGTAACCGCGGTGAAGGTCAACGTTCAGCTGCCCCAGAGCGCACCGACCCAGCCGCCGGCCCAAGGAGGAATGCAGCCCGGGTCCGTGCCGGCTCCCACGCCCCAACCTGACCTGCTCCCCGAAGTGAAGAAGATCATCGCCGTGAGCTCGGGGAAGGGTGGCGTCGGAAAGTCCATGGTGGCTGCGAACCTGGCCGTCGCCCTGGCACAGGACGGATACCGAGTGGGACTTCTGGATGCCGACGTATACGGGCCGAATATCCCCATCATGTTCGGTGAAACCAGAAGCCCGGGTTCCACGGGGGAAGAGGGTCAGGAACAGATTGTGCCCCTGGAGGCTCACGGGGTCCACCTCATGAGCATCGGGTTTATGCTGGAACCGGACCAGCCGGCTATCATGCGTGGTCCACTGATCTCGGGGCTTCTCCGACAGTTTATGGAACAGGTTGCCTGGGGTGCCCTGGACTTCATGATCGTGGACATGCCCCCGGGGACTGGGGATGCCCAGATCTCCCTGGTTCAGACCATCGATCTGGACGGTGCGGTGATGGTGACCACCCCCCAGGGCATCTCCACCGCGGACGTTCGCCGGGGAGTTCGTATGTTCGAAAAGGTGAATACCCCGGTTCTTGGAATTGTGGAGAACATGAGCGGGTATCAATGCCCCCACTGCGATGAGATGGTGGACATCTTCGGGAAGGGTGGAGGCGAGGAACTGGCGAAGGATATGGAACTCACCTTCCTTGGCGCCGTGCCGCTGGATCCGAAGGTCCGGGAGGCTGGCGACGCCGGAGTTCCGCCGGTTGTGGGGATCCCCGATTCTCCGGCGGCGAAGGCCCTGAGGAGTGTGGCTGAAGCGGTGCGGGACATTCTGGCGGGTTCCTGACCTCTACCGGAGCCGGCATCCCGAGGTAGGGGTCGGCTGGTAGGAGTCGATCCGGTAGCATTCAAGACGAAGCGGTCGCCGGCCCGAGGGCCGGCGACCGCTTCGTCTTGCCTTGAAGGATCCTCGGAGGTGGGAGTCAGCCTTCGTCCAGCCACCTCTGGTCCGATACGGAGATCCGCCGTTTCCCTCTGACCTTGTCGAAGAGCTTCAAACCCAACCAGCCAATAAACATGATTGGGGCCACCTTAAAAAGGAGGAACTGGGCAAGTCCGAAGGTCAGGCCCAACACCGCTCCGAGAATGGAAATCACCACGCCGGCTGCGATAAGGGTTACAAGACCGACTGCAAGGAATGTTAAAAGCGTGCCCATCATTTTCTCCTCTTGGTTTCCCTATCCAATCCTAGCGAACCCAAACCACATCGATACTGCCAAATGCTGCATCTACCGTCACCGTGACCCGGTAATCCGCTTCCTCCCAGTCAACCGAATAGAAGGCGTCCCCACGCTTTACCAGGCCCTCAGAATCCAGGGACGTGAGGAAGGTGTCCTTCATGAGCTTCACCCCCAGGCCCTCGGGGAACCTGAGTTCCAGCGCTCCCAAGCCCATATCTACTGAAACTGTAGCGTCGCCTTGCCACTGCCCCCGGAAGTCCAGCACGACCCTCCCGACGCCGGCGTCCACCGTAATCATTTCGGAATTCAGATTCCCCAGATTCCGTACATGAAAGTCCGCGGCTCCCACCGCCATGTCGACCAGGGACATTCGGATCGGATTCGGTTCGGAAATGTCGATTCTGGATTCGGATGCACCGGTATGGAGGTTCAGGGAGGTCATCTGAAGGCCACCGAGATCCACATCGGCCCGAACCGCGCCGAATTCCAGATCCAGCTTCATGGGGACATCCCTGGCCAGGAAGAGTTCCATCTCCTGGGTATCCTCTTTTTTCCACCGGATGTTGTGTTTGTGTCCGTCCACACCGAGGTCCAGCTTCCCGGATTCATAACGGGCCACCGGCTCAAAAGATTCCTCATCGTATTTCAGATGCATACGGTAGAGGGATCCGGGGTCCCCCGGTTCGATTTTTAAACGGCCGGCCCCGAATCGAACTCGAACGTCCAATTCAGTTTCCCCGGAGATCTGCCTCGACATGGTGACCGATCGCCAACTCTGACCTTCCACATCGAGGGGCCCGAACCCGGCAAGAAGGAGAGCTGAACCTGCGGCGAGAAGGGGCCAGGTTCTAGCCATCACTCTTTCCCTCGTCCTTTCCCTCGTCACCTTCATCCGAACTCACCTCGGCCTCTGGGTCGGGAGCATTCTCCGTAGGTGTGGGCTCCATATCGGCCCAGTAATCCTCCTCGGAATCGTGGTAGGATTCCATGGGCCTGATTTTCCCTCCCCTGGTGAGAAGGACAGCTCCCAACCCGACGGCTACGGCCACCAGGGTGACCATGGATGCTACGAAGCCCAGGACGTCGGTGAGGAAGCCGAAACCGAGGATGCGACTGGCCTTCTCGGCCAGGCTCGGAACCATGAGAGCACCCACCCCGGCCACCAGGGTGTAAAAGGTGTTCGAACCCCTGATCCACTCCAGGCCTTTATACTCCTGCTCAGCGACCCATTCTCCCACGTTTCTGGCAACTCCCAGGTATCCCAAGAGAATCGCCACGGCGGCGGCGATGGGAAAGAGCGGGATCCAGGCCAGGAGTACCGGGATTCCTATGACCGTAATGGCCAAAGCAATCATCCCCAGGATCCAAATCGGGACCAGGAAAAATCCGCCTGCAAAGCCTACGACTGCCGATCTCATGGGGGCCCGGCGGGCCATCGTCGACACCACTTCGAGGCGTTCCCTCTGAAAGTGGAAAGCAAGGACTCCCAATACTGCCAGAATCAGAAAGGTGATGAAGTCTTCGAGAATGCCCGCGATGGCCGACCCGATGTTTCCAAACACACTGACAAAGACATTCGGTGAATGCCGGCGCTCCCGGTCAGCGGCGGCACGAGATTCCCTGCGCTGTTCGGACCTGATTTCCGTCCGGAGGTCCTCCAGGTCCTGATCGCTGGGAGCGGATTCATCAGAAAGGACCCGGACCCTGCCACCGGCATCCATGAAAAGGAGTTCCCCGGAAACCGACTCACCATCCAGGTTCAAGGTACCGTCGGCGATTCTGAGATTCCCGACGACCTCGCCGTCCTCACGGAGTCTGACCGTACCGCCGGTGACGACGACGTCTCCAACGATCCGCCCCCGAATATCCAGGTCCCCATCCACCAGAATGAGGTTCCCTTCCATCTCTTCACCCGGTCCGACCTGGACATCTTCCCCGATTTTTAAGATGAACTGGTCGAGGGAGACGCCCTCCAGTGCCTGGGCAAGACCGCTTAGGGCTCCCTGATGGGTGAGGAGAGTACCTAGAAGGCCCCCCTCTCCACCTAGAGTAACCGCGATCTCGCCCTCTGACGGCACTTCCTGGGAAGCGTCGGGAGAAGCGTCGGGGGAAGCGTCGGGGGAAGCCAGGACTGCTTCCAGGGTTTCATCCAGGAATGTGGCGGTTTCTCCAGCCTCCCCGTCCAGGTTCTCCGGCGGATCCCAGTCGTTCAGCCGTCTGGCCAAAGGACCGTCCTCCAGGGTGAGAACCTCTCCAAGAAGGGAACGCCACGCCACAAAAAGCGGACCCTGTCTGGCATAGCCACCGATGACCTCCCCATCCACGAGGACCTGACCCTCATGGAAGGAGATGATCAGGTCCTGGCTGTCTTCGAACCCCAGGCGAAGCATGGCTTCGTCCTCCGACACGGCAACCTCGTTGGAGATTACCTCCCGAAGCTGGGCCTCCAGCCCCAAGGGGAGGAAGGTCAGAAGGGCCAGGACAGGTGCCAGCGGGAGTCGTTTAAACCCGAGCACGCGCATAACGATTATCCGATGGGGGAACAAGAAGATTGCGATACAAAACCCAGAGGGCCGCGGCGCTCACCAGGGAAAGTCCCAGACCCCCCAACCCGAGGAGCAAGGGGGATTGAGCAACGGGCTCCAGAATTGAAATCCACCGGCTGAGGGTCGCGTTATCCAGCATCAGACCGGAAACAAACACCGCCAGTGTGTCAAAAAGGGCCGAGCCCTTGAAAAGCAGGTAAGAGCCCAGGTTCCCCGGCGTCAGAAGGGGCCGTGAGAACACCATGTAGATCAGGGCGGCCATGGTAATGGTCGGGGCCGATGCGATTCCACTGGCCACTGCCCAGCCATGACGGGTTTCCGGAAGGAGGCCCCTGGCCCACGCCAGAGCCCGCCCAGGAAGGGAAGTCCACTTTCTGGACCTGACCGGAACGGGTGCCGGTACCAGGACCCGAACCATGACTCGTTCGGCGAATCCCGCACTGGGGGCGTAATGGCCCAGGGGGCTGAACGACTCCATGACCCGTTCCCAATCCTGAAGCTGCTCTCGGCAGGAGGAGCAGGCCTGGAGATGGGTTTCCAGGCGGGAGGTCGGTCCTGGGGCCAGTTGTTGGTCCAGGTAGTCCTGGATACTGGCTGGCGGAATGTGAACTCTCCGATTTTTGCTCCCCTCCCGGGCTGCCAACAACCCACCGGTTCTGGCTCCTGCAGCTTGACGCACGGGGGCCTTTTTCAGGACCTCATGTGTCAGGGCCGGACCCGGATCCAGTTCCGGGAGTCCGGACAGGTCGGAAAAGAGAAGGCCCCACGCCTCCACCTCCTCCTGGCATCGGGTACAGGCACCAAGATGCTCCTGAACCAATGTCACCTCCCTTGAGGAGAGCTGTTGGTCCAGAAACTCCTGGATCTGCTCGGAGGTCAAATGCCCCCTGTTACCGTCCATTGCCACCTGGTTCAACTCCTTTGAGACTGTCGGTTGCCACTACGTCGGTCGACATCGTGAAGTTTCAACATTTGCCACGCCAACCCTTCTTCCCCGGACATCA
>CAYOVN010000085.1:0-14415 GCA_964407425.1 uncultured Gemmatimonadaceae bacterium
CTTTGGCGACAACCGATTCTTCAAAGCAAGCAAATTGGGTCTGGGCGTAACCGCCTCGTCCGGGAGCAACCAGACAACTAAAGGCCGCCGCAACGGAGGCCGTGCGGGAGCGGATGAATTCTTCTTCCTCGAAGCCCTCCAGGACCTCCTCCATGGTGGAGGCAACAACAACGATCCGGCCCTTCAGCTCGGTCCTGTCTATGGCGCCGGCGGCATGGACCATCGCTGCCAGAGCCCCCTTCATGTCGGCGCTTCCTCTTCCCTGGAGGCACCCGCCAACGATGTCCCCGCTGAAAGGATCCTTGGCCCAGGGAATGCCCCCGGTCACGTCAACCGTGTCCGTGTGGGCGTCGAAAAGGAGGGTGGGCCCTGCTTCCGCCCCCTCGATCACACCGATAATGCTTCCGTAGGGATCTTGGGTGACCTGGTCATATCCCAGAGTCCTCATCTCCTCCTCAACTCGTTTCGCGACTTCACCCTCCTGACAGCTGAGGCTCGGACGCCGAACGAGGTCCTGGGCAAAACCCACCAGGTTTTCCCATGCCATAAAGGCCTCCCATCTGGTTTGGCTCTACGTAGTCGTGGGTAATTCTACGTCATCACAAGTTTGGAATACGTACTCATATCCCAACACTACGAGGTGGGGAAAAACGTACTATTGGTCAAGTGGCACACTCGATTCAAAAGAAGGGTGGACCTCATGTCAAAGCAGACCAAACACTTTTCTCGGTTCAAACCCCGCGGAAGCACCCTTGGCTTTCTGGGGGCGACGGCGATCCTGACCTTGGCAGCCTCCCTGGTGGGGATATCCGACAACCCACCGGGCATATTCCTCCTCTACGGCGCGGGGGTTTGTTTGGTCCTGGCCATCGCTCACCGGTGGAGGAGCCCCGACAAGTTCGGGTTCCTTCTGGTCGGGTCGGTCATCGGGTTTTTTGTCATGGTGGTGCTCCACAACTTCGCAGAAGTGGGGGCCGAAAAGATCGCCCATCTCCCGGCCATTGCCCTGTTCCTCAGTGCCATCAGTGTGGTCGGCTTCATCATGGCCGTCATCATCTGCCCTGCCGCCGTGGCAGTGGGCCTCATCGGGTTTTCCGCGTCCCTCGTCCCGAAGAAGGGGGCCTGACTTCCACAGGGCGAGAAATCGGGCATGGGGTTTCCGGTTGAGGCCCCGATCTTTCCAGGGGATCCGTCACTTGGGACTGGGGGTACTTCCCTCCCATGCTCAAGTGGCGGATGTTCCTGACCTTTCTTTCTATCGTCCTTTCCATCATGGGCGGTGTCCATTGGTACGCCTTCACCAGATTGGTGAGGGACACGGCCCTGCCGCCGCCATGGCCGTGGCTGGCCGGCGTTTTTCTCATCGCCGCCGCCCTCAGCATCCCCGTTTCGTTCGTAGCCAGCCGCAAGCTGGACAAGAACCTGGCCCGGTACATCGTGGTGCCGGTCTATCTGTGGATGGGGTTCGTATTCCAGACTTTCTTCCTTCTCCTGGCCATCGACGTCCTGCGGCTTTTCAGTTGGCTGGTGGGTCTTGTGTTTGGAGGATCTCTCTTCTTCCCGGGTCCGTCCGACAGCCTTTTCCTCTGGCGGTGGGTAGCGGGGGGGGCGGTGTCCGTCACGGCTTTGGCCACCTTATTCGCTGTCTGGTGGGGCCTGACCCGTATGGCGGTTCGGCGTATCGAGATCCCGATACGGGGTCTCCCCAAAGAAATGGACGGGTTTACCCTAGCCCATCTCTCCGACCTCCATCTGGATCTCGTCCACGGAGCCGCGTGGCTTCAGTCGGTTGTCGAGAAGACGAATCGCCTAAATCCCGACCTGATCGCCATCACCGGGGATCTTGCGGAGGGATCGGTCCGTCAGTTTGCTGAGGAAGTGGAACCCCTTCGGGGGCTAACCGCCCCACAGGGTGTCTTCTTCGTTACCGGGAACCACGAGTATTTCCATGATCTGGAGGGCTGGTTGCGGCGACTGGCTGAGATGGGAATCCGGGTGCTCCGGAATGAGAGGGTGCCCATCGGAACCGGTGAGCCCGCCTTCGACCTGGCCGGCGTTGACGACCATGACGGGGCACGGATAGCCCCGGGGCATGGACCGGACCTGGAATCAGCTCTGGCCGGCAGGAAACAGGGGCGCCCCGTCGTCCTCCTGGCACACCAACCCCGGATCATCCAGGAAGCCTCGGAGGCCGGCGTGGATCTGGTGTTGAGCGGGCACACTCACGGGGGACAGATCTGGCCCTTCAGCTACCTCGTCTACCTCCAGCAACCCTACGTCCGAGGGCTGAAACGGCGAGGTGATACCTACCTCTACCTCAGCTCCGGCACTGGATTCTGGGGACCCCCCATGCGCCTCGGGACCACCGCCGAGATCGCCCTCATCACTCTCCGTCCCAGCCCTACCAGCGCCTCTTCTTCTCCCTGAAGGCCCCATCCATCATCTCATCGGTGAAGTGCTCCCCGGCGTCACCGGTGGTGGCATATCGATAAAGAGCCGCCGAATAGATGCCCTTCAGAGCCGAACTCACCAGCGTCAGAACGAAGAACCCACCGAGAAGTGAAAGGACTAGGGGAATCACGAGTACTTCGGAGATGCTGGAGGCCAGGATGATCAAGGGCACAGAGATCAGAGCCATGACCAGGAAGATGATGAAGGTGGCAAAACCGATCCCGACATTTGCGACCATCTGCTCGCCCCAGGTCCTCCGGAATACGTCTGCGCTCTCCTTAACAGCGTCTATGGCGCTCACATCTTTGGTGACGAGGACCGGCACCGTCAGGTAGGTGGCCATGGTCCAGGAAAGTCCGATCAGGCCGATGACCATTCGGCCGACGAACCCGGCTTTCTCCTCCACCGCCCTCAGAATCATTCCGACGGTGGCTGCGATAACAGCGTACTGGAGGATGGCCCCCATCTTTTTGAAGGCTATCTCCAGGCCATCAGACACCTTGGGATCACCCCCGTCCAACCGAATCATGGTGGCCCCAACGAGGGCGGTATTAAAGAAGAACATCAGGCTGTAGAGGACCACGTAGTAAAGGAACCCCACCACGTATCCGATGTAACCAACGTCGCCGTCCATACCTTCCAGGGCACCGAACCCCTCCCCCACAAACGCGAAGGGTGCGATAAAGGTCAGCGTCACCAGGAGAGCGGAGACACCGGAGAGGAAGGGGAATATGAGGAGCTCCGGATCGAGTTTCAGGACCGTTCCGCTGGCTTTCATCATTGTCCAGCTATTCGAGAGCTTCGACATACTCCAAAACCTCCTGCCTGTGCTGAATGGATTCGAAACGGCGGCCTGGGCAAATCGGGAGCGCCTTCTCAGTCCAGGAGCCGTTTAGAATTACTACGTTTTCGGGCTCGGATTCTTCTCCGAGTTCCTCAGTTTACCGCCGACGGCCAGGCTTTCGCGCCCAGTACGGCCCTGTGAGGATTCCAATCACCCCACCCAAAAACATCGCCCAATGAATCAGGAAAGGTCGAAGTGAAGGCTCCTGAACCCAGGCAACGGGAGGGAGAAGCATGGCGGAGATCGAGATGACGATTCCTAGGAAGTATCCGTAGACACCACCCCAGAACCTTCTTCTATGATCCAATGAGCGTCCGCGGAGGCGATGCCCCAGAGCCATGAGGATAGCCGGGGTGCCGAAAAGGCCGAGGATGAGGGCGACGGAAAAACTCGTCATACTCGGCTCTTCGGGTATAACCAGAGCCAGTAACCGCTGACCATGATCCCAAGGAGGAAGATGGCCCCTGCGTCGCTCACCAGGACCCAAAGGTCACCGAAGATCTGACCCGAGTGGAGTTTCTCCAGGAAATCGTCGTTTCGCTCTCCGATATGGAGGATCTCCCCGGTATTGATGTCTACGGTGACCTCGGTGACCTGCCGGTCTTGAAAACGGACCTTCACAAGGCCATCCGAGGGCCTGACGTCCATTCGATCGATGCCCTGGGAGACGACTTCCGGATCCAGGGCCTCCGCCGCATTGTCGGCCAGAGTCGCCAACGGGAGGGCCTCCGAAAAGGGACCGGACGGCTCGTTGGGAACATCCGGCATCAACCCGAGAGCCTTCTTGTGATTGAGAAGGATCCCGGTGATGCAGATGGTGATAAGGAGGGCCGTTGCCCCGACACCGATCCATCGGTGCAGGTAATAGACCCATTTTGCGAACCGTCTCGGCTTTCGCTGGCTAGCCTTCCTGGGGCCGAGCTCACCCTCCATCAGAACACCCATGAAAATTTGGTGAACAGGGTCCGGTACTTGCCCGGGTCGTCGGCGATCTGGGAGGGACCCTCCTGGTAGGCGAACTGCAGAGAACCGAAGGGGGGAAAGAACCTCCACACATATACGACCTGAACCGTTTCCCGCTCGAGATCGAACTGGGGATCGGTGAAGCTCCCGGTCAGATCATACTTGGACTGATAAAACAGCTTGAAATACATGTCCTTGTTCAAATAGTAGGTCGCCCTGACATAGTGGATCCAGCTGCTTCTGTCATCCGGATCCGGGCTGAACCAGGCCCGGGTCAGGTCGTAAGTGGCGTTCAGGGCATCGGTGAGCTTCAGGTTGACCCTCCCGCCGAACCGCTCCAGATCGGAGTCGAAGTTCTTGCCTTTGCCATAGTAGGCCGTGATGGATCGTCCTGCCCTCGTATCGAAGGTCAGATCGATCTGATTCAGGGAGTTCCTGAAGTCCTGTTCGAAGAGGCCACCCTCCTGGGCCTTGAATTCCTCCTTGTTCGCCAGCTTCAGACTCCAATTTCGGAAGGCGTTCAGGCTGATATTGCTGCTGACGTCCCAACTTCTCAGGTCACCCGTCTGACTCCAGAACCGGTTGTAGTTCACCGAGGGGGTCAGGTCCTGGAAGCCGCCCCGGTTGATCCAGAACTGCTTCTTGATGTTGGAATCGACCTCCCTCCGGTTGTCGTCCCGAATGAACCCGATCTCGTTCATGTTCTCCCTTACGTTTTCCCCGACGTCGGTGTACCGGACATGGAAATGCCCGGTCTGGGAGTCGTAGGAGGGTCTGACGAAGTAGGTCCAAGCTCCGTCGCTAAAATCCCCGTAGGACCGAATTACCTGGGAGGTCATACCGAGGTACTCTGAGAAAAAGAGAGTTCCCACCAGTCCCAGGGATCCATAGTTCTCTCCATCATAGGTCCTGTTCGCACCGATCAGCCCGATGTTCGAAGAGTTCCCCAACTCCCGGGTCACCCGGCCCACAGCGAAGTACGCATCCTCCCCCACGTCACTGGAAGAGCCGGCAGCAGAATCAGATTGGGCCACAAGAGCGTTAACCTTCCAGGACCCAACCTTCCCATTGATCTTACCCCCCCAGGGGATGTCCCCTATGCGCCGGGAATAGAACTGGCGAATTCTCGTGGAGTAGTTCTCTGCCCCTTCCAAAAAGAAAGGTCGTTTTTCGGGATAAGACAGCTCGTACCGGGTGAGATTCACCTGCTCCACATCGGCCTCGACCGTAGCGAAGTCCGGGTTGAACGTCAGGTCCGCGCCGAGGTTGCTGGCGAGACTGTAACGCAGATCCAATCCCACCTCCCCCTTTGGCTCCTCCCCCTCCGTGAAGGCGAATTGGACGTAGGGAATCACAGTGTAGTTCTTGGTGACCACATCGGTCAGCTCCAGGCCCTTGATGGCACCGATTTCACCAATCCTGAACCACTCCGGAAGCCCGGGAACCCAATGACTCTGCTCGAGATTTCTGGGGATATACCGGATGGCGTTGAAGCCCCACTGTTCGCTTCGACGGTCGAAACGGACCGTCTCAAAGGGAATGGCCACCTCGGCCGACCATCCGTCTTTGGTCAGAACCCCCACCGAAGTCCAGTTCGCATCCCATTTGGCATCCCGGGTCCGCCCGTTGTCCGCCCACCTCTCGTCCTGCTGGGTGCCCAAAGAGTTCACCATGAAGACGTAGGCGTTGTTGTTGTCGTCGAAGGTGTCCAGGATGAGAGCAACGGCATCGTCCTCCCAAACCTCGCCGTCTCTTCGGGTGACCGTCCTGGAAATCCGGGACGGATCAGAGTCCCTGCTTTCGATACCGAAATAGATCATTCGGTCGTCGAAGAGGACGTGAATCGTCGTGCTTTGAGTGGCTTGCTCCCCGGCGAGGGGCTGAAGCTGGGTGAAGGAGTTGATGGTTCCTGCGCCTTCCCACTCCTCCGCCTCGACGCGCCCATCCAGAGCGATGGGGGCTGACGCCCGGGCTGCATAAACTTCCTGAGCGGCCAACCCTTGTCCGGGGCCCATGAGGGAGCCCACCAACAACAAGCCGAGGCAAAGAATGGGGGGCAGGACCGGGAATGGGGGAGGCGTGGTATCCCCGGCACCGACATATTCATTCATGGTATGCTCTCACTTGGAGAGACCGCTACCGGAAAATCAGGTTGCAGATCGTAGTGACCGCTCATCAACGAAGTGGCATAATCGACGAGGCCTCCGCGAAGGGCAAGGTGCCCAGGGAAGAACCGGAGGAGAAAGGAAGGTCCAAATGGCCAGGGTCCAGTTGAATACCCAGGCACCTCTATTCACGCTCGAGGATTTTCGGGGACGCATCCTAAGCCTTCCGGAGCTCCACGAGGAAAGACACGTGGTCCTCGTTTTTAACCGGGGCTTCACCTGACCGTTCTGCCGCAAGCACATGGCGCAGTTGCGCCAAGGGTATGAGGGTTACGTCGAGAGGGAGGCTGAGATCGTGGTGGTGGGCCCGGAGGGACCCGAGGGTTTTGTGAGGTACTGGGAGGCCAACGACCTGCCCTTCATCGGGCTTCCGGACCCCAAGCACAAAGTATTGAAGCTGTACGGGCAGGAGGTGAAGCTCTTCAAGCTAGGTCGGATGCCCGCCCAACTCATTATCGACAGAGAAGGGCAGGTGCGGTTCGTACACTATGGCCATTCAATGGGTGACATTCCATCGAACGCAGAAATCTGGGGGTTGCTCGACGAGATAAACGGGGGCATCCGGAAGGACGAGGCCTGAACCTGGAGGCCGGCTGCATCGCCCCGTTAGAAACTCCAGAACGTCGGAACCAACCACACCACCATCACGACAACCAGAACCGTCAGCGGGAAACCCAAGCGGGCGTAGTCCCCGAAGCGGTATCCGCCGGGCCCATAAACCATGGTGTTGGTCTGGTATCCAATGGGTGTCAGGAAGGAAGCTGAAGCACCAACGGCGATGGCAATCGCGAAGGGGCGGGGATCCAGACCCAGGCTCGCTGCCGTTGCCATGGCGATAGGAAAGACGAGGACTGCCGCCGCATTGTTGGTGATGATTTCCGTCAGGAAAATGGTGGTGATGAGGACTCCGAGCAGGGCCCCGGTCGGTCCATAGTCCCCTGCGATACTCATGACCCCGGCAGCCAGAGAATCGGCCAGGCCGGACCCCTGAATGGCGGCCCCAAGCCCGAAGGCCCCGGCGATGAGGAAGAGGACGCCGATGTCCACGGCCTCCAGGGTTTCCCGGGGCGTCAGGACCCTCGTGGCCACAAGAATGAATGCGCCGAGCAGAGATCCCTGAAGGACGGGGAATAGCCCTGAGGCAGCCAGGGCCACGATCCCGATCAGTACCCCCACCACCAGAAACGCCTCCCGTGTGGATGTGGGTGGAGCCCCACCCAGATGGCTGATGACGAGGAAGTCCCTCCGGTGCCTCCAAAGGGCTCGGAACCTTGGCCCGGCCAAAAGTACCAGAGTGTCTCCGGCTCTCAGGGGGACCTCGGCGAGTTTCCCGGGGAAACGATCACCTGACCGGTGCATCGCCAGGGCCACCGCCCGGTATTCCTGGCGGAAGTTCACTTCCCTTAGAGTCCGGCCAGCCAGGGGTGAGTCGGCACCTATCACCACCTCGAAATAGGTGTGCCCGGGTTCCCTCACCTCCATGGTATGCTCCCTTTCCGCCGACACGAGGCCCCGATTACCCCGGAGCTCCATGACCGAATCGGACCGACCGGCGAAGATCAGGAGGTCTCCTCCCTGCAGGCGCGTTTGCGATGAAGCCGGAGCGATGATCTCACCCTCTCGCCGAACCTCGGCCAGGAAGACATCGTCCAGGTGCGCGAGCCCCCCTTCTTCCACCGTCTTTCCATCCAGGGCCCCTCCATCCTGCACCAGGAGATTGACCGTGTACTCCTTGAACTCTTCTTCGAATTCCCTGAGAGACCCCCGCCTCTTGGGGAGGAGGAACGGGGAGAGGAGAAGGAGGAGCACGATCCCCCCCAATGCCAGTGGCAATCCGACCTTCGAGATCTCGAACATCCCGATAGGGGGCATGCCCTGGGATTCCAGGAGCCCTGACACCACGATAGTGGTGGAAGTGCCGATGACGGTGACGGTGCCCCCGAGAATGGACGCAAAGGAGAGGGGCATCAGATACTGGGAAGGACTCTCATCCCGGCGTTCCGCCCAAGCCTCAACCTGTGGGGATACCATGGCAACGATGGGGGTGTTGTTGAGAAATGCGGAGGCCGCGGCGACGGGACCGAGGAGTCGGGCCATGGACCAGAGCCCCGGCTTCCTCTTCGAAGAGCCGTTCCCCCTTCCCAACAAGGCACTCAGGAGGGGCTGAAGTCCCCCCGTCTTCTCCACCGCCCTGGCCACCACGTATAGGGCCGCCACAGTAAAGGGAGCCGGATTGGAAAACCCTGAAAGAGCCTCAGCCGCCGATACGACCCCAAGACTCAAAAGCACAATCACGGCCCCGGAAACCACCATAGCCGGAGCCGTCCTCCCTCTGATGAGGAAGACCATGGTCCCGGATAGGACGACCAGGGTGATCCATGCCTGAACGGTCACGACAGCCTTGGATTAGAGGGGTCCGAACGCCCAATAAACCCTTCAGAACAATGTTGGGTCCAGGGAAGACCTCAGAGCCAGCCGTCACCTCTTCAGATAGGCTCTTAAATCACCCACATCATAGAGGCCGTTTTGATTTCCCCTCGCGTCCAGATACGCGACCTCTTCCTGGGTGGGAGCAAGGCCCCCGACGTTCAGGAAGGGTTGCGCAAGTCGTGTGCGAGGGATGGCCTGGGCCGAAAGGGTGACGTGGGCCTTCCCCTCCTGGATGGAGATGTCATAGATGGTAACGACAGACTCCTCACCCGAGGTCAGGTTGGTGGATGGATAGGTGTTGTTCGTGAGCCTACCAGGTCCCGACGCACCCCAGACATCCCCCGCCTCCCCCCGGTTCCCTCCCTGAAGGAAATTGAGGCGAAGGGTGTTGTTTCCGTCAGCCTCGAGGAGCTCCACCATGTAGGTCTGGGGGCAGCTATCACAGGGCCTGTTGGATTTGATTTTTGGATCGACGTGATAGACCAGGACCCCTGCCGCAGGGAGATCCTGATCAAAACCCACCTTCTTCCGGTATTCGATCAGGAGGTACTCGGTCTGGCTGGAGGGGTTTCCCTCTTCCAGAAAAACCTTCAAGGCCTGGCCGCTCGACTGGACCGGCTCCAGAGTGAACTCCTGGTCCAGGACGCCCTGGACCACCTCCAAGCCACCTAACCAACCCAGCCGAATCTTCTCCCAGGCACCCATATGGGTGGGCCGGACCCAGGCTTCCCTGTTATTCGTCCCGCAGCCCCAGGATCCGGCAGCCATGAGGTCCCAACACCCCACCACCCAACGCCGCTCCTCTGGAAGGAGCCCCCGGGAACGATCGTAGAGGTCCGGTAACCCCAGAACATGACCGAGTTCATGGGCAATTGTTGTGGCCTTCTGGACGTTCACCCCGCCACAATCAGCCGCGCTCTGTGTGGTGTAGTCGTTGACCCGGATAAAGCCCCCACCGGTCCGGGGATCATTGGAAGTGTACGAAGCCTCCGGGTCGAACCAGTACTGGATTCGGGACCGGTGCGGCCAAATCCCCGGGCCCCCGCAGGACGCCGAGATTTCGATGAATTGGAATGCTACCGCGTCCACATACCCATCGTCGTCACCACTGTTGGAGACCCCGTCAGGACCATCATTGTCGAACCGCCCAAAATCCACGAGTTCGTCTACCCCTGCCACAGCCTGGACCAGAAACTCACCGGTTTTTGCGTCCCCGCCGAGGCCGTAGGATGTTCCCACGGCCTCGGCCATGGAGACGGTGGTCCGGACCCAGGGAAGGGCCTCACCGCTGACCGTCAGACGCCCCCCGGAAACCTCATCGTAGTAATCGGTGAGCGTCCCGAATTCACTCGGTCCTTCAAATAGAGAGGTCTGGAGATCCTGCTGACTGATGTGGGGCTCAGGAGAGTCGGAGAAGAGTCCTTGAATCAGGAGAACCGGGAGATTTCCCGACAAGGGGGACCCGGTTTGGATCGCCGCATGGGTCCGTTGGATCCATCCATCTCCGAGGCTGAAGAAGCTCGGTTCTTCCCTCAACCGTTGATCGTAGGCCGGGGGCCGGGGAACGAATCCTCTTTCGGGGAAGGAACGCAACGCCTGGCTGGAAACAGGGCTCACCCAGACAGACAGGGTGCACAGGGCGGCTCCAATGGACCAGAAGCTTCGGGCACCCATGATCAGCCCCCCCTGCCCTTCTTCGAGGAGTCTTTTTTGGCGGAGAACTCGACCGTATACCCTTCGAGAGACCCCCTGAGCTCATTTGCCCCACTAGCCACCTGGATAAGGTTCACCTCAGGGAGCTCCTGTACGTCGTCAGTCCTTACTATGAAGCTCACCACACCCGGATCATCCATGACCACCACGACTCGGCTCGACCCTCCGAAATGCTGGTAGAGCACCTCGCCTCCAATGGGCGAAACCGTGCTGAGGCCCACCCCTCCCGTCAACTCGAAAACAGCAGAACCCTCCGCGCCATTGGGGGAGAGCAGGGAAACGGTCAAGGAACCGGAGCCCCCTTGGTCCTCAGGGCCCAGGGAGTCACAGGCTCCCAGGGCCCCAAAAAACAACATCAGGACGCCGAGTCGAGCGGACTTTGTAGCTGGTCTCATCCTTCTCCTCGAATGTGGGCGATGGCCTCATCGATCCTAGCAGCCAGATCGTCCGGATACCAGTGCCCGATATCGGGAGTAATGTGGAACTCGAGAGGGAGTCCCACCTCCTTCATTATATCCGCCATCCTCCTCTGTTGATCCACTCTTCCATCCATTTCTGTTGTGAGCAGAGTTCCCCGGACCCCCCGCTCCGAGGCCGCCCTCACCGCCTCCGGAGAAAAGTCATCAGGCATGGCAGGGCAGAGGACCACGAAACCTTGGACGGGGAGGGTGCCGTTCAGAACAACTTCGAGAGATGCCACACCGCCGGAAGAGAATCCGCCGACGAAGATATGACCTTCATCGATGGGGTATTGATCTACGACCTCCTGGTAGGCTCCCCGGATTTCCCTGAGACTCAAAGCGATATCCTCGGTCCAGTTGTACCCATCCATGGCTATGAGCTGGGTGGACTGGGGAAAGGCCACGATGAACTCCCGGGCCAATACGGGTGACCCCCAATTCGGCATGAACAAGTCCACGTTCTCCCCACCCCCGTGGAGAGCGAGAAAGAGGGGGTAGCTTCGAGCCGGGTCATAGTTTGTCGGGAGAACCACTTCAAGTCTCGGTTCAACCTCCCTGGCCGCCGACTCCTTTGCTTTCTGGTTCCGCCCCTCGAAGTCCTCCCACCCCGGCGCCCCCTTTATGGGATCCCACGTCGGATCAAGGAAGGCATACTGTCCATACCAGATTCCGTGGTCCAGGCCATACCCCAACGCCTCCACTCCTTTTTCGAATCTCTCCATCCGGAGGTACATCAGAGCCAGGTTCACACAGTTCGCCATGAGATGATCCGGGTATCGCTCCCGGGCATCCGTCAAAATCTCCGCTGCCTCGGCGAATCTCTCCTCTCCATACAACTCCACCACCTGAGCCCGCATTTCCTGGTAGCTCAGCTCTTGAGCCGAGATCCTCCCTGGGCCGAGTACCGCCAGGGCGGGCCCCGAAAGCAGCAACCAAAAAAGAAATGGTGATATGGGATACGCCAGAAACCTCCGCATTTGACCCTCCGATACCGATGGCTTTCCTATGGGAACCATACTCTTCATACGGTGCAGTGGGGGGGGGCAATTACAGGAGGATTCGACGCCCACGGATCAGCCGTGGACGTAATCGCCGATCCTTCGAATCCGCTCTAACTCTTCCGGATCGAGAGGCCCCGCCGAAAGAGCCTCCAGACCTTCCATCATCTGTGCCTCATCACGGGGACCGGCCAGGCAGTTGTCCACCCCGGGATGGGAAAGAGCGAACCGGTAACATTCCGCAGCCGTCATGGGAGCCTCCCCTTCCGGCATGGCCCTGGCCTTCAAGAGCTTTCCCCAACGGGTAGCGGTATAGACGGAAATCCCGGGCCGGGCCTGAGGCAGGTTCTGGAACACATCCGTCTCCGCACCCCGGTGGGCCGCGTTGTAACGAACCTGCAATACATCAAAGGGGCCTTCTCCTGCCCGGGCCAGCCGGCCGTGAAAGCTCCTATTGTGGCTGGTGACCCCCAGGAACCGGACTTTGCCGGAGTCCATGAGTCTCCGGGCGGCTCCCATCAGTCGGTTGCCCGGAGTCTTGTTGAACCAGCCCAGGAAGAGGATGTCCACGTATTCGATATCCAGGTCGGCGAGGGCTTTCTCAACCGAGCGGTTCAGAAAGAAACCCAGATGGTCGTAGGACTGGACCGCGATTACCAGCTTCTCCCGGCCTTCTCTGGCCAACTTTTTGAGAGCCGCTCCCATCCCCGGCTTTCTGCTGACCCAGTAGAAGTAGTTTATGCCGTACTCGTGGTGGGCCTTTTCGACCGCCTTAGCTGGAACGCCGTAACCGCCCGCCAGGCCGATTCGGCTTACGGACAGGCCAGTACGTCCAAGCGTTTTATGGTCGTGAAAGGGCATGGATTCTCCGAGGCGGCGAACTTCAATTCTGGTGCGGCGGGGACTATTGCCTGGGAGTCCAGACTCCACCCACCTGACCGAACAGACCCTTCCAGACCCCTTCCTTCTTCCTCAAAACGAAGCTGAAGGTGGACTGAACATCCGCCTCGACACCCTCTTCGGTCGTAATAACGCTCTCCACCTGCCCGACGAACAAAGCCGCATCGTCTGCCAGGACGTCGATCCTGCGGGAGCCCCACTGCCCTTCCCAGCTTTCCCAACTTCTATAGAGCTCCTGGGAGTGGGTAAGATAGGCCTGCCAGGTCGCCAGATACCGGCCACCGTCGACGAAGTGTCCGTCGGCCTCGTCGAAGAGATGAGCTACGCCCTGGGCTTCCAGGTTGGTCCCGCTCTCCAACCACTGGTCCGACCAGTCCAGGACCTCGGCTTGAATCTGACTCCTATCGGCACTGGTCATCTCCGGTGCAGCCTCGGTACCAGCGGTACAGGCTGTCAGAAGCGAACAGGCCACTACTGCTGAAAACAATCTCATTCCATATCTCCTGAAAATCTGGGAAGTTGAACCTATCTAATCAGGGTCCCTCCCCATGGCAACGGCCTGGGAATCGCTCCTGAAAGGTTCTTACAAGACCCGAACCCGTAAGATCAAGGACCCAGCCCCTGTTCCGGGACGGTCCTCTCCTCTCCCAGAATGTATTAGAATGGCCACCAGGGTCGGGGGCCCTATGCCCTCGGCAACGGATACCCTGAGCGACGCGTGGTCCGGCGAATCATGGTGAGGCTCTGAGATAGCAACCCCAGGAAAGGGAGACATGTCGAAGCGTCCAGGACTTGCTCGAACCATTCCTTTCGGCCTCTACATCGGACTGATGATCCTCCAGCCCTACCTGGAGGCTCTTCTCCCCGGGGGCGTGGACGGACGCTGGCTCTATGGCGTGAGAGTCGGGATCGTGCTCATCGCCCTCATCGCGCTCTGGAAGTACTTCGAGGAACTGAGGGAAGCACCGAATCCCGGAGCCTACGGCAGCTTCCTCGGAATCGGTATTGGATTAGCGGTTTTCCTGCTCTGGATCCAGTTGGACTTCAAGCCCCTGGCCTTTGCCCCGGGCGAGGGGTTCGACCCCGGATCCGGGGACGGCCTGAATATGGGGCTGGTTCTGGTAAGGCTGGCGGGAGCCGCCCTAATCGTGCCGGTCATGGAAGAGCTGTTTTGGCGCTCCTTCCTTCTCCGCTGGATTCAGCGCCCGTCCTTCCTTTCCGTGGACGCCACCACCCTCGGGTTCAAGGCTATCCTCTTCTCTTCCGTTCTGTTCGCCAGTGAACACCGTCTCTGGTTTGCGGGGCTGTTGGCGGGCCTGGCCTACGCCTGGCTATACAGAAAAACGGGGAATCTCTGGGTGCCGGTCCTGGCCCATGCCGTTACCAACGGTCTTCTCGGGGCCTACGTACTGTTCACCGGTTCCTGGTCTCTTTGGTGAAATCACGCCTGATAAGCGTGAGGTCGATAGTTCGAGTCTATCCAGGCCCAT
>CAYOVN010000086.1:0-14310 GCA_964407425.1 uncultured Gemmatimonadaceae bacterium
CTTTGCCGCCTCCCCGAACGAACGGGTGGCTGCGTCGTACATGCACAAGAACTATTCTCCCCTTGTCGAAGCGGGTTTGGTGGATTTGGTGGATGGCCCGACTGACCTTCTCGAAGGCATCTCCCTCCTTCCCACCCCGGGGCATACGCCCTTCCATCAATCCATCGTGGTGGAGAGTGAAGGGGAAAAGGCCATCTTCTTGTCGGATCTATGCCCGACTTCAGCCCACCTGCCTCTTCCCTGGATCATGGGCTACGACCTTGAACCCCTGGTAACCTTGGAAACCAAGAGGATCGTCTGGGAAAAGATTCGGGAAGAGGAATGGATTCTCCTGTTCCAACATGATCCAAAGGTGCCCTGGGGGCGTCTGGCACCCCTGGGGGAAAAGCCCCTTCTCCGACCTCTCCCCACGGACACCTCTGGTGGTTGATTTCGGGCGTGCCTCCGAGAGGGGAAACACGTACTTTAAGCGCCCTCATCGATCAGGATGAGTTCTCGAAGCGGCGGAAAAAACGGAAGGGAGTCTAGGACCCATGGCGGATAAGGCGAACACTCCGGTCATTCTTTCAGGCGTCAGGACCCCAATCGGGAGGTTTCTGGGTGGGCTTTCAACGTTGCCGGCCACTCAGTTGGGTGCTCTCACGGTTCAGGAAGCGGTGAGCCGCGCGGGGATAGAGCCGGGGGCGGTTCAGGACGTGATCATGGGGAACGTCCTGGGAGCCGGAGGCGGACAGGCCCCGGCAAGGCAAGCCGCCATCAAGGGTGGGATCCCAGCGTCCGTTCCCGCATTGACCATCAACAAGGTGTGTGGTTCGGGCCTGAAAGCCGTCATGCTGGCTTCCCAGGCCATCAAAGCCGGAGACCTGGACGTTGCAGTGGCCGGCGGGTTCGAATCCATGTCCAACGTGCCCTTCTATCTCAGAAACCATCGGGGCGGGGTCAAGTTCGGAGACCAGACCGTCCAGGACGGCCTGATCTACGACGGCCTCTGGTGTTCCTTCGGGAATTGTCACATGGGAGGACACGCTGAATATACGGCGGACAAAGCCGGGATCACGCGGGAGGCGGCTGATGAGTTCGCCTACCAGTCCCACATGAAGGCTGTGGCCGCCATCGAGGGTGGGAAGTTCAAGGAGGAGATCCTGCCGGTGGAGGTCAAACACCGGAAGGGCGTGAACGTCGTGGACACGGACGAGAGCCCAAGAAAAGACACCAATATGGAGTCCCTGGGACGACTCCGGCCCGCTTTTCCCAAGGACGCTCCTGAAGGCCTGGAGAACCTCGTCGTCACCGCCGGGAATGCACCGGGCCTGAATGACGGAGCCGCCTCTCTGGTCGTCGCTTCCCAGGCCTTCGCAGAGGCCCATGGGCTACCCATTGCAGCCTTTATCAAGAACTACGCCGTTGGATCCACCGAACCGAAGGATCTCTTCTTCGCCCCCATCGATGCGGTCCAGAAGCTTATGGCCAAGGATGGCAAGGCGGCCGGAGACTACGGCTTGTTCGAGCTGAATGAAGCCTTTGCGGTCCAGGCCTTGGCCGATGTCCGGGCCTTGGGGATCGAAGAAGCAAGGGTCAACGTGAACGGGGGCGCCGTGGCCCTGGGGCACCCCATCGGGGCATCCGGAGCTCGGGTTCTGGTGACCCTTCTGGCCGCCATGAAGGACCGGGGTGAGTCCTCGGGCCTGGCTGCTCTTTGTTTGGGCGGGGGGAACGCGGTGGCCCTCTCCGTAGAGCTGGCCTGAGTTTTCTCCGGACGGACTCTGGGAGGGTACGGTTGGGTTGGAGGATTCTTCTTTTCCTCCTCCTGACCTTCGGTGGGATCCTGATCTTTTCATTCATGGTCCCGTCCGACCTTCCCCTGGGTACCCTGCCGATCCTGCTGGGGAGTGTGCTTGCGGGCTGGGCGGTCCTGAGGTTGGATGGGAGACCTCCCGGTGCCCTGGGCTTTTACTTTGCGCCTGTGGGTGCCAAGGAGTTGGCCCTGGGCCTGCTTCTGGGAGTTGGGGTCGGGGGATGCGTGACGGTAGGCATGTTCGGGTTGGGGGTGCTTCGGTGGACTTCGGACGCCGGGGATGGCCTGGGCTACCTGCTGATGAGTGGAAGGTCCCTGTGGTTCTTCACCGTGCCCGCGGCCGGAGAGGAAGCCCTGATGCGAGGGTACCTCATTCAGGCTCTGGCGGAAGCCTGGGGGGGAGGTTGGGCTCTTTGGGTCACCTCGTTCCTCTTCGGAATCCTCCACTTGGGGAACCCGAATACGTCGTGGGTAGGGCTGCTGAACATCCTGGTGGCTGGCTTGTTTCTTGGGGTCATTTACCTCCGGACGGCCAGTCTCTGGTGGGCCACTGGCGCCCATCTGGGCTGGAACTGGACCCACGGTTTTCTTGCCGACCTGCCGGTGAGTGGGTTGGAGTTGGTGGATACGCCCCTCCTGGAGCCGGTGACCAGGGGGCCTGATTGGTTGAGCGGAGGGTCGTTCGGTCCGGAAGGTTCCGTCGTTTCCACGGCGGTCCTCCTGGTTTGGACGGTGCTCCTTTGGAATAGCTCCTGGCTGAAACCGGGAGATCGAGCGAAGGCGGCCCGGCCGTTGATCATGAGCTTTAGAGGAGAATCAAGATGAGCGTAGAAAGAATCACCGTCATTGGTGGCGGCACAATGGGGAACGGCATCGCCCATGTCTGTGCTCAGGCCGGGCTCAGTGTAACCCTGGTGGACCAGGATCAGGATTTCCTGGAGAAGGCCCTGGGAACGATCTTCAAGAACCTGGACCGACAGGTCAAGAAGGAGCTCATCAGCGTAGGGGAGAAGGAGGAGGCCCTGGGAAGAATCATTACCGCCACCTCCCTGGAAGATGGAATCTCGGAGGCCCAACTGGTGGTGGAGGCCGTTCCCGAGAAGCTGGAACTCAAAGAGAAGATCTTCCGAACGCTGGATGAAGAAAGCCCCAAGGACGCCATCCTAGCCTCTAATACGTCCTCTATTTCGATCACGGAGATTGCAGCGTTCACGAATCGCCCGGAGAAGGTCATCGGGATGCATTTCATGAACCCTGTTCCCATGATGAAGTTGGTGGAGGTCATTCGAGGGTTGGCCACGGACGACGAAACGACCAAGACGGTCATGGAGCTGTCCGAGTTCCTCGGTAAGACACCGGTGGAGGTCAACGACTTCCCGGGTTTCGTTTCGAACCGGGTTCTCTTGCCCATGATCAACGAGGCCGTGTTCGCCCTTATGGAGGGCGTCGCCCAAGCGGAGGCCATCGACACGGTGATGAAGCTTGGTATGGCTCATCCGATGGGCCCCCTGGCCTTGGCGGACCTGATTGGCCTCGATACCTGCCTCAGCATTCTGGAGGTTCTGCACCGGGATATCGGGGATGACCGATATCGCCCCTGCCCACTCCTCCGGAAGTATGTGGCGGCTGGCTGGCTGGGCCGTAAAAGTGGTCGAGGGTTTTTCTCCTACGCCCGTTAAGGTCTTTTCCAAGCGTCTCTGAGTGAGAGGATTCCGTTGACGTTTCGCCTGACCGAAGAGCAGTCCGAAATTCGGGCCCTGGCCCGGGAGTTTTCGTCCCGGGAAATCCGGCCCTTTGCTTCGGAATGGGATGCCCGGAGGGGCTTGGATCCGGCAGTCTTTTCCAAACTTGGCGAGCTCGGCTTTATGGGGATGCGGGCTCCGGAAGCCTTCGGTGGGTTGGACCTGGATTTGGTGACCTACCTCCTGGTGCTGGAGGAGTTGGCCTGGGGGGATGCCAGTGTAGCCCTGGGTGTGGCCATACACGCCGGGCCAGTGACCGATCTTCTTCGGCGCTATGGTACTGAAGCGCAGAAGGAACGGTATCTGCCCAGGGTCGCCGCCGGCGAGATCCTGGGAGCTTTTGCCCTTTCCGAGGCGGATGCAGGAAGTGATGCCAGGTCCCTGGCTGCCGCGTGGGAATGGCGGGGATCCGACCGAGTACTGTCCGGCACGAAAAAGTGGGTGACCAACGGCGGCCTGGGTGGGTTGGTCGTTGTTTTTGCCAAGGGGGGGGAGGAGGGTCGGATCAGCGCTTTCCTTCTGGACCCGGAACTCCACCGTTATGAGATAGGGAAACGGGAGGTCACCATGGGCTTGGCTGCCTCCGAGACCGTGGAGTTGTGTTTGGAAGAGGTGCCCTTGGGGGCTGAGAGTCTCCTGGGGGAGGAGGGGCAGGGCTTTCGGTATGCCATGGAAGCCATGGAGCTCGGTCGCCTTGGAATCGCCGCCCAGGCCATAGGGATCGCCCGGGCTGCCTACGAACATGCGAGGGACTACGCGAAGGAACGGGTTCAGTTTGGTCGTGCTCTATCCGAGTTCCAGGCCACTCGGTTCAAACTGGCCGAGATGATCACCAGGATTACCAGGGCCAGGGCCCTCACTCTTTCGGCTGCCGGGGTGTTGGAGGAAGGGGCCGGAGGTGAGTTTCCCTCACCGGGAGCTTTGGCGGCAATGGCCAAACTTTCGGCATCTGAAGGTGCGGTCTGGACCACAGACGAAGCAGTGCAGATCTTTGGAGGCTACGGATACATGCGGGACTATCCGGTTGAGCGCCTTTTTAGGGATGCGAAGGGAACGGAAATCTACGAAGGTACCAACGAAATCATGAGGCTTGTCATCGCCCGGGATGCTCTCCGGGAGGACCAGGCCTGACCGATAACCGAGAAGCCGCAGTTTGACTCAGGACGGGGAGGAAGGTCGAATGGAGATTTTTGAGAGAATGGGCCAGCGTGAACACGAGCAGGTCGTGTTCTGGAGTGAGCCCCGTATCGGGTACAAAGGAATTATCGCAATTCACAACACTATGCTCGGTCCAGCCCTCGGGGGCACCCGCTTCTGGAACTATGGAACGGACGCTGAAGCCATCGAGGATGCCCTGCGGTTGGCGAGAGGTATGACCTACAAGTCAGCTCTGGCCGGTCTGAATCTCGGCGGGGGGAAATCGGTAATCATCGGTGATCCGAATACCCGAGACCGGGAAATGATCTTCCGGGCCCATGGCCGGGCGGTAGAATCCCTGGCTGGACGGTATATCACGGCTGAGGACGTGGGTACGTCTCCGGCCGACATGGACTTCGTCCACATGGAAACGGACCACGTCTGCGGCCTGATGGGGAAGTCCGGAGACCCCTCTCCGGTAACGGCCTACGGCGTCTATCAGGGCATGAAGGCTGCGGCCCTACACAAGTACGGGGACGATTCTCTGGCCGGTAAACACGTCACGGTTCAGGGATGCGGCCACGTGGGTTATTTCCTCTGTCAGGACCTGGTGGAAGAGGGCGCCCAGCTCACGGTCACGGACATCGATGAGGAAAAGGTGGATATCATCGTGAAGGAGTTCGGAGCCAAAGCAGTCGGGACGGACGAAATCTACGGCGTCGATGCTGACGTTTTTGCGCCCTGCGCCCTTGGGGCCATTCTCAACGACGACACCCTCAAAGTCCTGAACGTGGACATCGTTGTGGGTGGAGCCAACAATCAGCTGGCTGAGCCCAGGCACGCCAAAGAGGTTGAGGCGAAGGGGATCCTCTATGGTCCTGACTACCTCGTAAACGCAGGTGGACTCATCAACGTCTACGCGGAGATCCAGGGCTGGCCGGCAGAGCGCAGCCTGCGGAAGGCCGGAGAGATCTACAGCACGCTCATCCGGATTCTCGAGCTCGCTGAGGCCGAGGGGATCACCACCGCTAAGGCTTCCGATCAAGTGGCCGAACAGCGGATGGAAGACGTGCGCTATCTGCGTCGGACGGAGCTGGGAGCCCTGGAGTATTGAGCCTACCGGGGCTCATCCAGGACAGACAGTAGTCAAACCGACAGGCCAGTTGCCGGGGCACTCCAGGTGTCCCGGCAGCCGGACCTTACAAATAAACGAAGCGAGACGAATCCATGCTGGAACATCTTAAAGAAACCGATCCCGAGGTTTTCGCATCCGTTAAGGCCGAGGCTGGCCGACAGGCCTCACAGCTGGAGCTTATTGCCAGTGAGAACTTCGTGTCGGCCGCAGTGCTGGAGGCGATGGGCACGGTCCTCACCAATAAGTATGCCGAGGGACTCCCGCACAAACGGTATTATGGAGGGTGCGAGCATGTAGATGTGGTGGAGGACCTGGCCCGAGACCGGGCAAAGGAACTCTTTCAAGCCGATCATGCGAACGTACAGCCTCACGCGGGTGCCCAGGCCAACATGGCTGCTTTCCTGGCCTTCTTGAAGGCTGGGGACAAGTTCCTCGGAATGAGTCTGAGCCACGGTGGACACCTGACCCACGGCTCCCCCGTGAACTTCAGCGGATCCATGTTCGAGGTGGCTTCCTACGGGGTTGGCGATTCGGACGGCAGGATCGACTATGACGCTCTCCGGGACCAGGCCATCGCCGAGAAGCCAAAGCTCATCATCGCCGGAGCCAGCGCCTACCCGAGAACCATCGATTTTCAGGCGTTTTCAGATATCGCCAAGGAAGTCGGGGCTATCCTCATGGTTGATATGGCCCATATCGCCGGGCTCGTGGCGACGGGGACCCACCCCACCCCGATGCCCTATGCGGATGTTGTCACAACGACGACCCACAAAACCCTTCGGGGTCCAAGGGGCGGCCTGATCCTTTGCAAGGAGGAGCACCAGAAGGCCATCGACAAGGCGGTGTTCCCGGGGACTCAGGGTGGACCTTTGATGCATGTCATCGCGGCGAAGGCTGTGGCGTTCAAGGAAGCGCTTCAACCCACCTTCAAAGGGTACACCGAAAAGGTTATCGCGAATGCTGCTGCCCTGGCGGAGGGCCTCATGAGCCGCGGGCTCAAGCTCGTGAGCGACGGCACCGACAACCACCTCCTACTGGCGGACCTCCGACCCAGCCACCCGGATCTCTCGGGGAAAGAAGCTGAGCACGCCCTGGAAGAGGCCGGGATGACGGTCAACAAGAACACGGTCCCCGGTGAGACTCGCTCTCCCTTCGTTACGTCCGGTCTCCGGATCGGCACGCCGGCCCTTACCACCCGGGGGATGTCGGAAAGCGACATGACCCAGATCGCCGAATGGATCGTTCGAGTCCTGGATAATCCGACGGATGAGGCTTTGAGGCAGGGTGTGAAGGCTGGAGTGAGCGACCTCTGCGGTAACTATCCCCTTTATGAAGAGTTCACCGCTGTTGTTTGAAGGGTGGCGTCCCCAAGGGGAGAGGGTATTTTTTTAGGATGACGGAGTTGCAATTCGCCGAGGAGATTCTCGAGAGGCTTCAGGATCAAAACCCCAGGTTCCATGGGAAGGCCTATGTGTTCCTTCTATCCGCCCTTCATGCTGTCCTGGCGGACCTGGATGAACCCCGGCACCTCTCCGGAGAGGAGTTGGCCCATGGCGTTCGGAATCTGGCCTTGAAACAGTATGGACCCATGGCCAGGACCGTTCTCGGACACTGGGGAATCCATGGAACCGAGGATCTGGGCGAGATCGTATTCGCTATGGTGGAGTGCGGAGTCCTTACAAAGCAGGATGAAGACACTAGGGAAGACTTCCAAGGACTGTTTGATTTTGAGGAAGTCTTCGAGACGGACTACCCCTGGGGAGGGCGGTTTTGACCAGGGGGGATTCACCCAGGTGGGCCGCCGGGCTCGTTCCCGGCCGGCCCAATGACCTGCTTGCCGTTGGGAAGGGTTGATCATGGTGGAAGTGAACGGGTATCCGAAGTGCCAGAAGTGTGATAATGCTATTCTCATCCCACTATCCGATTACGGACGGGACGGGGCTGCGATACGCTACAAAGCGTGGGTATGCTCAAACCCCGAATGTGGATTCAATATTCGAATTGACAACGGGGAAATCACCTTCGGGCGGACCATCGGCCAAAGCTACAAGTAGGCCCCCCGCGGCCCGGAGAACTCCCCAGGGATGTTCTCCGGGTCCGTTGGATTTGTTGAATCGATCCTCCCTCCACCCCGGGGGAACCTGATGAATACGTCCATAGACTTTCCCATTCGACCATTCGGGCGGGCCCTGGTGGGTGCGCCCACCGGAACGGAAAGCTCCGAGTTCGACCGGATCGCCATCCAAGAGCTGGGGGTCCCCCAGCCCACGCTGATGGAAAATGCAGGCCGTTCGGCGGCCCAGGTTCTCCAGAAGCTCTATCCCCGAGGGCAGGTAACGGCCCTGGTGGGAACCGGAAACAACGGTGGGGATGCCCTGGTCCTGTTGCGGAATCTTGCAGCCTGGGGGCGCCCCGTGACCGCCATTCTGGTGGGAGATCGGGGGGAGGATGAAGAACTCCTTCACGGCTGGGGCATTCGGACCCTCATGGATCAGGATTTTCAGGGGGATGTGGGCCGGATTGCCGGCGAACTCTCCCTTGCCGAGGTCATCGTGGACGGGGTTCTGGGGACGGGGATTTCCGGTCCTCCCAGGGAACGGCAGGCCTTCGCCATCCAGGGGATGAATCGAAGCGAGGCCCCCGTTGTTGCCCTGGATATCCCTTCAGGGGTGGACGCGGTGACCGGAGCCATACCGGGGGACGCCGTTCTCGCGGCTGTGACCGTTGCCTTCGGTGGGGCAAAGCTCGGATCTCTGCTTCATCCGGGTCGAGCGCTGGTAGGCCGCCTCGTAGCCGTGGAGATAGGGTTCCCTCCGGTAACGGAGGACAGCTTTCAGGCCAATCTCATCACCCCGGGTTGGGTGAGTCGACGCCTCCCGAGAAGAGAACCGGACACACACAAGAACGCGGTCGGGGCCCTCCTTTTGGTTGCCGGACATCCCGGCATGGCGGGAGCCGCCATTCTTGCGGCCCGGGCCGCCCTTCGAACGGGTGTCGGATTCCTTCGTGTCGCCTCCCCGCCGGAAAACCGGGGCATCCTTCAGGAGGCGGTCCCGGAGGCGGTTTATGTGGACAGTTCGGATGAGGCGGCCCTGAAGGAAGCCGTTGATGCGTCCCGGGCTATTGGACTCGGGCCCGGGATGGGCACTGACGAAGTGGGCCAGGAGGCCTTGAAGCGTGTTCTGGCGGTGGAGGGAGGGCAGGCCCTTCTCCTGGATGCCGACGGGCTCAACATGCTCTCCATGGGCCTTGGACTCTCCCTGGAGGCTATTGGGAAGAAGAGAGATGTGATCCTGACGCCCCATCCGGGGGAAATGTCACGCCTCACCGGGATCGAAGTTCGGGACATCGTCAAGGGACGGCCTCGGGTGGCCCTCCAGTTCGCCCAGGAGACAGGGTGTACCGTCCTTCTGAAGGGGATGCCTTCTCTGGTAGCCACGCCAAACTCCCGCCTCCTGGTGGATACCGTTGGAAACTCCGATCTGGCGGCGGCGGGAATGGGGGACGTCCTTTCCGGCGTCATCGCAGCTTTTCTCGCTCAGGGTTCTCTGCCCCATGAAGCTGCATCGCTGGGGCTCTACACCTCCGGGCGGGCCGCAGCCAGGGCAGCTTTGGGCGTGAGCCTGACTCCGGAAGATGTCATCGAGGCCATGCCGGGCGCCCTTTGCGAAGAAGGGGAAGGGGATTCGGAGCTGGACTTTCCCTTCCTCCTTTTTGATCAGGATCCGGCTAGATGACAGATGACGGCTCCATCCTTTTGGGTCCCGGGGCTGAGTTCGACCTGATCCGGACCCTGGTAAGAGGGCAGGGGCCCGTGACCCCTGGGGTCCTCCTGGGGCCTGGAGACGACTGCGCCATCCTTGAGGGCGGGGTTGTGGTCAGCGCTGACCTCTCGGTGGAGGGGGTCCATTTCAGGTCGGATTGGCTCACCCCGGAGGAGATTGGATTCCGGGCCACCGCGGCAGCCCTCAGTGATCTGGCCGCCATGGCAGCCGAGCCCTTGGGCGTTCTCCTTACCATGGCGTTGGATTCCTCCCGGGCCGGCACCTGGGCGGTTGAGCTGCAGAGCGGCGCTTCCCAGGCGTGTGAGTGGGAAGGCGTCCAGATCATCGGTGGGGACCTTGCCCGATCGCCCGGGTCTGTGACCCTGGACGTCGTGGCTCTGGGGCGTTCCGAATCCCCGGTACTCCGGTCCGGTGCCGAGCCTGGGGACGAAGTGTGGGTCACCGGATGGTTGGGTGGAAGCGGCGCCGCAGTCTCCCATTGGACCAGGGGCGGGACTCCTCCTCCGGACCTCCGGGAGATCTTCGCCCGGCCGAAGCCGAGAATTCAGGAAGCCCTTTGGCTTGCGGAGACCGCGCCCCTCCACAGTCTTATCGACCTGTCGGACGGGCTGGCCGGGGATGCCGGCCATCTGGCGGCGGCGTCCGGGCTGTCTTTTGTTCTTCAAAAGGCGCGAATCCCCGTTCATCCATCTATCCAGGATACCGAACCCCTTCACTTCGCCCTCCGGGGTGGCGAGGATTATGAGTTGTGTTTTACCGTCCCCCCGAAGGCCCTCGACGAGTGGGTAACACCCTTTCGAGAGAGCTTCGGGATTCCTCTGACGAGGATCGGTTTGGTGTCGGAGGGAGAAGGGGTGTTCCTGGAGGATGAAGACGGGGGTCTGGAGCCGGTGGGTCGGGGAGGCTTCAGTCACTTTTTGGTCGAGGAGGAAGGGTGATCCGAACGCTCTGGGTGTTATTCATAGGCTTCTGGGCTACCATCTACCATGCGGGTGGCGTGGTCGTCCGGTCCTACTTCTGGAGAAGGAACTTCCATTGCGCTTGTGATCGAGCCTGCCGGAATTGGTCAAAGAATATCCTGTGGGCGGCGAATGCCCCTGTTGAGTTGGAGGGGGTTGAGAACCTCCTCACCGACGAGCCGCAGATCGTGGTTTCCAACCACCAGTCCTGGTTCGACACCTTCGCCCTGGCGGCTCATCTTCCCGTCCGGTATCGGTTTGTCGCCAAGAAGGAACTGGGGGAGATCCCCATTTTCGGGAAGGCGTGGAAGTTGTGCGGTCATGTATCGGTGGACCGGGGGAACAGGGAAGCAGCCATCGAATCCCTGGATCAGGCCTGGAGGGAGATCCATGAGGAAAAACTCACGATGGTGCTCTTTCCTGAGGGCACCCGGTCTTCCGACGGGCGGTTGAAAAGGTTCAAGAAGGGTGCCTTCGTCATGGCCGTTCAGGGCCAGGTTCCCCTGGTTCCTGTGGCCGTAGTGGGGAGCCGTGCGGTGATGGCCAAGGGCTCTATGAGGGTCCGTCCTGGAAAAATCACCCTCAGGATTGGGGAACCGATTCCCACCGTAGGGTCTACTATACGGGATCGAAATCGTCTATTGAATGAATCCTGGGACGCCATCGCAGCCCTGAAGGGGGCTGGAGAAGGCGTACCGGGGGAGAATCACAATCAATAACTGAGGAGCGAAACGTGTCAGCCATTGTGGACATTCGCGGTCGTGAGATCCTGGACTCCAGAGGGAACCCAACGGTGGAGGCGGAGGTGTTCCTGGAAACAGGGGCAATGGGCCGGGCGGCGGTCCCCAGCGGGGCGTCCACCGGTGAGCACGAAGCGGTGGAGCTTCGGGACAAAGACCCCAAGCGGTTCCTTGGAAAAGGCGTGTTGAAGGCTGTCGAGCATATCAACGGAGAGATCCGGGATGCCGTCCGTGGGTTTGAGGCCAGGGAGCAGCTGGATATCGATCGGACCCTCATCGAGTTGGATGGCACGTCCAACAAGGGTCGGCTGGGAGCGAATGCGATCCTGGCGGTGAGCATGGCCGCAGCCCGGGCTGCCGCCGCCGAAAACAAAATGCCCCTGTACAAATATCTTGGTGGCCCGGACTCGCATATCCTTCCGGTGCCCATGATGAACATCCTGAACGGCGGGTCCCACGCACCCAACAACGTCGACATTCAGGAATTCATGGTCATGCCGGTGGGAGCTGAGTCCTTTTCACAAGGCTTGAGGATGGGTGCGGAGATCTTCCACCATCTGAAAAAGGTTCTTTCCGACCAAGGTAAGAACACGGCGGTGGGGGATGAAGGTGGCTTCGCCCCGGATCTCGCCAGCAATGACGAGGCGGTGGAAGTGGTGCTCCTGGCCATCGAAAAAGCTGGGTACAAAGCCGGAGAGGATATTGTTCTGGCCATCGATGCCGCCGCGAGCGAGTTTTATTCGGAAGAAGGAGAGTATGTCTTCCGTTGGTCGTCCGGTGAGAAAATGGACTCCCCTGGCATGGTCCAGTTCTGGGACGAATGGCTGAAGCGCTATCCCATCCAGTCCGTCGAGGATGCCCTGGATGAGAACGACTGGGATGCCTGGGGGGCTCTCACAAGGCGGGTAGGGGACAGGGTCCAAATCGTTGGGGACGATATTTTCGTCACCAATCCAGAGCGACTGGAGCGGGGAATCAAAGAGGGTGTGGGGAATGCCATCCTGATCAAGGTCAACCAGATCGGGACGCTGACCGAAACCATGCAGGCGATTCGAATGGCCGACGAGGCCGGTTACCGCTCCGTGATCTCCCATCGATCAGGGGAGACGGAAGACACCTTTATCGCCGACCTCGCCGTGGCCACCGGCGTAGGTCAGATCAAGACGGGAAGCGCAAGCCGAACGGACCGGGTAGCCAAGTACAACCAGCTTCTCCGGATCGAAGAAGCCCTGGGTGACAACGCCCGGTACCCCGGAAAAGGATTATGGCAAAAATAAAGCGGCTGGTTCTCCCGACCCTCCTGGGGTTGGCCGTTTACTACGCCCTTTTTGGCGGGGAGTATTCCCTTTGGGAACTCCGAAAGGCCAGGGGGGAGATCGAAGTCCAGGAGCAGGAGCTTTCCCTGTTGAAAGAGGAGGTCGCGTACCTTCGGGCTCGGGCCGACTCCCTGGAAAACGACTCCGCCACCCTGGAGAGGATCGCCCGGAAGCATGGAATGATCCGTGAGGGAGAGGTGCTTTATCGTCTGGTCGAACCCAGGGACTCGGTGGCTGATACGATTCCCTGAGTCGGGGCCTACTGGCCCAGGCTGGTTGTGAACAGAGGTTTTGAACGAAGGATTTCGAATGAAGAGAGGGGTGCCGGAAGGTCGGCACCCCTCTTTGTTTTTCCCGATCAGGTCACCGGGTATTCCGGGGTTCGGCTGCCCTGCACCCGGCGGTTCCGCACCCGGACGTCCCGCACGCGGTCGGCCCTCACGCGGTCGTCCCGCACCCGGCGGTCCCGCCCCGAACTATTCCTCCCCCTCGTCCCCCTGCTTGACGGCGATCTTCTCCTGTTCCTTCTTCGACCCTCCCGCAGCTTTCAGTCCGAGGATCGACTTGGCCGTTTCGGCCAGGAGTTGGGTTTCCGCCCCTTCCTGAAGAACCGGATCATTCACATCTGCGGACTCCAGTTCCTTGATCTCCTCTTCCGTCAACGAGGGCCCGTGGCCCTTAGCGATGGCCCCGAAGAGCTCCATGGGGATGGGGAAGACGGTGGTGGAATTGTTCTCGGCGGCGATTTCCACGGCCGTTTGCATGAAGCGGAGCTGAACGGCCACAGGATGTTTTTCGATCACGTTGGCAGCTAGAGCGAGCTTCTTGGAAGCCTGATACTCACCCTCAGCCGCGATGACTTTTCCTCTTCGTTCCCGCTCGGCCTCAGCCTGTTTCGCCATGGCCCGCTTCATCTCCTTCGGGAGGTCGATGTCCTTGATCTCCACGCCCGTGACCTCGATCCCCCACGGGTCCGCTCCGACGTCGATAATCTTTCGAACGATTTCGTTGATCTGTTCCCGTTCGGCCAGAAGTTCGTCCAACTCGGATTGACCGATGACACTTCTGAGGGTGGTCTGCGCCAGCTGGCTGGTGGCGAAGTAGTAGTCCTCGATCTCCACGACGGCCTTCGCCGGATCGGCCACCCGGAAATAAACCACCGCATTCACGGACAAGCTGACGTTGTCCTTGGTGATCGTGTCCTGGGGCGGGATGTCCAGGGCCACGATCCGGAGGTCCATCTTTCGCATGCGTTCGAGGCCGAAGGGGACGAGGAAGATCAGACCTGGGCCCTTGGCCCGGGTTAGTTTTCCAAGGCGGAAGATGACCCCACGCTCATATTCCCAAAGGACCCGGAGGGAAGTGAACAAGGCCCCGAGCCCGAAGGCGGCCCCGATCCCTAGGAGGGTAGTAGGATCCATTGTCTTCTCCTTGGATGATGGAGGGGACCGGACGAGTTCGGCTCCCCAGGTCGCGCGGAGTTTCTTGTGGGGATACGGCCTTTTCCAGCCTCCCCTTCATTTGCTTGGTGGATCGTTACCCTTACCCTGGGAAGTAGGGGCTCGAAGCGCAAGAACAATCGGAGATAGACCCGGGATCCCACCCAGGTCTCACTCGGTTCCAAACCCTCGCCGCCGCCCTGTCCTGTGAGGTCCAATCGTCACCCTCAAATGGCCACCCTCGAATCGTCACCCTGAATCC
>CAYOVN010000087.1:0-14268 GCA_964407425.1 uncultured Gemmatimonadaceae bacterium
GGTTTGACATTGGTCACTCTTCCATCCTTGAAGTCATCCCCCACGGCCGCACCGGCTCTGGGTGCGGGCGTTTGCATCGGCTGCCCGGGGGACTGAGTGGCGGGGGCGCAGGCGGTAAGGAAGATCAGGAGGGTGGCGGAAAGGCGGAGCATTGCGGACCCCTTTCAATCTGGGCCAAAGGACCTGACACACCTGGGGGGTGATTCAAAGAGAAATCTCCGAAGCCCCGTATTACGGTAGGGAAGCCAGATCAAAAAAGTTCCCCGGCGTCCAAAGTTTCTTGCGTTGCGGTCCCTGGACCCCGAGAATTCTTGTCATGCCCCCAAAGACCGATGAACCACGGTTTTCCGAAGAAGAATTCGCCCTGATCCTTCGTCGAGCGATCGAGCTGGATGCCGGTTCGGCGGCGGTTCCCCACACCCCGCCTCCGAAAATGCCCCCCGGAGGGCTGACGCTTTCCGAGATCAGAGGGATCGCCGTCGAGGTCGGGATTGATCCTGGGAGAGTGCTGGAGGCCGTCGATTCTCTGGCTACCCCCGAATGGGGTACCCTTGCCCGTTTGTTTGGGGGACCGCCGAAAATGCTGGTCGAACGGTCCATTGGCTGCCGCCCTGGCCCGGAGGAGATGTCTCGCATTCTCGATCTTGTTCGCCGGTTGACGGAGACTCAGGGTGAGTCCCACGAAGTCCTGGGGGGAGTGGAGTGGAAGAATGACAGCAAGGTTGCTCCTTTAGTAGTGAGGGTTTCTCCTGAGGGCGACGGTGCCAAGGTCACCGCCTCCGTGGAAAGAGGTAAGGAGGCCTTTCTGAGTCACTACATTCCCATCATGGTGAGCCTGGGGATAGCCGGAATCACCGTGGGGATCGTCGAACCCGCAGCAGGGCTGGCGATTGCCGGGACGGTGGCCGGCGGAGCGGCGGTGGGATATGGATTGGCCCGGACCATTTGGACCCGGGGTACCCGCCGGTGGCAAAGCCTCCTCGATCGCCTGACCTCGGGTGCGGTGGCAGAGTCCAGGGCCGCACTGGAACCACCCAGAACCCCAATTGATTCACCTGGACCCGAAGGCGAACCTTTCCCCTCCTGAATCCGTAGGGTGAAGGGCAAAGATCCACGTTTATAGGAGGAACCATGACCGAGGAATTCAGTTCGGCCGAGGAACAGGCCCCGGAGGAAGAAGCACAGGAAGAACAGGAAGAACAGGAAGCTCAGGAATCCCACGGCCGGGAGCGTTACAAGGTCGCAGGGGAGAAGCTTCTCTCGAAGGTGAAAGAACTCCTTCAGCAGGGCAATATCCGCCGGATAACGATTAAGAACGACGAGGATAGAACCCTCATCGAAATCCCACTGACGATCGGTGTCGTGGGGGCCGCTATCTTCCCGGTCTGGGCCGCAGTGGGAGCGATCGCAGCGCTGGTGACGGACTGTTCCATCGAGGTGGAGAGGCACGAGGTGGACGACGCCTGACGAACGGCCTGACACCAATCATTTTCGAACGGTTTCGGCTCGGTAGCGGAGCCGAAAGGGCGGGGGACCCGGGTCCCCCGCCCTTTCTATGGCCCCCCAAGGCCACGAAGGCCGATTCCAATTGGACTCCCGACACATCATATTAAAAGTCTGTCCTAAAGTTTGGTTTCGGGAACGAACAAGGAGATAAGGCCCGTGCAGACGGTGCTACAGCTCTTGAACATTCTATTGCCGTTGGGATACCTCCTGGCGGCATTGGCCTATTTGGTGGTGTTCCTCGAGTCACCGGAATGGGCCAAAATCTGGGCGACCCGCATCACTGCGTCGGTGGCTGGGTGCCATTTGGCATACCTGATACTGGCTACGATGGCCTTTCAACATGTTCCTGTGGCGAACGCCTGGGAGGGCTTCACCTTCATCGCCTTTGCCATGGTTCTGGTCTACCTGGCTCTCGAGTGGCGGTGGAAGGACAAGATGACCGGGATCTTTCTTCTGGTTCCCGTGTTGTTTTTCCAGGTCTTTTCCAGCGCATTCATCGTTCATTCCCGAGAAGTGGATGAGATCCTTCGCTCTCCTCTTTTTTCTATGCATGTCACCTCAGCCCTTCTGGGGTACGTGGCTCTTTCGGTGGCGGCTGTGTACGGGACCATGTATGCCCTCCTTTACCGTGAGTTGAAGGGTCACCGGGTGGGGCTGATCTTCCGTCGACTTCCGAATCTCGAGACCCTCTCCAGGCTGAACCAGGGAGCGGTCATCTTCGGCTGGGTCGCTCTTACCTTGGCCATGGTTCTAGGAACCATCTGGGCCCGGGATTTGACGTCCAGCGGGTGGCTCGAGGGCACGTTCTACACCGACCCCAAATTCCTCCTCACGTTGGCACTCTGGCTCCTCTACAGCCTGACGCTGGGAGGGCGATATCTGCTCCGCTGGCCCAACCGTCAGGTCGCGTACCTATCGGTCTTGGCCTTCATTCTCATGCTGGGCTCTTCACTCGCGGTGAATCTGATTCTTCCTTCCTTCCACCAGTTTTCCTGACCCGATGGATCTCATCGTCCTGGGGGTGAACCACAAAACGGCCTCGGCTGATGTCCGAGACCAGGTACAGGTCCATCCCGAGGAGATGGAGACTCTTTATTCGAGGCTCCGGCAACACCCCGGCGTTATCAGGGAGGTCGTGGCCCTCTCCACCTGCAATCGAACCGAATTCTACGCCTTTGCCGGTGATCGATCCGAGGCCGATGGCCTCCTCAGGGAAACCATCGATGAGTTGAAGGGAGTCCCCTACCTGAGCAACGGGAAGTACACCTATTCCTGGTCAGGCCGGGAGACCGTTCGGCATCTCTTCCACGTCGCTTCGGGCATCGACTCCCTCATGGTCGGCGAGTCCCAGATTATCGGGCAGGTTCGTGATGCCTTCGATGTAGCTGACAACAACCGGACCGTGGGGGCCTTGCTCACCCGCCTGTTTAACTCCGCACTACATGTGGGGAAACGGGCAAGAAACGAAACGGAGATCGGAAGGGGTACCGTTTCCGTCGCCCATGCTGCGGTGGAGATGGCCCAGAAGATCGTGGATCGGCTGGAGCGGTATCCGGTCCTTGTTTTGGGGGCTGGAGACACTGGAGCGTTGGTGGCCCGCCACTTCGCCGACGCTGGGCCGGACTCTCTCACCGTCGTAAACCGGACCTTCGAGCGAGCTCAGGAACTGGCCTCGGAGTTGGGCGGAAGGGCTCGACCCTGGGAGGAACTGGATGGTGCCCTGATAGAGGCCAAGGTGATCGTGGCCGCTACCGCTTCCAGGGAGCCCATCATCGATGCCCGGAGGATGTCACGAGTCCTGAAGCGGTCGTCCCGAGGGCCCAAGGTCCTGGTGGATATTTCCAACCCCAGGAACATCCATCCCGGGGTCGGAGATCTCGACCACGTCTTCCTCTACGACCTGGATGCTCTGGAGAGCATCGCCGACCAGAATAAGGCCCGGCGGCGCAAGGAGATTCCCAAAGTCCAGGGGATCATCGTTGAGGAGGTGGACCGGTTCATCTCCTGGTATGAGTCCCTGGACATGGTTCCGGTAATCCGGGCCCTCCGGGGGCGGTTTCAGGAGATCGCCGACAAGGAATTGGAGCGCCAGGTCAAGAACTTCGGGTCCGCCGACCAGGAAGCCCTGAAAGAGTACACCCGGGCCCTTCTTAACAAACTTTTGCATCAGCCGACCACCCGCATCAGAAAAGTGGAAACCTCCAGCCAGCACGGAATCCACAAGCTGGTGGCGATCCAGGAACTCTTCGAGCTCGATCTGGAGTCGTTCCAGGAGGGTCGGCCCGAGGAAGCCCCCTCCGGAGAGCCTGAGGGAAAAGGGGAAGGGAAGTCAGAAGATGGGGAAGACCAAGGGAGGTGAGGGTGCAGCTGAAGCGTTTGAGAATCGGAACCAGAGCCTCGGCTCTGGCCCGGTGGCAAGCCGAGCATGTCGCGGCCGCTATCCGAGGGATTCCCGGGGCTCCTGACCCTGAGTTGGTCCTCATCAAGACCGAGGGGGACGCCATTCAGGACATCCCTCTTTACAAGCTTCAGGGTAAGGCCTTTTTCACCAAAGAAATCGAGGAAGCTCTCCTCCGTGATCGTATCGACGTCGCGGTCCATAGTCTGAAGGATCTGGCTACGACTTTTCCTGCGGACCTTGCCCTTTCTGCAGTGATGGAGCGTGAAGATCCCCGGGACGCGCTTCTATTCGGACCCTCCTGCAGCCTTGAGAGCTTGGGTGGCCTGGCGGCTTCGGGAGGCGGTGGGGCTTCGGGTGCTCCGGAATCCCTCCCTCGTGGGGCCCGGGTCGGGACCAGCAGCCTGCGCCGCCGGGCTCTCCTGGCCAGATGGCGCCCCGATCTGCAGTTGATGGATCTGCGGGGGAACGTGCCGACCCGGATCGAGAAGTTGGATCGAGGGGATTACGATGCCATCGTCCTGGCCGCCGCTGGGGTGAAGCGCCTGGGACTGGGTGACCGCATCTCGGCAGTCCTTCCCTTCGACTACTTCCTTCCGGCGGTATCCCAGGGGGCCGTGGGCGTTCAGGTAAGGGCTGATGATCTGGAAACCCGAAGATGGACCGATGCCCTGAATCATCCTCCTACCAGGGCGGCCACCTCATGTGAACGGGCCCTTCTCAGGCGTGTCGAGGGCGGATGCCAGGTGCCTGTGGGGGCCTACGCGGATATTGAGGCGAACGTGCTGAGGCTTCGTGGGGTAGTCTGCTCACTGGATGGCACCGTTGGGGTCGAGGGAGAGGTGAGTGGAGTGCCGGAAGAAGGAGAGGCACTGGGTGTGGCGCTGGCGGAGGATCTCTTGGCTCGGGGCGGAGAGACAATCCTGGATGGGATCAGAAGGGGAATACATGGGGACTAAGAGTCCACTGGAGGGGCGGGGGGTTGCGGTCACCAGGGGCGAGCAGGGGGAAGGGCCCCTCAGCCGGCTCCTCGGTGAAAAAGGCGCCCACGTTCTGGATTGGGGGAGTGTGGGCTTTGCTCCTCCGGAGGACGTCTGCCCTCTTCTGGGAGCTTTGGCCCGGGTTTCGGATTACGACTGGATCTGTTTTTCCTCCCCCCGGGCTGTGGACGCGGTGGTTTCCCGGAAACCGGATTTGCCGGATGGGGTGAAGGTCGCCGCGGTCGGGCCCTCGACATCCCTTTCCCTTTCGGAGGCCGGGTGGGCCGTCCATCGACTCCCGGAGGCGGGAAATGGGGAGGGCCTTGTCGAAGCTTTTCGGAAGGCTGGCGATGCGGAGGGGGCGAGGGTCTTTTTCCCCGCCAGCGAGATCGCCCGGGATGTGATTCCCGAGGGTCTTGCTGGGTTGGGGGCCGAGGTCGACCGAATCACAGCCTACCGGATGGTTACACTTCCCGTTGACGTGGCCGGCTGCCGGGCCTCGGTGGAGGGGGGGGAGGTCCATGTGGTGACTTTCGCCAGCCCCTCCGCGATGGAGGCTTTTAGGAACCAGATCGAGGAGGATCTCTTCAACGCACTTAGAGAAGAGATCCCGGCCGCCACCATGGGGCCCACCACCGCTTCTGCTCTCGAAGAGGTGGGGTGGAAGAAGGTCGCCGTTGCCCGAACCCCCACACTCGAGGGTTTGGTGGCGGCGGCTGAAGAAGCTGTCTCTTAGAAGAAACTCAAATCAAACGAATCGACCGAAAGGTATTTCAACATGCCATTCCCAACCCAGCGTCCCCGTCGCCTTCGAAAGAATGAGAACTGGCGTCGCCTGGTCCGGGAGACCCACCTCTCCGTGGATGACCTCATCATGCCCCTTTTTGTGGTCCCTGGTGAGGGCGTCAGAAACCCCATCTCCAGTATGCCCGGGGTGTCCCAACTATCCGTGGACGAGGTGGTGAAGGAGGCCGCGGAGATTCGGGATCTGGGAATCCCGGCCGTGATTCTCTTCGGGGTCCCGGACGACGAGGACAAAGATCCGGAGGGTTCGGAGGCCTACAATCCTGAAGGGCTGGTTCCAAAGTCGATTCGGGCCATAAAAAGCGAGGTCCCTGATCTTCTTCTCTGGGCCGATGTCTGCATGTGTGAGTACACAAGCCATGGCCACTGCGGGGTCCTCACGGAAGGGGGCGAGGTGGAGAACGACCCCTCCCTCGACCTCCTGGCCCAGGCTGCCCTGGCTTACGCCGTGGCTGGTGCCGATGCGGTTGCTCCGTCGGACATGATGGACGGGCGGGTTTGGGCGATCAGGGAGACGCTGGATCAGGGTGGGTACCTTGATACCCCCATCGTATCCTATGCAGCCAAGTACGCTTCGGCGTTCTACGGGCCCTTTAGAGACGCTGCGAACTCGGCGCCGGCCTTCGGGGACCGAAAGGGCTATCAGATGGACCCTCCCAATGTGGAGGAGGCCCTCCGGGAAGTGGAGCTGGATATCGAAGAGGGGGCGGACATTGTCATGGTCAAGCCGGCCATGGCCTACTTGGATGTGATCCGCCGCGTGAAAGACACCTTCGGAATGCCCACGGCAGCCTACCAGGTGTCCGGGGAATTCGCCCTCATCAAGGCTGCGGGGGAGAAGGGTTGGGTCGATGAGCGGCGAGTCGCTCTGGAAAGCCTTCTGGGAATCAAGCGCGCCGGGGCCGACATGATCCTCACCTACTTTGCCAAAGACGTGTCGAGGTGGCTGGACGATGCCTAGGAACGCATTGAGTCGGAAGCTCTTCGAGCGGGCGAAAAAGACGATTCCGGGAGGGGTGAACAGCCCTGTCCGGGCCTTCGGGAGTGTAGGTGGCGACCCCCTTTTTATCGTCAGGGCCGAGGGGGCCCGGGTCACGGATGCGGACGGAAACACCTACGTCGACTTCGTTGGGTCCTGGGGCCCCATGATCCTGGGTCACAACCACGTTGATATACGGAGGGCCGTCTACGAGGCCCTCAAGTTGGGCACGTCCTTTGGTGCTCCAACAGCCCGGGAGATCGAGCTGGCTGAATTGGTGGTGGAGTTGGTGCCCTCGGTGGAGGTCGTCCGCTTGGTGAACTCGGGGACCGAGGCCACCATGAGCGCGCTTCGCCTCGCCAGGGCAGCCACGGGCCGCCCCAAAATGATCAAGTTCAGGGGGGGATACCACGGGCATGCCGATGCCTTCCTGGTGGAGGCGGGCTCCGGCGCGGCGACGCTGGGCGTTCCCTCCAGCCCGGGGGTCACGCCAGGGGCCGCCCAGGATACTCTGGTGGCCGAGTACAACGATCTGGCATCTGTGGACGCTCTATTCCAAGAAAATCCGGATGAGATCGCCTGTGTCATCGTTGAGCCCGTAGCCGGGAACATGGGGTGTGTGCCGCCCCAGGAGGGGTTCTTGGAAGGACTTCGAACCCTCTGCACTCGCCATGATTCAGTCCTCATCTTCGACGAGGTCATGACGGGGTTTCGGGTAGCACTGGGCGGTGCTCAGGAGCGGTTCGGGGTTCTCCCTGACCTGACGACCCTTGGGAAGGTTTTAGGCGGTGGCCTGCCTGTGGGCGCGTACGGTGGGAGGGAGGATCTCATGCGCATGGTCGCCCCGGACGGTCCGGTCTACCAGGCCGGGACTCTTTCCGGGAATCCTCTCGCCACGGCGGGTGGCATGGCGGCCCTGACCTATCTGAAGGAAAACCCCGCGGTTTTCGACACCCTCGAAGAACGGGGGCAGCAGATGGAAGACGGCTTCCTCGACTTGATCGGTAAGGAGGGCTTCCCACTTCATTGGACCCGAGTGGGCTCCATGGCCTCCCTTTTCTTCTCCGGGGAAGCGGTCAAGGACTGGCCTTCGGCCTCGGGTTCCGATCGGGACGCTTTCAACCGCTTTTTCTGGGGAATGCTGGATCGGGGATTCTATCTGGCCCCCAGCCCCTTTGAAGCCCTCTTCCTTTCTGCAGCCCATACCGAAGGGGATGTCCAGGACACTCTTCATGCTGCTGGTGAGGTACTCCGGGACGTGTTCAATGGCTGATGTGATCAAGGAAGGAACCGAATTCGAGCCGCCGTTCCTCGCGGCCTGCCGGGGGAAGCCGGTTCCCCATACTCCCGTATGGATCATGCGTCAGGCCGGCCGGTATCTTCCCGAGTACAGGGCCATCAGGGAGAAGGCCGATTTCCTGACGCTTACAAAAACCCCTGAACTGGCTGCCGAGGTGACGTTGCAGCCCATCCGCCGGTTCGATATGGATGCCGCCATCCTGTTCAGCGACATCATGACGCCCGTCGAAGGCATGGGCATCGAGTTGGGATTTGATCCCGGGCCGAAGATCGGCAATCCGGTTCGAAACAGAGCCGACGTGGAAAGTCTTGTGATTTCCGAACCGAGGGAGACGGTCCCCTACGTCATGGAGACCATCCGGAATCTCCGGCAGGAGCTGCCTTCCTCTGTTCCCCTTATCGGGTTTGCTGGAGCCCCTTGGACTCTTTTCAGTTATGTGGTTGAGGGAGAAGGCTCCAAGACCTTTACCCAGGCCAAGTCCTTCCTTTTCGCCGAGCCGGAGTCGGCAAGGCTCCTAATGAACAAGCTGGCCGACACCATGACGGCCTATCTCCAGGCCCAGGCTGAGGCCGGTGCTCAGGCCCTCATGCTTTTCGACTCATGGGCTGGCCTTCTCAGCCCCTATGAGTTCCGGAGCTTCGCCCTCCCGGCGGCGAGGCGAATCCTCGATCGGCTGACACCTCTCGGCCTGCCCCTCATCTACTTTCCGAACCAGGGGGCCACCCTCCTGGAGGACGCCGCCCTATCGGGAGCGGACGTTCTGGGGATCGACTGGCGGCTTCCCCTTTCAAGAGCCAGGGCCATCATCGGACCGGACGTTGCGGTTCAGGGGAATCTAGACCCGGCCGCCCTTTTTGCTCCCCGGGAAGCCCTGGGAACCCAGATTCGATCGGTCCTCAGGGAAGCCGGACCCGGGCCTGGGCACATCTTTAATCTGGGCCATGGGATCGAGCGAACTACCGATCCCGACGCTGTCGCGTTTCTGGTGGACAAGGTCCACGAATGGACTGAGGGGGAGGGGGAGTAGGAGTCATGGGCCACATGTGGAAAGGGGAGGGGAGGGGAATTGGGATTGGCTGATTCCTTTTCTCGGCCAGATCTGGAGACGGTGAAGCGGTTCGATCGACCGGGACCTCGGTATACTTCCTATCCGACCGCGGTGGAGTTCCATGACGGGGTCGGGGAAGCCGCCTACCTGGATCGGCTCGCTCAAGCTGATGCCGCTGGCCCTCAGGCGCCTCTGAGTCTGTATGCCCACCTGCCTTTTTGTGAGCACCGGTGTCTTTTTTGTGGCTGCCATGTGGTGATCACCCCTCACATGCCGGTTGCTGAGAAATACCTGAACTATGTGATGGTCGAGATCGACCGGGTGGCGGCCCTCCTTCCAAATCGAAGGAGGGTGGCTCAGATGCAGTGGGGCGGGGGAACCCCGACTTACTTCAGCCCGGATCAGCTGTCCGACCTCATGGGCCAGTACAGGGACCATTTCGAGTTCATCCCTGGCGCCGAGATCGCCATCGAGGTGGATCCCAGGGTGACCTCCCATGAACACCTGGACCGGCTGGTGGAGATCGGATTCAACCGACTGAGCATGGGGGTCCAGGATCTGACCCCGGAGGTTCAGGAAGCCATTGCCAGGGGCCAGACCTACGAGGAGACCGCCGACCTGATGGAGTATGCCCGGACGGTGGGATTCACCGAGGGAATCAACCTCGATTTGATCTATGGGCTACCCATGCAGCAGATGGAGACCTTCGAATCCAACCTGGACAAGGTCATCGGCCTTCGGCCGGATAGGGTCGCCATGTACTCCTTCGCCTACGTTCCCTGGATTCGGGGTCACCAGAAGAAGCTGGATAAGGAGACCATGCCGTCCCCGGACCTCAAACTCAGGCTCTACCTGGCGGCCATGGACCGGTTCCTGGATGCGGGATATGAGCCCATTGGCATGGACCATTTCGCTCTGCCCGATGACGAGCTGGCTGTTGCGGCCCGGGAGGGTCGGCTGCACCGGAATTTCATGGGGTACAGCGTCATGCCAGCATCCGACATGATCGCCTTCGGGATCAGTGGGATCGGGGAGGTCCAGGGGGCCTTCTTCCAGAACCTGAAAAAGCTCTCCACCTACTATGACGCCCTGGATGCCGGGGGACTGCCTGTTCAGAGGGGGTATGTCCTGGATCAGGACGATAAGGTCCGCCAGCATGTGATCCGGGAGATCATGTGCAACTTCCGGGTTTCCAAAGCGGATGTGAGTCAGAGATTCGGCCTTTCTTTCGACGAATATTTCGCCCCGGAACTGGAGTCCTTGGACGAGTTGAAGGCGGCGGGGTTTGTTGAAGAGACGGATACGGAGGTGAGAGTCCGAGACCAGGGTCGGATCTTCGTCCGGAACGCTTGTATGGTCTTTGACCGATATCTGAGAGCCAAGTCCCCCGAGGGGCCCATGTTCAGCCGAACCGTATGAAGCGGGTCGTGGTTGTTGGTGGAGGGATCGCTGGTCTCACCACCGCCCTTCATCTAAAGGACGGGGCTCAGGACGTTCCGGATGGGTTGGAGGTGGTGGTGGTGGAGGCCGCCGACCGGTCCGGCGGGAATATCCAAACCGACCGGGTGGAGGGCTTCACGATTGAAAAGGGCCCGAACGGGTTCCTGGACAACGTGCCGACCACCCCCTCCCTGGTCAGGCGTCTCGGACTGGAATCCCAGTTGGTTCGGGCCAACGAGGCCGCGGCAAAACGGTTCCTTTTTCGAGGCGGTCGCCTCCACCTCCTTCCATCGGGTCCCGTCGGATTCCTGAAAAGCTCCGTCCTCTCTGTAAGAGGGCGCATCAGGGTTTTCGGAGAGCCTTTCGCCCGAGGGAAGGAGGAAGGGGTGGATGAGTCCATTTTCGACTTCGCCCAGAGACGGATTGGCGAGGAGGCTGCCTCAGTCCTTATCGACGCCATGGTCTCAGGGGTGTTCGCCGGCGACGTCCGGGAGCTGAGCCTCGCGAGCTCCTTCCCGAAGATGGCTGCCATGGAGGAGGAGTACGGAGGGCTAGTCCGGGCAATGGTGGCACGGATGAGGGAGCGGCGGGCCGCCCGGCGCGAGGTCGCGCTTCTCCAAAACCAGGGGGAGGGCGTCGAGGAGCTGACCCGCCCAGGTGGGCCAGCTGGCCCGGGGGGGACCCTTACTTCTTTCAGGGAGGGTCTGGATACCCTGCCCGACGCACTGGCCCGTGAGTTGGGGGATGGGGTGCGGTGCGGCTTCCAGGTGGCCGCCATCGAAAGGCATCCATCAGAGGATCCCTCGGCTTCCAAGTGGCGCGTCCGGTCGACCTCCGGAGATGTCCTCCGAGCCGATGCGCTGGTGATGGCACTGCCCGCTCCGGGAGCCCGGAGAGTGCTGGGTGCACTGGACGGCACGCTTGCCGACCTGGTTGGGAAGATGCCGTCCGCCGGACTGGCAGTGGTAGCCCTGGGGTATGAGTCCCGGTCCGTCGGTGGGGCTCCGGATGGATTCGGCTTCCTCGTGCCCCGGGGGTCGGGAATGCGAAGCCTTGGATGTCTCTGGGATTCGAGCATTTTCCCGAACCGAGCTCCGGAGGAGAAGGTTCTCCTCAGGGTCATGATCGGGGGCGCCCACGACCCTGAGGCCGTCGACGAAGGGGAGGAGTCACTTCTTCGTCAGGTTCGGGAGGATCTGGATCGGGCCATGGGAATAAACGCTGAGCCCCTTTTCTCCCGAGTGTACCGATGGCCTTCGGGAATCGGCCAGTACACGGTTGGCCACGGCGGGCGAATGGACGCCGTGGCGCGCAGGCTTCAGGACCTTCCGGGCCTCTGGCTCGCTGGCAGTTCTTTCTACGGGATAAGCATGAACGCCTGCATCGAGAAGGCCGGGGAACAGAGCAGGGCTGTGTTGGGGTACCTTAAGGGCCGGTGACTGGGGACGGTCAAAAAGAATGGGAAAACCCTTTGATCCAGGGCCCTTTGAGGACCCTCGAGCCTTGCGGGCGACAGAGGCCGCTCCCTACAATTGGCCCTGAAGCTTCCCAGAGACGGACAGTGGCGTGACTGCAACAGGAAAATCTTTTCCGCCCTGTCCACTTTTTTGGACTGCAAGGGAAGTCGTTTTTTTTGGCAGATGGTTTGTTCGAACGCAACATGTTTAGTGACAATTACTTAGGGACTTTTTCTCGGCTTTTTGGGATACGTTTTCGGAGTTTTTAGGGAGCTGTTCGGACCAGATCCGAAAGGGCACGCGCCTTGCAAAGTTTTCCCACCGTTGACGCAGACCATTCAAGCGACGCAGGCAGTCAGAACGGAAAACAATATGAAACGGCTCGGAATCATCTTACTCGGCGCGACGATGCTGTTTGCCCAGCCCCTCTCAGGGCAGAAGCTGGCAGACCCGGGGTTTCTGGACGACAGCAGTGTCACCTATACCTTCACCGGAACTGAGTTTGGGCGCTTTGGGCCCTACATTGGTCAGTTCGCCTATGGTGGCACCAACCCGGTGAACATCTACTGTGTGGACCTCTACCGCTCGGTTTCGTCTGGCTTTGTAGTCACCGCCAATGTGCAGAACCTCTCGGACCCGACTGGCTTGCTCTCTGCCCCGAACTATGGTGGGACCGATGTCCAGGTCGACCTGAAGAAGGCGGCTTGGCTATCCATGAAGTTTTGGGACCCTGCCAATTATGGCGATCCCGCTAAGCTTAAGGCCATTCACTACGCCGTCTGGTCCCTGACCTCGAATGCGGGCATTTCCGGGACAGAGGCTTACAAGGTGGCCGCCCGTGCTTGGGTCCAACAAGCTACCGACAACTACATGAGCTACGGGAACTACTCGGACTGGTCTCTGCTGACCACTACGTCGGCAATGTATGGGACTACACAGCTCAGGAGATCAACCCAGTCCATGCTGGTCCAGTCGACCACCGTGACTCCTGAGCCCGAGACCTATCTGCTGATGGCAACCGGTCTCATCTTCCTGGCTTTCTTTGGCCGTCGCCGGTTCAAAGAGAACGGGTACTGCTAGGCTGACCCTGAAGCCTGCGCGCTGTTTTAAGAAGCCGAGCCTCCTTTTGGGGGCTCGGCTCCTTATATTGGGGTAAGGTAGGTGGCCCGAATCTCCCGCACCGTGGATGAATGGAATGAGTCAAGGAACCAATCGAGTATCAGGGGTTTTCGTTTTTGGGGCGTACCTTTTTCTGGCCATCCTGTTTTTCTGGCCCGTTGTTGACCTCTTTTCCAACACCTGGCCCCTCCAGCCGGGGAACATTCAGTGGCGGGTGGGCTTCATGGGCCTGTTCACCGCATACCTTCAGACTCCTCTTCTGGCCATGGTGCTCTCCATGGCGCTGGCTTTTGTCCTCAGCCACAAGGTGACTCTGAAGGTATTCTCGGTCTTTTGTTTCCTGGGGGTGGTGGTCATGGGGATAGCTGTCGGCCTTTTTGCCCTGGATGCCATTCAACTTCGAAGTGGCATCCCGGAGGAAAACCGGGCCGGGTTCAACGCGGGGATAATTCTGACGGAACTCAAGTTCTTCTCTGTGTTCCTGGTGTTGGTCTTTCTGTCCTGGGGAGGATGGAAGACCGCCGGGAGCGTCCCAGGTAAACCCAAGTCTTCCGAGCGGGCTGAAGTGACCGCCGAGGTCCTCAAAGCCCAACAGCGGGAGGGCTGACTCCGACTCAGCCTCCGGCCCGGTCTACGATGCTCCGGACACTCGAAGCGTCGGTGATCCATCGCTCGTACTCGCCCGGTACCCTCTCACTTCCCATGAGGGGCCGGGCGTTTCTGTGCTTCATGGGGCTCTCGAGGTTGGAGAACGCCGTGAAGTGGACTTCCTCAACGAGAGTTTCTTTGATGATTTCCTGAACGTTCTCTTCCCGAATTCCCCCGCCGGGCATGATGGAGAGCCGTCCGCCTGCGGCCTTTGAGAGTTCACGGATGAGGGGTAATCCTTCGGGAACACTCCGCTCCTGACCCGAGGTCAGGATGCGATCCACACCTAGTGCCGCCAGCGTCTCGAGGGCCTCGTACGGGTCCCGGGTCATATCAAAGGCCCGATGGAAGGTGACGCTCATGGTTCCGGCCGCCTCCACGATCGGTTCCATGGCCGACACATCCACCTGACCTTCCCGGGTCAACACCCCGGTCGCGATCCCAAACGCGCCGAGTTCCCTCACGTGCCTGATATCCCGGATCATGACCTCCATTTCCAGTTCGTCGTGGAGAAAGTCTCCTCCCCGAGGGCGAAGGAGGACCACGATAGGGATCGATACCACCTCCAGGCTTCGGGCGATGGTCCCGA
>CAYOVN010000088.1:0-14232 GCA_964407425.1 uncultured Gemmatimonadaceae bacterium
AGACCGCCGTTCAGCGGGGGAGCGTCATTGGTCATTGGGGGGACCCAACCACCCCCGGGTGGGCCAGCGTGGAAGGGGCCGAACGGTTGGATCCCCATCGGGAGGGTCATTGGGTTCCATCCATTCCCGTGATTCCCCTCAACTGGGGGGCGGCTCAGGAGATCATGGCCAGTGTTCGGGGAGAGAACATTCCGGCTTCATCGTGGCAGGGGGGGATGGGGCTCCGATACCACGTGGGGCCAGGGCCTGCCAAGGTCCAACTCACGGTTCGCAACGACGACGGGTACCGGGACATCCATGACGTGGTGGCCACGATCCGGGGCACCGAATTCCCTGATGAATGGATCGTCATGGGAGGGCATGCTGACGCCTGGAACGCTGGCTCCGGAGACAACGTGTCCGGAACCGCCTCCGTCATGGCGGCAGCCCAAGCCTTTGCCGAGCTGGTCCGTCAGGGAATCAGGCCTAAACGAACGGTGATGTTTGCCGCTTGGGATGCAGAAGAATGGGGTATCATCGGGAGCACCGAGTGGGCTGAGGAGCATCAGGAGGCACTGAAGGATGGAGGCGTGGCTTATCTGAACCAGGACGGAATCGCTGGCGGGCCCCGCTTCTCTGGATCGGGCTCGCCCTCGCTAAAGAACTTCCTGGTGGAGGCCGCCGAGGCCGTACCTCATCACGACGGAGGTACGGTGGAGGAGGTATGGCGAGGCCAACAGGGGGCGGCACCCGGTGCTCCCCTTGGACTGGGAGACCTTGGGGGCGGCTCGGACTACGTCGGCTTCTACAACCACATCGGCGTCCCCAGCTTGGGCCACGGATTCGGCGGAGCCTCAGGCATCGGCCACTCGGCCTACGACACGTACGCCTTCGTGACCCGTTTTGCCGACCCTGGCTTCAAGGCACACACCACCAGCTCCCGGCTGTTGGCCGTCGCGGCTCTCCGCCTGGCCAACGCCACGATCCTTCCCTACGACTACGAGCGCTTTGGGCGTGAGATGTCCGGCATCGTGGGAGGCCTCCTGGACGACGAGGGCCGGACCGATGAAGAACGGAGGGCCCTGGAGGAACTCGCCGCGGCCTTCGGTGGAATGGAAGCCGCTGGCCGGACGTTGGATATGGCCCGGGCCGACGCTCTGGAAATGGGTTTGAAGAAGAGCCAGGCGAAGGAAGCCAACGGCCATCTGCTAAAGGTGGAGAGGACCATGACTCGGGAGGAAGGGTTGGTAGGCCGACCCTGGTTCAAGAACCTCATGTTCGCCGCCGACTACGACAACGGCTACGCAACCATCGCCCTCCCAACGGTTCAGGAGGCCTTGAAGGCCGGAGATCCGGGGAGGGTGATTCGAGAGGCGAAGGATCTGACCGCGAGGGTGGAGGCAGCGAATCGGGAGATCATCGCGGCCATGGGCGTTATGCGCCGCTGATCCTGGAAAGCGGGGCCGATCCCCAGGTGGGGTCGGCCCCGGGCCAGGGAACCTGACCCGGGATTCCAGGGTTTTAAGCGCGGATCAACAAACCCACTACAGCTCTGAACCCACCGACAGGAGGCTCCTGATGCCCGGACCGGTATCCCACGGACGTTTCGTCTGGTACGACCTCATGACCACCGATCCCGATGGTGCCGCCGACTTTTACGAGAAGGTGGCCGGATGGGGAAGCGCGCCCTTTGAAGGAGCCCCCGTCCAGGAAGGCAAGAGCCCCTACATGATGTGGATGGCCGGGGAGAAGCCCGTCGGTGGAAGAGACAAGCTGCCCGAGGAGGCCAAGGCCATGGGTGCTCCCACCCATTGGTTGGCCTACGTCACCGTTCCCGACACCGAAGCTGTGGCGGCAAAAACCGTCGAGCACGGGGGTGCGGTCCTTATGGCTCCCACGACGATGGAGGAAATCGGAACCTTCGCCGTTCTCCAAGACCCCCAGGGCGCCGTTTTCTGCCCCTACACCCCGACCGGGGGTGCCGGCGGTGAAGTGGAGAAGCCGACTCCTGGCCAGTTCTCCTGGCACGAGCTCTACACTTCTGATCACGAAGCGGCTTGGGCCTTCTACTCCGAGCTGTTTGGGTGGGAGAAGACCGATTCCATGGAAATGGGGGAGATGGGCACGTATCAGATGTTCGGGCCGGAAGCGAATGACCCCTTTTCCTACGGGGGCATGATGAACAAACCGGAAATGATGCCGGGTCCTCCCGCGTGGCTCTACTACATCATGGTCCCCGATATCGAGAAGGCGGCTGCCGCCGTCACAGAGCACGGGGGCAAGGTTTGGAACGGCCCCATGGCAGTTCCGGGGGGCGATATGGTCGCCATGTGCTTCGATCCCCAGGGAGGGGGCTTCGCCCTTCACGCCAAGATTGAGGGGGCGTCTGAATAGTCGGATTCTCTCGACGGGGAATCCCCGATTTCCTTCCTGCGGACACGGCCCCCCCGGAGCTTTTGACCGGGGGGGGGTGGCTACAGATCGAGGGCTAGCTTCATTCCGGCGTCGACCTGAGCCATGTAACGGGGGGGGATCTTGCCGGAGCGCTCAACGAGGTACTCCTGATCCAGGGTCACTACTTGCGTGACGATGGCGGCGGAGTCCTTCGGAAGCCCGGTGGCTTTGGCAGGGAGCAGGGCGTTCCCTGGCGCATCCAATAGCCTGAGATTGGAGCTGAGTATTACGGCCATGATTGTTCGCAGGCGACTTCGGTTGAAAGAGTTCGCCTGAACCACCAGCACCGGGCGTCGAAACCCGGGCTCTGACCCCCGGGGTTCCTGCAGATCAGCCCACCACACCTCCCTGCGTTCGATCACCATTCAGAGAGTTTCACACTACGAGCTTGGGCGGTCCTGAGGGCGGCCTCAATTTCGCTGGCCTTCTCAGCATAGACCTCGTTGAGTTTTGCGGTCACATCACGGCCTCGGTGCTTGGCCACAAATTCCTCCACTGCCGTGGCATAGAGCTGGCTCCGGGAGACACCCAGCTCATTTGCCAGCGCATCAGCGGACTCGAAGATCTCGTCGGGAATAGAAATGGCTGTTTTCATACCATGATCATACCATGGTATAACTCCGCGTTCAAGGAAGTCGATGGGATCGGTCTCCGGGGATCCCCACCGTCGGATCAGGTGAGTTAGATTCCCCTCCATGATTTCCATTTCGAACCTCGGCAGGTCTTTCGGGGACCGGACGCTGTTTTCCGGCGTTTCCCTCCAGTTGAATCGGGGGGAGCGCTACGGACTGGTGGGTGCCAACGGTTCGGGGAAGACCACCCTGATGAACATCCTCAGCGGTGACCTCGACGCCACTTCGGGCCACGCCGCCATTCCCAAAGATGCTCGCCTGGGCGTACTTCGGCAGGACCATTTCAAGCACGAAACCCAGAGGATTGTCGATGTTGCCATGATGGGGAACCTCACCCTCTGGCATGCCTTGGAAGAGCGGGAGAAGATTTTGGCCCGGGCCGAAGACGACTTTGATACCCACCGGTTCGCCGAGGTGGAGGAGATCGTCCAGCACAACGATGGCTACACCGCCGAGGCCCGGGCGGGATCGATTCTGGAAGGCCTCGGCATCCCGGCTGAGGTTCATCACAACCCCCTCTCTACACTCTCCGGCGGTTTTAAACTCCGGGTGCTCCTGGCTCAGGTGTTGGCCAGCCAGCCCGATGTGCTTCTCCTGGATGAGCCTACGAACCACCTGGACATTCTATCCATCCGTTGGCTGGAGTTGTTCCTGAAAGACTTTTCCGGCCCGGTGGTGGTCATCTCCCACGACCACCGATTCCTGGACAACGTGGCCACCACCATCCTCGATGTGGACTATGACACGGTCCTGGCGTACAAGGGCAACTACACCGATTTCATGAAGGCCAAGGAGGCGGAGCACATCAGGCGGGAGAAGGACCTGGAGGCCAGGGAACGGGACATCAACCACCATCAGAAGTTCGTGGACCGCTTCCGGGCCAAGGCCAGCAAAGCCCGTCAGGCCCAGAGTAAGGTCCGGATGATTGAGAAGAAGGCCGCCGAGATCACCGAGGTTCCGGTGAGCAGCAGGCGGTATCCCACCTTCCGGTTCGAACAGAAGAGGCCCAGCGGTCGGGACGTTCTGAAGATCAAAGGCATCGAGAAGGCGTTCGGGGACAACAGGGTTCTGCACGGCGTGGATCTCACGGTGCAGCGGGGCGACCGCCTCGCCATCATGGGCCCCAATGGCATCGGGAAGTCCACACTCCTAAAGATTGTCATGGGTGTCATGAGCCCGGATGCAGGGGAGGTCGAGTGGGGCTATGAAACCCACCCTGGCTACTTCGCCCAGGATCATCAGGAGCAGTTCGACGATTCCACGAGGACTGCAGAGAATTGGATCTGGGACTTCTGTCCGGATAAGGACATCGGCTGGGTGAGGGGGCGCCTGGCCCTGATGCTTTTCTCTGGAGACGAACCGAAGAAGCGTCTGGAGGCCCTTTCCGGCGGAGAGGCGGCTCGCCTGATCTTCAGCCGGCTGGGCATGGAGGATCCCAACGTCCTGGTGCTGGACGAGCCCACCAACCACCTGGATCTGGAATCCATCGAAGCCCTGGTGGAGGGCCTCAAGTCCTATAAGGGTACACTGATCTTTGTATCCCATGACCGGTGGTTTGTGGGGGCGCTGGCCACGCGCATCGTTGAAATCCAGCCGGATTCCATTCGCGATTACCCAGGGACTTATGAGGAGTACGTCCACTTCTGTGGGGACGATCACCTGGATGCCGATCAGGTGATTCTGAGGGCGAAGCGGGAGAGGAAGGAAAAGGGGAAGGGCACCTCTAAGGATGCCGGGGCGACTAGAATCGACGACTCAGGGCCGAGTACCGGTGGCGGGAAGGCCGCTGGCGGAAAGGCCGGCGACCAGAACGGGCCAAAACCTCGAAAGCTCAACAAGTGGAAGTTAAACCAACGTCACAAAGAGCTTCTGGAGGAGATCGAGGTGTCCGAAGCCCGCCTCGGGGAGATCGACGGGAAGTTCTCGGAACCGACCTTTTACCAGGAGGCGGCACCGGACAAACTCAGGGCCCTGGAGGAGGAGCGGACCCAGATCCAGGCTCACCTGGAGAAGCTCGTTGAAGAATGGGAGCAGGTGGAGGAGGATTTGGCTTCGCTGGAGCTACCTGCCCCAGACCGTTAGCCGAGTCACTTTGGCGATCCTCCGGAAATCCCCATCCGTTGTGAGGAGGCTCAGCCCGTGTCTCAGGCAAAGGGCTGCCAGGAGTGCGTCGATGGTCCCTACCTGGATTCCCTTCCGCCGGCATTGATTCCGGAGACTCGCCGCCTCGATATGATCGGTGCGGTCAGGGTGAAGGAATGGGAGGGCGTTGAACCGGTCCAGGATGCTTTCCCGAGCTTTGGGTCCGGAGAATCCCTGGAGAAGTTCCTGAAGGACCAGTCCCGTCGTGACCACCAGCTCGCCCGTTTCCAGGGCATCTCCCAAGGCTCGCACCTCGGGTTGATCAGCCGGACTGTCTCGCCGCAGAGCCAGGGACCACACGCTGGTGTCCACTAGAAGACTCACCGCCGGGACCGCTCCGCCTTGTAGTCGTAGGCCGGATCCCACTCGAGACTCTGGAAGAGATCGAGGATTTTCCGCTGCTCCCGGCGGGCGATGAACTCCTCCAATGCCAGGGTTACTGCGGCCTTCTTCGTGTTTTCACCGCTTACCGCCAGTGCCCGATCAAGGAGCTCTGGATCCAGATCAAGATTCGTTGCCATGTGTAGGCCTCCACACAGAAGTCTACACATAACGCTCGGAATGTGCCATCTCGGGGCTCTCTGGGGGTGCGGTGGGTGTGACCAGAAAGATCGGGATGGCCTTGGGCTGGAGAATGGCGTGCTGGGCCCGGGGTGACCGCCCGGGGCGGATCCCTCCTATTCCCCGCCCACCATCTCCAACACTCGCTCCGCTTCAGCCTGAGCCACGTCCAAGGCCTCCAGGATTCTCGCATGTTCCCGCTGTAAGGTGGCCAGGGCCATCTGGTATAGCGACGTGGACGGATCGTTGGATGCCAGTATTTCCACCGGATTCAGTCCGGGCAACGGCCCCAAAGATTCGGCCGGATCGGGGTGATAGGATCCCAGAAGGGTGTAGAGAATCCGGTGCACTGGCCTGAGGATGGCAACCAATTCCAGGTCGAAGGCTGAATCATCTCCTGAGCCGAGGGCCGCCTCTACCTGAAGGACCGTACCCAGAAGTTTGTCCTGCCTGGCCAGGGCCTCACTCAGATCGAAATGGCTTCCTGCCACTTCCTGCCTATCCGTCAGGATTGAACCCAGGCGTTCCACCGGGGCCGAGAGATTCACCGGATAGGTCGGCTCGGCCAAGAGGCGGGCCAGGGTGGCAGCGTAGAGATCGGTGTCCACCTTCAGGACCTGTGCGTCCACTTTGTCCCGGGTGTCATCGGGAGTATGCCACCACCAGTATCCGCCGTCTTCTGCCAGGCGTGAATGATTGAGCTGAAGGAGAGGAAGCCCCACCCCGTTGAAGGATTGGTCCGAGTTTCGCCCCGGAGGCCGAGGGTCGATGGTCTCCCCGGTCCCCTCCATGACCACCGATTGGGCCAGATCAGAGAAGGACGTGGTGGCAGAAGCTCCGAAACGCTTGGCATCGATCTGGCCCAATCCCTCGAAATTCACGTAGGCCAGGGCACGGCGCCGCAGTTCGTCGAACTTCTGATCCACGAACCAGGTTGATCCGGCGTAGCGTCCATTGCTGTGGCCGGGCCACCACGCGATAACCAACCCTCGGAGCAACTGGTCCTGATTGCGGGAAAAAGCTCGGGCCAACTCCAGCATAGCCACGTTGGCTCCAGCGTTGTCCGTTCCTCCATAGTGCCAGGAATCCAGGTGCCCCCCGGCAAGGATGTAGGGGGCGCCGGGGGTCGGGCCGGGGATGGTAGCCACCGCCAGGTGAAGGGGTTTCCACCCGGTTCGGGTTTCGGTGCTCAGGTTGAGCCTGACCGTCCCCTCGGCCATCATGGCCCTCAGCCGATCCCCGTCACTCCTTTTTATCTCCGCCACCGGCAGCATCGGAACCCGGTGGTAGCTCCTGAGAGAGGGGGTTCCCCAGACTGTGGTGGTAGTGAGATCGTTCAGCCGTTCTTCGGGATTGATGAAGATGATCCCCTGGGCTCCCATTTGTGAGATCTGCGCCACCGGGCCAGGACGGGGTTGTCCCGTCACCACGGCGTAACTGCCTTGGAGGTTCGGGAGGTCCGGAATCTCCTGGGAACCCGTGGGTCCCTGGGCTTCCAGGACCATCCGCTCCCCCGTTCCGATGAGGAAGGGTGGGAGGTCATTCAGGTCCCCTAAATCCACCAGGGGCCGCTCCATGTTCTCAACGACTCCGGACCCTGAGATCGTGATGGCCTCCGGGGCGAAGTCCGTCCCCAGAACTTCCACCTTGGCCGAAACAGGGTCGCTGATGAAGGCAAGGAAGGTGTCCACCTTCACCTGGATTCCCTCTTCCTTCAGGGTCCTGACCAGGTAATTCACCGCGGCGATTTCACCCGGATCCCCGGAGAGGCGATCGTATTGAACGATGGAGTCCAACTCCACGTTCATGGCGTCCACCGTGACCTCGGCCTGGGCGGCCAGGGTCAGGGTGGTGGCCCCAGACGGAGCGGCCGCGCCCGTCTGTCCGGCCGGCCCATCCCCGGTGGTCCCACCTCCGGAGCCATCCGCCTCCGAAGGACCATCTCCCGAACCGCCACAGCCCCCGAGGAGAGGGATGAGGGCAAAGAGGAGGGTCGGGAGAAAGCGAATAGGCACGGTGGGTGCGTTTCTGGAGAGCATGACCCGCTCCCTTTCAATAGATGTGGGTCGGACTTGCCTGTCCTGGCCGGGGATCAGTCGCCCCGGCGCGCGTCCCTGGGAATCCAGTATCCGGTGGAGGAGAAGATCTGAGCCTTCTCGTGAATCGATGCCATCCGTTCAGCTGGTAACGGCTTGAAGGACGCCGCAGCAGCGGTGACCCCGTCCAGGGTGAAGTACGAGTCGATGCCGATTGTGGCGGTGGTGACCGGTAGGGACAGCACGTAGTGGATGTAGTCGTTCCAGCTGGGCAGGTCCCAGCGGTCCCAAGCCCCGGGAGGGGGGCCGTACTGCTCGATCCGGTCCGGTGTGTTTGCATTCGCCGGGAAGAAGTACCCGTTTCCGCAGGTCTTCATGGCGATGACGGCAACCCCAGCCTCCTCGGCCCTGGGAATCACCTCGGCCTCAAAATCCGGCACCCTGACCGCGTTGATGGGAAGCTGGATGGCTTGGGGATCCAATCGCTCCATTCCGGCCATGGCCACATCAGGGAGGTGAGCCGAGAAACCCCGATAACCCACCACGCCCTCGTCGATCATCTGTCGGATGGCCTTCTCGGCGCCGTTGGGAGCGGCGATCTCCGACACGGTCTCTTCGTTTCCCACCAGGTGGTGGAGGACCAGATCCAGGTGGTCGGTGTTCATCCTCTGGAGGCTCCGCTCCATCTCCCGCATGGCTCCGTCGTAGCCCCGCTCGTCCACCTTGGTTTCCAGAAACACACCCTTCCGGTGGGTCTTCATGGCCAAACCGATACGCTTCTCAGCGAGGCCGTCGGGCCCGTAGTTGGCCCCGGTCTCGACGAAGGTGACCCCCCGATCGATGGCAGCCCGGATCAACTCGGCGGCGCTTTCGTCGTCAGGCGTGGATCCGTAGAACCGGCTTCCGGCCCCGAACCCCACGATGGGAATCTCAATCTCGCTATCGCCGAAGGGGCGCCGGGGAATGGGAGCCGGTGCGGAATCAGGGGAATGCCCGGAAGTGGCGCCAGGGTCGGACACCGTCTCGGCATGCAGGGCTCCTGCCTGCCCTCCCACCATGTGTGCCAGGACACCGCCGCCACCGGCGGCGGCAGCATGGGATACGAACCCTCGCCGGGTGATCAGGTCAGGGGTGTCCTTCTTCTTCTCACTCATGGCCGTACCTCCCCGGAGTTGGGTTCCTGCGGATGGTTGAGGCGGATGTGCGTCAGATGCGCCTCCATCCTCAGGATAGGGGGTGGAGCCCTAAGGGGCCAGCGACTGCCGGACACCCTTACCCCCCGACCATTTTGCAGTTCGGACGGGAGTCCGCATATTGAGCGCATCAACGCCCCCCTCATCTGGAGAAAGTCATCGTGAAGGAAACGATCAGCTTCACCCTCAACGGTGAGGCGGTAACACTGGAAACCGAAGCGGACCGAAACCTTCTCTGGGTCCTTCGTACCGACCTGGAGAAGACCGGCACCAAATACGGTTGTGGAGTGGGGATGTGCGGAACCTGTACGGTCCTTGTGGACGGTGAGGCGGTACGGGCTTGCCTGACCAATCTCGACTATGTGCGGGGGAAAAGCGTGACCACTATCGAGGGGCTCGCGAAAGACGGGGAGCTCCATCCCCTGCAGAAGGAGTTCTTCGAACGGGGAGCCTACCAGTGTGGCTACTGCACACCGGGGATGATCATGAACGCCCAGGGGCTTCTCCAGAAGAACCCGAATCCCACCCGGGATGAAATCGTTCAGGGCATGGAGGGTAACCTCTGTCGCTGTTCCGCCTACAAACGGATCATCGAGGCCATCGAAGCCCATGCCGGAGCCATGGGAGGTGATCATGAGTAAGGCCAAAGAGACGGGCCGTCGGGATATGCACCGTCGCGATTTCGTCAAACTCCTGGGGGGCGGCATCCTGGTTTCGGTGAACCTGGGTCCTCTGACCCTGTTCAACACCCGGGAGGAGCGGCCTCCTCAGGGGAGGGGATACCCCGAGGACATCAACGCCTATCTCCACATCGCCGAAGATGGGCGGATCACACTCTTCTCAGGCAAGATCGAGATGGGTCAGGGGGTCATGACCTCCCTTTGTCAGATGGCGGCGGAAGATCTTGGAGTGAGCCTGAATTCCATGGATATCGTCATGGGCGACACCGACAGTTGTCCCTGGGATATGGGGACATTCGGGTCGTTGACCACAAGGATGTTCGGGCCCGCCGTCCGGGCAGCCGCGGCCAAAGCCCGCCTGGTGCTTACGGACCTCGGCGCGGAACAGTTGGGTGTGGCCAGAGACGCCCTCTCGGTGGCCGATGGAGTGGTCTACGTGACGGCCGATCGCAGCAGAAACGTCTCTTACGGAGCCCTGGCTCGGGGACAGGCCATCACCCACACGGTAGAAGCCGATGCCGTGCTCAAGGCAGTCCGAGAGTTCTCCGTCATGGGAGAGTCCCCCCTCCGCATGGACGGCATCGAGAAAGTCACGGGTGCGGCTGATTATGCAGGGGACATCAGGCGTCCTGAGATGCTCTATGCCAGGATCCTTCGGCCCCCGGCCCACGGCGCGACACTGACGAATGTGGACACGTCGGGCGCCGCGGCTATGCCGGGGGTAACGGTGGTGAATGAGGACGGAATGGTGGCGGCCCTCGCCGACGATCCAGAAACGGCGGAAAGGGCTTTGGGGGCCATTGAGGCCGAGTGGAACGAGGCGGTACCTGCCTACGACACGGAGACGGTCTTCGATCACCTTCTGGAGGCGGCGCCCTCCCCGAGTACCGCTGAGGAAGAGGGGGATATGGATGCTGGTCGCCGGGCCGCCACCCAACTCTTCGAAACCGACTACGTCCAGGGCTACGTGGCCCACGCTCCTATGGAACCGCACACGGCTGTGGCCGAGGTCAAAGCCGGTAAGGCCACGGTCTGGACTTCGACCCAAAGGCCCTTCGGAGACCAGCCGGCGGTTGCCAGGGGTTTGGGTTTCGAGCCCGAGAACGTCCGCATCATCACGCCTTATGTAGGTGGAGGTTTCGGCGGGAAGGCCGGCGGGAACCAGGCCGTGGAGGCAGCCCAACTCTCCCAGATCACCGGCAAGCCGGTGCAGGTGGCCTATACCCGGGCAGAGGAATTCTTCTACGACTCCTTCCAACCGGCCTCCAGAGTGAAGATCGTCTCAGGAATGGACGACAACGGGGAGCTCACCCTCTGGGACTATCAGGTCTACGGCGCCGGCTCCAGAGCCGCTGAAGTGTTCTACGACTTTCCGAACAAAAGGGTCAGGGTGTACGGCCAATGGGGGGGAGCGCCCTCGGGCATGCACCCCTTTGCGGTAGGAGCGTGGCGAGCACCCGGGGCCAACACGAACCGGTTCGCCGGGGCCCAGCAGATCGACATCATGGCTGACGCCGCCGGTATGGATCCCATGGAATTCCGGATCAAAAACACCTCCGACGAGCGTATGCTTGAGGTGTTACGAACCATCCGAGATGCCTCGGGCTGGGAATCAAGGCCCGGCCCTGCCGAAAATGGCAAAGGGCGGGGAGTTGCGTGCGGCATCGATGCCGAGACCTACGTTGCCCTCGTAGCCGAAGTGACGGTGGACGCTGCCACGGGAGAGGTCACCGTGGACCGAGTGGTTTGTGCTCAGGATATGGGCGTCGTCGTGAACCCCGATGGTGCCCGGATGCAGATGGAAGGGTGCATCGCCATGGGGCTGGGCTACGTGTTCAGCGAAGAGCTTCGCTTCGAGGAGGGAAAGATCCTGGACACAAATTTCGGCACCTATCAGATCGCCCGATTCAGTCGGATGCCGGAGATCGAAACGGTTTTTGTGTCCAACGACGACCTGCCGCCTAAGGGTGGGGGGGAGCCGGCAATCATCAACATGGGTGGAGCCATTTCCAACGCCATTTTCGATGCCACGGGGGCCCGGATTTACCGGCTGCCCATGACGCCGGAACGGGTTATGGAGGCGATCAACGCTCGAACTTAGTCCTCCTCTTCCTGTTGTTTATGAGCATCAACGCCCTCGGATGGTGGTGATCGGACCTTGGCATCTGCCAGGGATCGATCCCGTGCCACTATCCGAGGCTATCCGCAGGAAACCTTTGTAATGGGTGCGGGACCTCCCTATCATTAACCCGATTACCCAAATCCAAGTCCAGGCAGTTCCGGCATTCGCCGGCTCGTTCGGTTCCGTATGGGTCGTGGGACTCTTGGCCACCAGGGAGCGTTGGAGATGTCCAGCTCATCGATGGGTTCCTGTTTGAGGTTCAGGGTCTTCCTTCCTCTCCTCCTCCTCGTGCTGCTGGCGCCGGCTGGGTGTGGAGATGGGATGGACTTCCGGGTGGTGGAGGTCCAGGTGGGAGGCAACGAATCTGACGATGGTTGGTTTATGACCCTGGACACCTGGTGGCTGGCCTTCTCCCCAGTGGAGGACGGCGGTTCTTCCTGGGTCCCTCTCAGGGGGGATGCCGAACTCTTCGTAGAGTTCGGGAGCGCGGAAGGGTTTCTTCCTCTTCTTTCTTCTGATGGATCCCGTTTGGTCTTCGAAGAAGGGGACTACACCGTTTCACTTGGAGGTGTCCCCGTGTTCCTGGCCCTGGAAGGGGATGACACAGGTGGGTGGGACTGGCTTGCCGGGGCGACGCCGGCGGAAAAAGAGAACCTCCGGATGCTATCCTTGGAGGATGAGGTAACTCCTGAACAGTTTGCCCTCTTGGAAGAGCTTTCCCTCCATAATTCCAGCATCGAGGTGGCCACCGAAAACCCAAACCTCTTTCGGAGGCTCCTGGGCATATTCGATCCGACGTTCTTGGGGCTCTTCGGTGACGCATTCCTGGCGGAGAATCTCCCCCTCCTCGCCCAGGAGCCGGAGTTGAGGACGGTTCTGGTCGAGAGCCCTAGCGTGGAGGGCCTTGGGTTCCTCAAAGAGGTCCCACGACTGGAAACACTACTCCTTTCGGATTGGGACCCGGAAGAGGTTGGTCCCCTCCCTGACTCCATACCGGGACTTCGGAGCATTCTTCTCCTCGAATCGGAGGTGACGGACCTCCGGGCCTTGGGAACGCAGCCCGGCCTCAAAGAGCTGACCATCGGCGGGTGTCCGGACAATGATCGCCTACTCCTCGATGGCCTCACTGAATATCCGCACCTGTCCTTCCTGGCTTTCCGGTATTGCAGTGTGGGGGCGCTCGATCCCTTGGCTGGAATGGAGAAACTTCGGTGGCTGGGGCTTCCGGATGAGACGACCCAAGCTGAATTGGAGCAGGTCGTCCTGGCTCTTCCCAACCTCGAAGTCCTCGAGCTGCTTGAGTCGGAGGACGTAACCGACCTCTCGCCTCTCATGGCTCTGACGAAACTCAGGGGCTTGATGTTGGGAAGCACGGCTCCGCCTGATCCCCTCTTCGAAATGGATCAGCTGGAATACCTGGCCCTAACGCTGGACAGCGACGAAGAATCGCCGTACGGAGAGCACATCATCCCCAGGCTCCAGGCAGCGTTGCCGGAGACCATCGTAGCTCGGGTGGATCCCTTCTGTCTCGGCTCTGGCTACCTCCTGCTCCTTTTCCCCATGGTGGCGTTGGCCTGGTTCATCCAAACCAGGAGGAGAAGAGAAAAGGACCCGGTTCCTGACCATGACTGAGGGCCCCGGGCCCCGCCCTCTCCTTCAGGTTGGGGTCACATGGGCCGGTGTCCTGGTCTTCGCGCTGTTCGTCAACAGGCCCTCACCCTACTTCCTCTTGGCCATTGCCGGCCTTCTGTTCACCACCCTGGCCATAGCGAGCTCCGCCGACCGGGGTGGTTCCTTCTGGGGCCTCTTCGGCATCACCAGGCCATCCACCTGGTCCGCTCGATGGACCTTGTTGGCCCTGGTCGTGGGCGCAGCCTTCGCCTTTTTCTTCCGATGGTACGAGGGCCGACCCCTACTGATAACCGGACTGGGTTCCTTCCTGTTGATGGGCGCCTCCATCGGCGCAGCGGAGGAGCTCCTGTTTCGTGGGTACCTCCAGGGTCGGTTGAGCCGACTTGGAGCCCCGGCAGCCATAGTGCTGGCCACCCTGGCCCACACGTCCTATAAAACTCTGCTCTTCGCATTCCCTCCCGAGGGAGTGGTGATCCGCTATTCCATCCTGGCGTTCTTCACCTTTCTGGTGGGGGCGTTCCTCGGCATCACCCGCCAAAGGACCGGAAGTGTTATTCCGGCCCTCTCCGGCCATGTGCTGTTCGACATTCTGGTATACGGAGACTGGGCGCAGGCACCATGGTGGGTATGGGGGACTAGTATTCCCTAGAGCCCTTCATCGGTACTCCCCATCGCCATACCTTCTCCCCATGAAACTGCTTCGGATGCTGGTCAGTCTGTTCCCTCCCGCTGGGAGGAGCGATAAGGGGAAGGGGAAGGCCCGGAAGGTGGGCGCCGGACATGCCAACGCAGGGAAAGGGA
>CAYOVN010000089.1:0-14225 GCA_964407425.1 uncultured Gemmatimonadaceae bacterium
GGAAGAAAGGCCGCGGACGGTAAGAGAGGGGAGCTGAAGGCGCTGGGGAAGGGTCATGGGCTCGCCCTCCGTCCTGGCCAACCCGAGTTCCCGCTTCAGCTCGGAATCATAGGCCGGCAGTTTCCGTAAGGCTTCCTGTTCCATTGCTCCCAGCGGTTCCACTGTGTCATAAAATCCGGCGATAAGAACGTTGCCCTCGTCATCCTTCATGGAGGCGAGGAGGTTGGCCAGCATCTGCCCGGGAACCGGTGCCCAGTTTCCGTAGTGGCCGGAATGGAGGCCTCGGGTCGGGCCGTAGACCGTCACCTCCATCCCTGTTACACCCCGGACACCGAAGCTCAACAAGGGCCGGCCGCTTTGGTGAACAGGCCCGTCGAAGAGAAGCCAGACGTCGACGTCCTGGATGAGGTTGCCGAAGCTCTCGAGGTAACGGCCCAGGTTCGTGGACCCGGCCTCCTCCTCTCCTTCGAAGAAGAAGATGAGGTTCGACGTCGGAGTCACGCCCCCTGCCTGGAAGGCCTCCAGCACCGGAAGCATGGCCCCGATGGGAGCTTTGTCATCCCCAGCTGACCGGCCATAGATGCGCCACTCAGGATCCACCTCCTCGCCGGTATTCGGGAAAGGCCGAGGCTCCCCGTCTGCTTCCATGGACCGGGTGTAGAGAACGGGATCCCAGGGTTCGTGAGTCCAGTTGGCAGGATCCGCCGGCTGGCCGTCATAGTGGACGTAAAGGCCCAAGGTCCGCGTCGCCCCCGGGACCCGGATTTCCCCGTAAACGATAGGGTTTGCGCCGGGGAGGGAGAGAAGTCGGGATTCGACGCCCCGCTCTTCCAGTCGGTCCCTGATGAAGGTGGCGTTCTTCCAGATCCCCACCGAATCCGAGGCCACGTTGGGAATGGAGAGAAGCTCTGCGTATTCTCCCAGGATTCTGGGCCCGTTGGCATCACGGAAGGCTCGAGCTACCTCACCCCCGGCCTGTCGAGCGGCAAGGCTCCGGTTTGGCCCGGGGCAGGCCAGGAGCAGGAGGATCAGCACTCCCTTGGAAACGGGGGCCAGAGGAATTCGACGCATGGGGCACTCCAGTTGGTGAAATCCGGGCGATCTTCTGATAGCGAGGATAGGTACTCGAGGGGGTTTGGCCAAGATCGGTCTGGTTCGGCGTACTCCCTTCTCCCGGTTTCCGGGTCTTAGCTCTCATCGGGAAACACCTTTCCCCTCCAGCGGGTACCAATTTCGTACCCTGTTGTGCACAATATGAGGGTCTTACCAAACCCTTGGACCGTACCTAGTAAGGAGTCGAAAATGAGAAGTACCCTCGGCCGACTGGCCCTGATCTTCCTTATTCCCCTCGTTGCCGAGCCGGTTTCAGGCCAGGCGATCAGAGACGTTTTCGATCAGGTCAAGAACTCGGTCGTGATCATCCATACAACCCAGACTGAATACCCCTATCTGACCACTGCTTCCCCAGTGAGCGTAAAGGGCACCGGGTCGGGGGTTCTGGTCTCCGAGACCGAGGTTCTTACTGCTGCCCATGTGGTCCAGGCAGCGAACAGTGTGATGGTGGAGTTCCCTTCCGGTCAGGAGATCAGGGCATCCGTCATCGCTTCACGTCCCACCCACGATGTGGCAATGTTGCGATTGGCTGAACCGGTCTCCATTGCTCCAGCCAAGGTTGGGGACTCGGACAAGATGTCGGTGGGAGACCAGGTCTTCGTAGTCGGGGCACCCCTCGGGGAAGGCCATACCCTGACCGCCGGCCATGTGAGTGCCCGTCGAACCCAACGAGGGCTGTTCTACGGCGTCTCCACTGTTGAGTACCTCCAGACCGACGCGGCCATCAACCCAGGGAACTCTGGCGGCCCGATGTTCAACATGAGCGGGGAAGTGGTCGGGGTGGTGAGCCACATCCTCACCTTATCCGGGGGGTCCATGGGGCTGGGTTTCGCCGTTTCATCCAACACGGCTCAACAGGTTCTTCAACCCGGGGTTTCCATCTGGAGCGGAATGGAAGGCGCACCCGTTTCCGGGACTCTGGCAGAGATCCTGAACGTTCCTCCGCCGGGAGCGGGGATCATGGTGGCAAGTGTTGCCATCGGATCCGTGGCTGAGTCCTTGGGCCTCCGACCGGCGACGATCCCCGTCAAGATCGCAACTGAGGAGTTCATGATCGGTGGGGATATTATCGTGAGCGTCCTCGGGATCTCCGTGGGTGGGAGCCTGGAGGGGTTTGAAGCGATTCAAGAGGCTGTGGCCCGCCTGCAACCCGGAGAAACTCTCACCCTCACGGTCCTGCGGGCAGGCAAAATGACCGAGTTGACCGCCAGGGTCCGGTAGTGGCACGGTCTCCAGTGCTGGCATCTAGAGGGCGAGGGGCTGCGCGTTCAGTCCTTCTCACCGTCGTGTGTCTGGCTCTGGGGGCGTCCACGGTTCAGGGGCAGCTCAAACTCTGGGTGGGTGGGGCGTACACCGAAGCCTTGGATGGCCAGTGGGGAGCCGATGGCCGACTCGCCTACAACCTCATAGCCCTTCCCTTGGAGGTTTTTGCCGGCGCGGATTATTTCCTCCCGGATTGCGAGGACGACTGCAGCCTTTGGGGATGGAGGTTAGGAGGGAATCTTCGGCTTCCTGTCCCGGGCCTCACGCCCTACGGATCCGCCGCCTGGGTCAACAGGGAGCTGGGGATTGGTGAGAGCCTGGAAAGGAGGGATGGGGTGGCCATCGGAGTGGGCCTCAGCCTTGAGGTTGGTCTCAAGATCCAGGGCGAGATCAGCCGGGAGTTCCTGGGGGGGGAGCTGGATAAGACTGTTTTTCGACTGGCGCTGGGCTTCTAGGCACGGGCGGGAAAATCAGGTCAGGGCCGCACGCGCCGACTGCACCCAGGGGCATAGCCAGCGCGTAGGGAGGAGTGGGTACGAAACCTGGTCTCCTATCCCCGCCCGCTGCTCCAAAGCAGGATCACACCGCAGGAGTGATTGAATTCGTAGGGCACCTCGATGCCTTCATACACCTCAAGGGCCTCAATCCAATCGACGGGGTAGGTGTCGAGGTCGAAACCCGGCATTCGGGAGCCGTCCAGGTAGACGCCGAGTGCGCATCGGCCACTACCGAACGTGTCACGTATGGTTATGACTCTCTTCCCCATTGGGCCGAACCCCGCACGAAACCCGGGAATACCGAGGAAAATGTCGGAGAGCTTGTTGGCATTCTGTTCCTGAATATAGACGCTGCCGAACCGGTGTCCGCGACCCTGTTCGGCCCGGCGGTAGAAGCCCACGGACTCCAGGTACTGGGGCCAGACCTCGACGGAAATATCCGGGTCCTCGCCAGCCCTCTCCGGCACGCCCATGTCCACGGCCAAGGTCACGCCTGGGAAGGTGACGAGAGTATCGGTAAGGGCCGTTTGCCCCTTACTCTCGACCTCTAGAACTATGGCCCCCGCCGAAATCCCCGAGATAATGAAGCGCCCCCGGGAGTCGGTGTTTGTCTCCTGATCTGTAGGGAAGACCTTCACCTTGGCCCGGGAGATGGGGTCTCCGCTCTCCTTTTCCCGTACGCGTCCCACCAAGCGGCCGGGGCCCTCCGGCTGATCGGCCTGTTCCGGGTGGAGTTCCACGTTCAGTTCGTTCGGGCCGGCAAAGTTCAGCGGCTGGGTGGCCAGATAGTACCCTCTCCTGACGACCATGAGGTTAAAAACGCCGGGCTCCGGGAAGTTCAGGTCGAAGGTCCCGTCCGCCTCGGAAAGGATCCACTCCCCCAGTTCCGGAATGCCGACCGCGGCGTACTGGAGGGGTTGGCCTGACACGGCATCCGAGACCGTACCGTTGATCGTGAACGGCCCACTTGTGGTCTGGGCACCAAGGGGGAGAGTCCCCATGAGATTGAAGGCCAACAGGAGAACGAGGAAGTTCCGGGGCCAAGAAATGAGTTGACCAGCCATCTGTATCTCTCCAAACGAAGTGCGAGATGTCGTGACAAGGTAGGGTGACTCTGGGATGGCTTCCCTTACACCGGCGAGGCCAGGGAGGTCCGGTACGCCCGGGCGATCCGGGAGGTCCAGGAACGAGCCGGGCAGGTTGCGCAAACACCCGATACGGTCGTAGAAATTGCAGGATGAATACATTCGAACTCTTGGCCACACTGATTTCTCTAGCTGCCGTCCTGGGGTGGGTGAATCATCGATTCCTCCGTTTACCCGCGACCATCGGCCTCATGGTCCTTTCCATGGTTCTCTCCCTGGCTCTGGTGGCCCTCGGAAAGGCTGGATTGGCGGACCTAGGGTTCCTCATCGAAGCCCTGGAAGGAGTGGACTTCGACGAAGCCCTCCTGAACGGGATGCTTGGAGCGCTCCTGTTCGCCGGGGCCCTGCATATCCAAGTTGATGACCTCTGGGACAACCGGTGGGTGATCGCGCTGCTGGCTTCTGTGGGGGTGATCCTATCCACCATCCTTGTGGGGGGTGGAGCGTACTTCCTCTTTCGTGCACTCGGCCTGGAGATCCCCCCTATTTTCGCGCTCCTTTTTGGAGCCCTGATCTCCCCAACCGACCCTATCGCCGTCGGATCCATCCTTCGAAAGGCCGGGGTCCCCAAGAGCCTTCTGGTGAAGATCACCGGCGAGTCACTCTTCAACGACGGTGTCGGAGTGGTGCTGTTTCTCCTGATTCTGGGATTGGCGGTAGGAGGTGGTGGGCACGGCGCCGAGGTCGGGGGATCGCATGGGCTGGTGGCCTCCGGAGGGTTCTCCTTCACGGGAGCTCTGACCCTGCTGGTGGTAGAGGTGGGAGGCGGGCTTCTTTTCGGGGGAGTCATGGGGTGGGTGGTTTATCGAATGCTTCGCTCCGTGGATGCGTACCAAGTGGAGATCCTTCTCACCCTCGCCCTCGTGACCGGGGGGTATGCACTGGCCCAGGCCCTGCACGTTTCCGGCCCCCTCGCCATGGTGGTGGCTGGCCTCCTCATCGGAAATCGGGGTAGAGCCCTGGCCATGTCCGAAACCACGGTCCAACACCTCGATTCCTTCTGGGAGCTGTCGGACGACTTCTTGAACTCCGTCCTGTTTGTCATGATAGGGGTCGAGGTTTTGATCCTCGATTTCGGACCGGTCTTTCTTCTCGCGGGGCTCCTGGCCATCCCTCTTGTCCTCTTGTCCCGCTTGGTCAGCGTTGGCCTCCCTGTCCAGTTCCTGAAGGCCTTTCGGGGTTTCAGCCCCGACGCCGTCAAGATCCTCACCTGGTCGGGGCTGAGGGGTGGCATATCCGTCGCCCTGGCTCTTTCCCTCCCCCCGGGGGATATCCGGGATCTCCTGGTTACGGTGACCTATGTGGTCGTGACCTTTTCCATCGTGGTTCAGGGTCTGACCGTAGGGTCTGTTGTTCGAAAATTAGCCGTGGAGGACTGAGGGCCCCTGTCCTCAGGGTGCTTGCCCTCCTGTTTCCTGAAGCTCCTCCATGTGAGCGTATGCGAGGTAGTACTTGTAGATCTTCCCGACGTACTGCACCGTCTCCCGTCCGATCCTCCGGGCGGCCACCAGTTCGACGTTTCTGAACCACAGGTTGGGATCCAAACCGAGTTCAGCCGCTTCGGACCGGAGTTGGGCGATCCGGGCCGGGCCGGCGTTATAAGCGGCAAATCCAAATAGGTGCTCATTGAGGCCGTCCATGGGTTCATCGGAGAAGTACCGATCCACGAGAAACCTCAAGTACTTGGTTCCGGCATGGACGTTGGCCTCCAGGCTGGAGATATCGGGGATGCCAACGTTGGGATCGGCCGCGGTCGCAGGCATGAGTTGCATGATGCCCTGGGCCCCTACCTGGCTTCGTGCGTTCTGATCGAGTCCGGACTCCTGGTAGGCCAGGGCTATCAGCATGAGCGGATCGAAGCCGAGTTCTCCGCCGTATCTGCGGAAGACGGGGAGGGCCGCCTCGAAGCGGGTTTTGGACTCGCCTTCGGTAGGATTGACTACGTAATCGGCGTCGGCCAGGTAGCGACGAAGGGTCATATTCCCCAAGAGGGTTCCCTGACGGTGCCCTTTCACAAAGCCGTTCAGGGTGGCCTTGAGTTGGGGGCTCTCCCTTCTAAACGCCCAGCTTACCGCACCACCTTCCTTCACCGGAACCTCCGTGTGCACCTGGATGTCCGGGAAGACCTGGGCCCAGAAATCAGCAATGTGCCCGTCCACAACCGTGGCTGGGACCACGCCGGCGTTCACCATTTCAAGAAGGTCTTCCGACTCCAGGAATTCTGACGCGTCCTGGATCTGGATGGGCGCCTTCCCCTCCTCCCGGAGGGTCTCATTCAGACGAAGCAGGGTCTGGTAGAAGCTGGACGACGGCCTTATGTGGATCGTCTGCCCTCCCAGGTCCGACCTCTTTTCCAACGGTGGCACTTCAGGGCCCGTTACCAGGACCTCGGTCACGTTACGCAGAAGCGGATCGGCGAAATCCACGGACTCCAGACGCTCCGGGGTAATGGTCAGGTTCGCCGCGGCTATGTCCACCCGACCTTCCAGGAGGGCAGGGAAGAGCTGATCCCGGCTCATGGGAATAAGGACGACGTGGACTTTCAAATCCCCCCGGTTCAACGTCTCATTCAGCTCGTTCTCGAAGAACGTGAGGGCGTCGAACGTAGCCCCCCTGGGTTTGGCACCGTCCAGGAAGAACATCGTTTTGCTGGGCACGACCCCGGCCCGGATCACCCTCCGCTCCACCATCCCGTCCAGGTCGCCGAACCACGGCTCTTGAATACGATCCCAAACTGGAATCCCCTGGGAGGCCAGAGCGGGGTCGTCGGCCAGAGTAGGCGCGACCGAGGGATCGAGCCCCTCCTGGACAGGAAGAGGCCTCCCGTCCTCGGTCTCGGGAACAGCCTCCGACTCACTGCCAACGCAACCCGACAGGAGGGCCGCACACCCCACGGCCAGACTCAAGAGGCCCCGAATGGACAAGTAATCCTTCATCGTTCGCTTTCCTCGAGCCGAGGCATTATCCACCTTCTCTCCAGATGGAAAGTTACTCCAGTCCCGGTTTTATGGTTCCTCCCGCCCTTTTTCTCCTGGCCGCGGACCCTCCACGGAAGACGCCGCCCGGGGTCCCCGGGGTCCCAGGGGTCCCAGGTTAGGGGCAAGGGGGGGAGTTGAAATGAAACCATCCCGGCCGCCGTGGGTAACGAGCGGAGATAGACACCGTATCTTCCCGTTGTTGGACGGACGGAAAGCCCCATAGCAAGGCGAGAGAATAGCATGAACAGGATCATCCGTGGATTACTGCTGGCTGCGGTGCCGCTGACCCTAGCGGCCTGCCAAACGGCCACCCTCCAGCCCACGCTCCAGACAGGACCCACCGCAGAGACCACCGTGGACGGCCTCGTGCGGGTGGACAATTCCGTGGTCCCGATTGCCTACCTGAAGCCCGATCTGGATCTCACCGGTTACACCAAATTCATGCTGGACCCCGTAGAAGTGGCTTACCAGAAGGATCCAGGGAATCAACGGCGGTCAACGGGTGGCATCGGTCTGCGGAATTTCTCCCTCTCGCCCAGGCAGATGGAGAGGTTCAGGGGGTGGTTCGAGGAAGCTGTGGGGGAGACTCTGTCTGAAGACGGAGGGTATGAGTTGGTCACCGAACCAGCGCCCGACGTTCTCAGGATCACCGCCTCCCTCATCGACCTGGTGGTGACCATTCCTACTGAAACGGCAGGGCGGCAGGACACGTTCACCCGGTCCTACTTGATGGTAACCCTGGTTCTCGAGCTCAGGGATTCACAGAGCGGCGAGATTCTGGCCAGGGCCGCGGATCGGCGAGATCCTACCAGGAACACCGACGTAAGGATGGCCCGGGTATCGCCTGCTTTTGTGAAGGCTGACACGGAGTTCCTTTTCCGGTCCTGGGCTGGGCTGCTACGCGAACGCTTGGACGCGCTTCGGGCGATAGAGGCGGGAGGCGTCGGCGACCTCAGCGGCTGAAAACGAACAGGGTTAGGAGGCCAAAAGCGATCGGAAATGCGATTCGGCTGAGGTTGTCCATCTGGAGAGCGCGCTTGGTTTTTTCCTTTGAAACCAGGTGCACGGCCATTACAGCCTCCACCAGGGCCAGGAAGACCAGGATGGTCGATCCGACAATGAACCGGTCCAGAATCGTGAAGTAGGCAAGCCTCGGTAGTGTGCCGACAAGGGCGAACTGGAAGGCGATAAGCGTAAGCATCGCTGTGGCCGAGATCCCCAACTGGGGAGCAAACTGGGAAGGGCTCACCCAAAAGACCGACCAGGACATGGCCACGATAAGCATCAGTGGTATGATCACCTTCCAGACATAAAAACCCACCTGTCTTCTTGCGGAAATCCGGTACTCAAAAACGGAAATCCGTCTCCCGATGGTTTCGGTGGTGTAGGTGCCAACCGCGGCGGTGACGGCGCCGATGTTCCAATCCGAGATGTTCAACAGTTCCCTTCGTCCGGTCGGCGGTTCGTTCACCACAAGGATGACCTCATCTTCGCCGTATTCCGGGGATAGAAGTGAGATCTTGAACTCCTGTTCGTCGAGGGGGAAGTCTCTCAGGGAATGATAGGAAGCCAGGGAGCCGAAATACCTCTGTTGGTGAGTCACTAACCCGCCCGGTCCCACATCAACCTGGTCGGCGGTGGCAGAGCGCCTGGTTTCCATATGACCTGAATTGAGGAAATCCAACTGGGGGTGCCAGACCGAGACCAGAGGAAGCTGGCAGCCATCCAGAGGGGCCAGGCGAGGATCGGTCCAACTCTCAGTGACAAGCAGGTCCAGATTCAATGACTGGGCCACATCATCGACAGCCGTCGGGTCTACCATGAAGAGCGCGACGGACACCTCCGTCGGGTCTCCCTCAGGGCCCGGCCGGATATCGGTGCGGATGTCGGCGGTGGAGCAGGAGGCTCCTCCGGACGCCTGGGCGGTCAGGGGCGGTACATCGCCCAGGCGAGTGAGACACAGTACGGCCAGGGACAGGGCCGTGGGGATCAGGCTCAGACGGAATTGATGGCACATGAGTACTCTGAGGTGGAAGAAGATGATGGAGGAAACTTCGGACCAGGATGAGGGCACGTCAACGAGGCTCCATCGGATCCTGGAGTGCCAGGTGCCACCTGGCTTTTGAGGCCGGCGGTATCGAACATAGATTCGTATCGTTAGCGTTGGGCCCGGAGCCGGATACTGAGCCCTGGTTTTTTGGGAGGACGCCGAGATGATCAACCTCAGAAGTGACACCGTATCCAAACCCACAGAAGGCATGCGGAAAGCCATGGCCGAGGCTGAAGTGGGGGACGACTATTACCGGGAAGACCCGACGGTCATCGCTTTGGAGGAGAAAGCAGCTTCTCTGTTCGGAAAAGAGGCTGCCATGATGGTGTTCAGTGCCACCATGTCCAACGTCGTTTCGGTTCTCTCCCACACTCGCCGGGGACAATCCATCATCCTGGAGGAACGGTCCCACATCTACAACAATGAGGGTGGGTTCCTGTCGGCCTTCGGCGGCCTCACCCCCCGAACCATCAGAGGTGAACGGGGCCGGATGGTACCGGAACAGGTGGAGGCGGCCATTTTCCCCGATGCCGTTCTCCATCCCCAAACCAGTCTTCTGTGCCTGGAGAATACGCACAACCATGCTGGCGGGACCTGCCTTTCCCTTGCCCAGACCAAAGCCCTGGCCGACACGGCCAGAGAACATGGTTTGAAGCTTCATCTTGATGGAGCCCGGATCTTCAACTCGGCCGTGGCACAGGGGCTGACGGTAAAGGAACTCACCGCCGAGGCCGACAGCGTTACGGTCTGTCTCACAAAAGGGCTGGGGGCACCCGTGGGTGCGATCTGTCTGGGAAGCCAAGCCTTTGTGGAGCAGGCCCGTCGGTGGAGGCAGGCGACCGGAGGTGGGATGCGTCAGGCAGGGGTCATCGCAGCGGCTGGAATCGTTGCCCTGGACACCATGGTGGACCGCCTGGCAGATGATCACGCCAACGCAAAGCTGTTGGCCACCCGCCTGGCTGAAGTGGGGTTGGAGCTGGATTGCCCCCCGGAGGAGGTGGAAACCAACATCATCTTCGCCACAATACCCCCCGACCTCATGGATGCGGAGCATTTCGTGGAAGGCTGGGCGAGGGAGGGCGTAAGCGTGAATCCTCCTACCCAAGGCCGCATCCGCTTGATCACCCACCATAACATCAGCGCCGACGACATCGAAGCCGCCGGCGCTGCCGCTGGACGAGTGTTGGGCGGCTAAAACCGCCCCAGGTGCTCGAACCCAGGGGAGTTCACCGAACCCGGGGGGCGGAACCCGAGGCTCGCAGTGAAGCTGTCCTGGGTGACCTGGCGGTGACCACCCTAATGGGCAGGGCTCCCACCAACCGACACATCCGGCAACGGGGTGTCCGCCGTCTGGACCGGGAGTATGGGATAGACTACCGCTGGTTGGTCCCCGGTCAGAGCGCCCAGGAAAGTCACGATGGCTCGAACTTCCGGGTCGGTTAGTTCGGTGCCTAGTTGGGCTGTCCCCATGACCCTGACAGCAGTCGGCAGATCCCACACCTTCCCCGAGTGGAAGTATGGGGGGGTGAGAGTGATGTTCCTCAGAGACGGTGATTTGAAGACATAGTTGTCCTCCTCAATCTGGGTGACCGCAAACCGTCCCCGATCTTCTACCGGTCGGAGTTCAGCATCCGGAGCTTCAACCAGGCCAAAGGCGAAGTACCCGGTTCCTCCAGCATTCACTCCGCTATGGCAGGTGGTGCATCCCTTGGCCATAAACAGAGCCAGGCCCTCTTTTTCCATGTCGGTGAGGGCACCGGCATCTCCCTTCAGGTACTGATCGAAGGGTGCGTTGGGGGTGAGGAGTGTGGCTTCGAACACCTCGATGGCCAGGGCCATGTTGTCGAAGGTGACGGGGTCGGACTCGCCGGGGAATGACTCCTCAAATCTCACCACATAGTCTGCCATGCTCTTGAGAGTCTGTATGGCCCGGGCCGGAGTGTTGTTCATCTCCACGCTGGCCTGAACTGGTCCCTGAGCCTGTGCTGCCAGGTCCTCAGCCCTTCCATCCCAGAACTGGGCAATATTGAACACTGCATTGAGGACCGTGGGAGCATTCCTGGGGCCCTTTTGCCATCCGTGACCGATGGATGTCTCCATGAGGTCCACCCCACCCATGCCCACGTTGTGGCAGGTATTGCAGCTGATGAGCCAGCTGGAGGAGAGCCGAGGCTCGAAAAAGAGCATTTTTCCCAACTCCACCTTTGCGGCCGTCGCCGGGTTTCCGTCCAGTTCAGGGGGAGAGTCGGGGACGGGAGAGAAGAGTGCCCGGGCCTGCTGGATCAGGGGATCGTCGGTGGTAGCCATCTCCGTGACGGCGTCTTGTTCCGATCCACTGGTGGATCCTGTGTCTTCGAATCCGGAGCCGCACCCCAATATCGTCGCAGAAATCAACCCAAAGAGAAAGAACCGATACAGCATGGAGAAGCCCTCCCTTGTCAGCATAGAGATTCATTGCATTTCGTCGGCTCAGTCTGGGTTTTTTGCACCGGGTGCGCCAGACCCCGGACTTCGCCTTCTGTCCCGACCAAGGTGGGACATCCATATTGTGCCGTGTAATCCTCTTTCAGCCCGGCCCAGGGGGATGTCTTGATCAGGTCGACTCTTTGTGGAGTCTCGGAAGCCCACCTCTGCACCAGATTGGAAACCCGGTTCATCGGTGTGCCGGTCCACATGGATGTTGTGGCTCCTTTTTTTCGATTGAAGGACGCTGCGGCCAGGGAGGGGTTCGACCTGGAGATTCTCAGTGGCTTCCGAGGGTTCGAGAGCCAACTCTCCATTTGGAATCGGAAGGTCCGTGGGGAAAGGGCGGTTCTGGACAGTGATGCGGTCCCCATGGACATAACCCGAATGAGTGATCGGGAGCTGGTCTTTGCCATCCTCCGGTGGTCTGCCCTTCCGGGCGCCTCCCGCCACCACTGGGGGACCGATCTGGACGTGTATGATGCTGCTGCGAAGCCTGAAGGGTACGAGATAGAGTTGATCCCCGAGGAAGTAGATTCGGGTGGGATGTTCGGGCCCCTGCATGACTGGTTGGACGGGCGGATGTCCCGGTCGGAAGCATTCGGGTTTTTCCGGCCCTACGACCGGGACCGAAACGGAGTGGCTCCCGAACGCTGGCATCTGAGCTGTGCTCCTGTGGCGGATTCACTCTTCGAGAGCCTGACCGTGGAGGTACTTCGGCAAACCGTTGAGGTGTCGAAAATGGAGCTGAAACAGACAGTGCTGGAACACCTCGACGAGATCTTCGATCGGTTTGTTATCAACATCGGGAGACCGAGATCATGAAACTCCGCCCGGATGCCGTTGTGGCTCTACATGCCCCACTCGCCTGCTTGGACGACGCGACCCTGGGTCCCTTGGCTGTCTGGCTGGCGGAGAAATCGGGCTTGCCCCTGGTCTCCGAACCCGTTCCCGTGTTGGTTGACCTCCTCCTGGGAGAAGGCCCGTGGTTCTGAATTACCTTTGGATCGCCTTTTTCCTGATTTCCCTGGTCGTGGGATTCGTGCGCCTGGTCTTCTTCCAGGACACGGAGATCTTTACCACGATGGTAAACAGCACCTTCGAGATGGCCGAGGTCGCAGTAGAGATCTGCATCGGTCTCATTGGTGTGCTCACCCTCTGGCTTGGGCTCATGAAGGTGGGTGAGAGGGGCGGGGCCGTGGACGTGCTTGCTCGTGTGGTGCGACCCTTCTTCCACAAACTCTTCCCGGAGGTGCCCAAGGACCACCCGGTTCATGGTTCCATGATCATGAACTTTGCAGCAAACATGCTGGGTTTGGACAACGCAGCGACACCCCTGGGCCTTAAGGCCATGCAGGAACTCCAGGATCTGAACCCCAACAAGGACACGGCGTCCAACGCCCAGATCATGTTCCTGGTGCTGAACACCTCCGGTCTCACCGTCATCCCCATCAGCATCATGGTCTACCGGGCTCAGATGGGGGCGGCCAATCCCTCTGACGTCTTCCTCCCTATTTTGCTCACCACCTTTTTTTCCACCCTGGCAGGTTTGATTGCGGTGGGGTTGATCCAGAAAATCAACCTCTTCGACAAGACCATCCTGGCCTATCTCATTGGCCTGACGGCGTTGGTGGGAGCCGCCATCGTTTACTTCTCCCGGCTTCCCCAGGAGCAGGTGGAGACCGTGTCGAACGTGGTGGCCAATGTAGTCCTCTTCGGGATCATCTCCGTGTTCATCAGCCTGGCGATGTTCCGGAGGGTCAATGTGTACGAGGCCTTCATCGACGGGGCCAAGGAGGGATTCACCGTCGTCATCAAGATCATTCCCTATCTGGTGGCCATTCTGGTGGCAATCGGAGTGTTTCGGGCCTCCGGAGCCATGGACTTCCTGGTGGCCGGGATCGGGCAGGGTTTCGCTCTGATGGGAATGAACACGGATTTCATCGAGGCCCTCCCCACGGCCCTCATGAAGCCTTTGAGTGGGAGTGGTGCCCGGGGTATGATGGTGGACGCCATGCAGACACACGGGGCAGACTCATTCGTGGGCCGGTTGGCCTGCACCTTCCAGGGGGCGACGGATACGACTTTCTACGTCATAGCCCTCTATTTCGGATCAGTGGGCGTGAAGAAAACCCGGCATGCGGTGCCTGCCGGGCTCCTCGCCGACTTCGTTTCCATAGTCGCAGGAATCCTGATCGCCTACCTGTTTTTCTACCAGGGGTAGGAGGCCCCCTCCCCTGATAGGCCGAGGGAGGCGACTCCGGTTCCCAAGAAAAAAGGCCCCGCGTCTCCGCGGGGCCCTTCCTTTTTGATCCTGCGTGCTACCTGAGTCTGATTACGCTTGGCTCTGGTAGAAGTCCATGAGGATCTTGGCCACCTCGGGTCTGGCGAACTCACCGGGGAGGTCTTCACCAGCGGCCAGCATGGCCCGAACCTTGGTGCCGGACAGAAGCACAAAGTCTTCCTTCATGTGACCTTCAGGAGCCTCACGCATCATGATGACCTTGCCGAGCTTGGTCGAGTATGCAGTGTGGTCGGCCTCGAAAATCTTGATCTCCATGGCGCCCTCCGGCACCTGGTCGTGGAAGATGGCCTGGGCGTCGAAGGGACCGTAGTAGTCGCCGACGCCGGCATGGTCACGCCCGACGATGAGGTGCGTAGCACCCATGTTCTGGCGGAATAAGGCGTGAAGGACAGCCTCTCTGGGGCCGGCATA
>CAYOVN010000090.1:0-13868 GCA_964407425.1 uncultured Gemmatimonadaceae bacterium
TGGGGTCAAACAGGGTCCAGTCGAGGTCAAGTGGGAGGTTCGTCACACCGACTTCAAGGCAGGCCAGCTGTTTCGGGACGAGCAAGTGTCCGGCCCCTTCGAGAAGTGGGTCCACTCCCACCACTTCATCGCCGCTGATGACGGCGGCTGCTTCATGGAAGACGAAATCGAATGGAGCGCGCCATTCGGATCGGCTGGCCGTCTGTTTGCGGAAGGGTTCATCGAAAAGGAGTTGGAACGGCTCTTCATCTTCCGCCATCGAAGGTTGAAGAACGACCTCACCCTACACGGCCGGTACAACGGCAAGCCCCTCCGGGTGGTCCTCACCGGGTCCTCCGGTCTGATCGGCTCGGCTCTCGAGGACTTTCTCACATCGGGCGGACATGAGGTTCGTTCTCTCAGCCGCCACCCGGGGAGCCGGCAGTCAGGAGGCGATCCGGAGAGCCCGGAGGCCCCCGCTTTGTTCTGGAATCCCGAAAAGGGCGAGTTGGACCCAGCGGTCTTCCAGGGTGTGGATGCCGTGGTTCACCTCGCAGGGGAATCATTGGCAGCGCTGAGGTGGAGCGAGGAAAAGAAGGAAAAGATCCTCCAGAGCCGCCGGGAAGGGACGGCGCTCATTTCCAAAACCCTCGCGGGCATGAGATCTCCTCCAGCGGTCTTCGTCTCCGCGTCGGCGGTTGGTTTCTACGGAAGTCGTGAGAACGACCTCGTAACGGAAGAAACGGGACCGGGAAAGGGCTTCCTGGCCATGGTCTGTCGCGAGTGGGAGGGAGCGACCATGGCGGCCCGGAAGAAGGGAATCCGGGTTGTAAACCTCAGGACCGGGTTCGTGATAAGCCCCCTTGGTTCGGGCCTGGGTAGGATGCTAGCACCCTTCAAAGCGGGCCTCGGTGGCCGGATCGGCTCAGGACGGCAGTACATGAGCTGGATCGATCTGGACGATGAGGTCGGGCTGATTCATCATGCCCTCACCCGTCCTGGTGTTTCCGGGCCTTTGAATGGGACCGCTCCCAACCCGGTCCCCAACGCCACCTTCACTGATACCCTTGGCCGCATCCTGAACCGACCTACCCTGCTGCCCCTGCCTTCCGTGGCGGTGAAGGCCATGTTGGGCGAGATGGGTGTGGAGCTCCTTCTGAAGGGGGCCAGGGTCCTTCCGAAGAAGGCAGAGGAGACCGGATACGAATTCCTTTTCCCACTCCTTGAGGACTCCCTTCGGTTCCAGATCGGGAGAGCCGGGTAGCGGTCAGGTCAGGAACTCCCCATCGGGGGAAAGAGACGGGTAGGGTTCGTTTTTTGACCGAAGGACCCTTGCGATCTCCGGGTAGGCTCCCTCGAAGAGAAGGCGTTGGTACTCGCCTTCCTCCAAACGGGAACGGCTGTAGAGGCCTGCCGCCTGTCGTTGCCGGAGGGCCTCGTAGAGGAGAAGGGCCGCCGCAACGGAGACGTTGAGTGAATGGACCATGCCCAGCATGGGGATTTGTACGGCCTCATCCGCCACGGACAGGCCTGCCTCGGACAAACCGTCCAACTCTGCCCCGACCATAAACGCCACCGGCTGGGTGAGGTCTACATCCCTGTAATCCCGGGCCTTTTCCGTCGGGTGAGCGGCCAGGATCCTGAATCCGGAAGCACGAAGGGCTTCCCCTGCGGATTCGACGGTCTGGTGGACCCGAACCTGAACCCACCTTGTTGTCCCCCCGGCGGTATGGTGATGGAGGTCGATCTCTTTTTCAGGGAGAACGACATGAGCCCTGAGAACCCCCACGGCATCGCAGTTCCGGAGGATCGCCGAGAAGTTGTGGGGCTTGTTCACCCTTTCCATCAGCACGGTCAGGTCGGGCTGCCGCCGGTCCAATGCGGCTCGAATGCGTCCAAATCTCTCCGGGTTCACTGCTCCGTCCCTCCCAGGCCGTCACTCTTTGCCTCCAGCCACTCATAGAACCCTTCCTGGACCTGAACCCTCGGCTCCCCGACCCTACGCCCCACATAATTGTTGGCCTGGGCCTGATCGAGAATTCGGGCCTTAGTGTTGTCGGCAAGTTGCAGGTGGAGGAAGTGCTCCAACTCCGCCCGAATCCCCTCGTCGAATATGGGGAAGGCCACTTCGACCCTCCGATCCAGATTCCTTTTCATGAGATCGGCCGAGGCCAGGTAGAGGAGAGGGATGCCAGCGTTGACGAACCGGTAGATCCGGGCGTGCTCCAGAAACCGATCCACGATGCTTCGTCCCCGGACGTTTTCCCCCGCACCCGCAAAACCTGGTCGAATGCAACAGATTCCTCTGACAATCAGATTGACGCGGACCCCGGAACGGCCGGCGTCATACACAGCATCGATCATTCCTCGGTCCTCGATACTGTTCATTTTAAAAGCCAACCCTGAAACCCTCCCGGCCAGGGCGTTATCGACTTCGTTCTGGATGCGCTCCTCCAGGCCGGAACGGAGGGAAAACGGTGCCACCAGGAGGTGCTCGCACCGGGGCGCGTCCGTCTCTTCCCACAAGAACCTGAAGACCTCTTCGACATCGTTGGTAAGGCGGGGATCGGAAGTCAGGAGTGCGTGATCTGCATACACACCAGCTGTCGCTTCGTTGAAGTTTCCGGTCCCCAGGTAGGCGAACTGGTTTGTCGCCTCCTCATTTTCCTGGATGACCAGGGCCATCTTCGCATGAACCTTGATTCCAGGCTTGCTGTAAAACACCTGGACGCCGGCTTCCTCCATTTCCCCCGCCCACTTCAGGTTTCGAGCCTCATCGAACCGGGCCTTTACCTCGACGAACACCGTCACCTGAACACCCCGCTTCGCCGCATCGATCAGAGCCCGGACCACGGCCGAATCCTTCCCGACACGGTAGAGGGTGATCCAGATGCTCCGGGTCCTCGGGTCCTCACCGGCCTCCCGGAGGAAACGGATCACATAGTCGTAGGACTGATAGGGGAAGTGGAGAATGCGATCCCGCTCGGATACGGCCTCGAGGATGGAGTCGGCGTCTTTCAGGGTCGGGTGGGGGAGGGGTAGGAGTGGGGTGCGAACCAGGTCGGCCAGTTCCTTTGGCCTCGGAAACTGGAAGAAGTCCTGGAGATTGTGGTACCGGCCACCGGGGACCAGGTCATCGTCTTCCAGATCCAGGTAGTCTTTCATAAATGAGATGAGCCCGTACGGGGCCTGAAGGTCGTAGAGAAAACGACTGGGAAGGCCCGTCTCTCGTTTTCCGAGGCTTTTCCTGATTTTCTCCACCAGATCACCCTCGAACTCGTCGTCCAGGTATAGATCCGCATCACGGGTGAGTTTTACGGCATAGGCAGACCCGACCTCATGGTCGGGGAAGAGATCGTCCAGGAACAACCGGATAACGTCCTCCAGGAAGAGGACGTTGTGGCCCTCACCTGGGACCAGGAAGAACCGAGGCAGGGGAGGGGAGGGCACTTCGATCAACCCATAGGAAGGACGTTCCGCCCCGAGGGCAATCTCGATCTTGGGCCAAAGTTCGGTGACGAGATAAAACCGCCCCTCTTCGAAGAACGTCGCGTCTTTTTCATCCTCCAGCACGTAGGAACGGAGCTGGGGCCCAATCCTGGTGTCCATCACCTTCCCCAGGAACTCGAACTGCTCCCGGGTGAGGTTCTCATTCGTCAGCAGGAAGATCCCGTTGGCCTCCAGCTCCGGGAGGATTCTTCCCCTCAGGGTACTGCCAAAGGCCTCCTGTTGGCTGGTGACCGTATGGAGCATTTCCCGGAGAAGGCGTCTGGGCCTGAAGCCCAGTTTTTTCAACTTCTTCTTCCTGAGACGAAGAAGGCTCCGAAGGGACGCCACCCTCACCCGGAAAAACTCATCCAGGTTCGAGGAGAAGATCGCCAGGAAATTCAACCGGTCCAGAAGGGGGACACGGGGGTCCATAGCCTCCTGGAGGACTCGGCCGTTGAAGGAGAGCCAGGAAAGCTCCCGATTCAGAAACCGATTCGGGTCCCCCGATTCCGGGCTCGCAGCCATGCCGTCGGTGTCGGCTGAGCCCTCCCCGCCTTCAGTTTGTACGAGATCGCCAGGTTGGGGCTCAACCGTCGGTTTTGGGCCTTCCGTCATGAAATCTCAGGGGAAAATGGGCACAGGATGACCTGGTTCGACTTCAGTCTATGGCCAATCCTGAAACCCCGCGAGAGCGAGGTCGGTCCTCGTCTGGTGATCCAATCCCACGGGTATTCCTCGGCCAATCGGCTGACTCCCGAACGAGCCCTGCCGTTTCCGAACCATTGAAGACCCCTATATTGCGACTCGTAGCCTCCGAAAGGGAGAGACGGCATGAGGGGAATTCATCTTGTTGGATTGACATTATGGAGAGGAGGGGCCCTTCTCGTCGGGGGTTATCTGGCCTATCAACTCCTCAGGCAAATCCTCACGTTTACCGACACCCAGCTGGAAACGGCTGTAGCGATCTTCCTGACCGGGTTGGTCATGGTTTTTCTTTCGATCCTGATCGAACAGATCCGGGATTCCCGGGAGGAAAGGAACCAAAACGGATGAACCAACTTCTTCGAAACCTCGGCTTCGGGTTGATGGTCGGGGGCGTGGTCATGGTTCTGATCTGGGCCATCAAACCCCTCCGCATGGTTTGGCCCTGGCTCCTTCAGCTTCCACTCATTCTCAGGATAGGTGTGGTCGCCGGGACCCTTGGTCTGGCGGTCTTGGTCGGATCCCTGATCTCGGAACGAATCCGGGATCGGAAGAGTGAAGAATACTTGAAAGACGACTTCTAATTCTCAGGAGGCTGTCGATGATCGTAGTCATGGGAAGTTCCATCCCTGGCCACCGAGTGACCGAGTCCCTCGGACTCGTGCGAGGAAGCACCATCCGGGCGAAGCACATCGGAAAAGACCTCATGGCAGGCCTCCGCTCTTTGGTGGGCGGAGAGGTGAAGGAATACACCGAGATGCTTGTGGAGGCCCGGAATGAGAGCCTGAAACGCATGATCGACCAGGCGGAACGGCAGGGTGCAGACGCCATTATCAACATGCGTTTCATGACCTCTCAGGTCATGACCGGAGCAGCCGAACTCCTGGCCTACGGGGATGCAGTAAAAATAGAAGCCGGATAGGTTCAAACCTTCAGCGGACCGACTCCCCGGGTAGGATGGAAGCCAGGAGTTCGGTAAACGAGGTCACCACCTTTGGCCGTTCTTGGCACGGACGGCCAAAGCATTAAGCTTTAGTAGAGCAGTGTGGTTGCCGGGGTGGTGGAATGGTATACACAGGGGACTTAAAATCCCCTGGGAGCAATCCCATGCGGGTTCGAGTCCCGCCCTCGGCATTGTTATCATGACAACGGCTCAGGCAAATTCGGAAACCCCGCTGGAAGGTGGGGTTTTCGTCAGATTTGGATCTTTGGGTCAAAAGGAGGATTGGGTGAGGAGTCTTCTTCGGAGGCTACGTGGCGTCATCAAAACGGGAGTCACCTGGGCCTTGGGGTGGGCATCAGCCTTCGTCCTCATATCATCAGGGGCATCCCTGGTCCTCGGATTCCCATTTGAGTTTCTCGAAGCGCTGGTGGCAGGTGGTGTGATGGGGTTCGTCTCAGGTGGAACATTCGCTGGCATTCTCAGCCTCGCCGAAGGTCGCAGGACCCTCGATGAGCTTTCCCTGAAGCGTGTGGCGCTCTGGGGCGGGGTCGGTGGGATCGCACTGTTCCTGGTCTTTATCCCCCGCCTGATTGGAGCTGGGCTCCCGCTCGGAATGGCAATAAGTGCCCTCCTGGGACCCATGGCAATCACCGGTCTACTCGGTGCTGGGTCAGCCGCTGGTTCCGTTGCGCTTGCGAGGCGTGGGGATGAGAAGATGATCGACGGTGAGGACGGGGTGCCTCTGTTGGACCGGGACTAGGAAAGATCACCTGCTGCCACCAGAGGACCGCTAGGCCGGGGGCGAACCCACCGGCGCCCGGAACGTCCCCGTCACTGTGACCGAAGGCCCATTGCCGAACTCGCTCCCGACCGCAGCGTTGATGGAAAACTGAACTTCACCCCCTGATCCGCACTGAAGCGCCTGGAATAAGCCGCAGCCTATTCGCGGGTATAACGCTCCCGATTCCCCTGGACAGTAGATTGCAGAGACGAGCGGGTCCAGAGAAAAGGGGAGATGATGACTTCGAAGAGCGGGGAGAAGAAGGCGACCGAAGGTCGTGAAGAAGTACCCGAGCGGTGGAGTGCCCAGCGGAAGACGGAGATCGTGCTGAGGCTTCTTCGCGGGGAAGATCTTGGGGAGGTGAGGAACTAGGTAGACGGTCCCGTCTGGTCCTGGAATGACAGCATACTCATCGTGGAGGCTGAAGGGCCGGGACCGGACTGGACTCTTCCCTTCGCTTCCATTGATAGACTGGAGACACAAGTTCGGCACCCCGTGGGCGCGAGGAGAGGCCTGGCGTACGGAGGGCTAATAGGGGTGGTTGTTGGAGTTGTCAGCGGAGTAATTGCAGACCAATCGGACGTGGGTGGAGATGGTGGAAACGGTGACACAGTTTTTGAGGGTGTAATCTTTGCTGGCCTTGGTGGGCTGGCGGGGATGGCCGTCGGTGCGATCGTGGGATCAGTGATTCAGGCAGACTCCTGGGAAGAGGTGCACCTTCCTGTCGGTGACCCTATTCCCAACCAGCCTCTTTTTCTCACGGGGACTCGTGTCCGGCTGAGGCTGGCGGAACCCGCAATCTTTGTTGATCTAATCTCAGGGGCAGAACTCAGCGTATTTCCCGAGAATGAAGAGGTCGTCACCGGCACCTTGGAGTCGATCAGGGACGATTCTCTCTTTATCCACCGCGACGACTTCGCTACGGCGGTGCCGGTGCTTGCTTGGGTGGGTTGGTGGGGTTGGGAATCGGCCTGGTGCCGAAGGAACAATGGGAGGAAGTTTCGATCCCCGAGATCCATCCCATGTTCGGGGTTACTCCGGAAGGTGGCTTCCGCTTCGGCCTCTCAATCCCGCTCAAGAGATAGCCTGGAGAAGGAGGGCGGGGCCCAGCGTCGGGCTCTCCCGGAGTAGTGCCGGCCGTGGCGCCGGAAACATATGTTCTTCCATTCTCTTCCCACCTGGGTATAGATTTAAGGAGTGCTCGTTTTCAGGCTCATCGGCACCGGTGGGCCGTTTTTCTAGTGTGTACGACTCGAGAGCCCGGAGGGCCGTTCTTGATGACGGATCCCAAGCAAAATAGACCGTTTCCTGGAATCCTTCTGCTTTTTGCCGTTGTTGCCGTTTCCGCCGCCGGCGGTTGCGGGGATGGGGGCGAGGGGAAGCCGGATCCTGATCCGTCCAGGGCGGACTCCATTGCTCTGAGCCCTGACTCCATTTCCTTCGATGCCATCGGGGAAACCATGCGGATCACGGCTAGCGTATTTGACCAGTATGGCGATCCTATGCCGACCGTCTCGGTGGTCTGGGCATCGGACAACTCCAACGTTGCCTCGATTGATCAAACAGGCCTCGTGACCTCCGAGGGAGACGGGAGCACCCAAATCCGTGCTCAAGCCGCCACGGAACGGGCTTCGGCGAAGGTGGATGTGACCCAGGAAGCAAATGTTCTAGCCGGGCTGGAGGGTGGTGGGCAGCGGCACTGGACCGGGTTTCTCCTGCCCGATCCCCTCGTCGTGAAGCTGACGGATGGAGCAGGAACACCGGTCGTGGGGGAAAGCGTGACGTGGGAGTTGGTGGATGGAGACGGGACGCTGATCCCCGAGGCACTCCAGACCGACTCGGAAGGGGAAGCGAGGGCCGTCTGGAGATTGGGAACCGGCGAGGGAGGGACCCAAAGGGTCTCAGCGACCGTTGAAGGCCTGGACCCGGTCACCTTCGAAGCCACCGGCTCGCCTCCGATCAAGCTCATGAACGCCGCCTCGCTGACCGCTCCCATGTTGGACACTCTGACCACGGTCCTCATGACCATGGACTCCCTTGGGGTCCCGCAAACCGGGATTCCCCTGGAGTTCCAGGATTACACGGGTTTCGGGGAATTCCTCCAAGGGCCCACTTCCACGGACATCAACGCCCAGCTCGATGCGGGTTGGATTCTGGGTCCCACCCCTGGGCCCCAGGAAATGACGGTGGCCAGAGGTGACATCGATGCCGAGTTGAAGCTGGTCGCAGTAGCCACGGGCACTCTGGACCCATGGCCTTTCACTTCCGTTGCCCCCGGTTTCAACCACACCTGTGCCGTACAAAACGACGGGACGATGTATTGCTGGGGAACCAACGAAACCTCTCAGCTGGCGCAGTTGGACACGCTCCCCGCTCTTTCCCCCGTGTCCGTTGAGGCCAGCCTCAGCTATGGCAAGGTGGCAACGGGCGAGTTCCATAGCTGTGGGCTATCCAGCCCGGGGGGCACCATCGCTTGCTGGGGGCAGGGAACTCAGACCGGGCAGGTCGGCGACAGCTTACAGATCACGCCCACGCCAACGGCCGTCGCCGGAGGCCCCTGGAAAGCCCTGACTGCCGGGGGCACCCACACCTGTGCCCTCATGGAAGACGGGACTGCCTGGTGCTGGGGGGAGGAGCTCGAAGGAAGGTTGGGCAATGGATCGTTGGACCCCACCGAGGTTCCTACTGCAGTCTCCGGTGGCCTTACCTTCTCCCAGATCTCAGGTGGGCATTTTCACACCTGCGGGCTGACCCCTGCAGGCCAAGCCTATTGCTGGGGCATGGGTACTCTAGGCCAGCTCGGTGACGGTGGAGCGGTTGACCGGGGTGCGCCGGTTCTGGTGGCCGGTGGGATCACTTGGTCCAAGATCTCGGCCGGGCGTTTCCACACGTGCGGAATCTCCACCTCAGGTGAGGCCTTTTGTTGGGGTGAGGGTGGCTTCAACCAACTCGGGGCTGGAGTCCCTTTCAGCTCCAGCCCGGTAAACGTGGTGGGAGGCCGTCGATGGAATGACATCACCGCAGGGCAGGTCCACACCTGTGGAGTAGACCAGAACAAGAAGCTCTACTGCTGGGGAGCACCCGGTTTCGTGGGGCTCGGAGAGTTCGGATCCCCGGTCCCGGCCGTTGTGCTACCGCCGTATAACTGGGAGTCGGTCCAGACCCATGGCACCCACACCTGTGCCATCTCCTCCCGGGCAGAGACCTTCTGCTGGGGTCCCAATGCCTTCGGCCAACTCGGGTTCGGCAAAACCGGAGACACCTTGATCCCCCGGATCCTGGTCCGGGGAGTCTTCTAACCTGTGAAGCCTGTGAGTAGATCTTTTCCCCTATGGAACCACTTATCGTAGTTATCGCTCTTGGCGGTAACGCTCTTCTCCAACGAGGGGAGCCCGTTTCCGCCGAGAATCAACGCAAAAATATGAGAACGGCTGGAGCCTCCATCGCACAGGTGGCCCAGCATCACCATGTGGTCCTGACCCACGGGAACGGACCCCAGGTAGGCCTCCTCGCCCTGCAGGAAGCCTCCTATTCGGACATCTTCCAGAACCCCCTGGATGTCCTGGGAGCCGAAACCGAAGGGATGATCGGCTACCTCATCGAACAGGAACTCTCGAACCGCCTCCCGGGGAGGGAAATCCTCACTCTCCTCACCAGAGTGCAGGTCGACCCGAATGATCCGGCTTTCCAGAACCCGACCAAGCCCATCGGCCCTCTCTTCGAGCCGGAAGAAGCCAATCGGATTGCCGAAAAGCTGGGCTGGAGCCTGGCCCCCGACGGCGACAAGATGAGAAGGGTGGTCCCATCTCCCCTCCCGAAGGAGATCATTCCGGCCAAGATATTCCGGCGACTCCTGGTTCGGGGAGTGCTGGTGATTTGCGCAGGTGGAGGCGGAATTCCGGTGATCTGGGATGAGGAGGCGGGATGGCAGGGGGTGGAAGCGGTGATCGACAAGGACAGGACCGCCTGCATGCTGGGACAAGAGGTTGGGGCTCACGGCCTAGTGATGCTCACGGACGTTCCGAAAGTGGAGGTTGGCTTCGGGACCCCGGAGGCCCGGCCCTTGGACCAGGTCACGACGTCGGAGTTGAGGGCTCTTTCTTCTGAGTTCCCTGCCGGGTCCATGGGACCGAAAGTGTCAGCGGCCATCGAGTTCGTTGAAGCCACTGGCGGGTTCGCAGCCATTGGATCCCTGGCGGACGCCCCTGCCATCATGCGGAGGGAAGCGGGAACCATCGTCGTCCCTGACTGACGGCGGTCCAGGGGCCCTTCGTCTGCAGGGAAGGGAACACTAGCCAATAGAAGAGGCCGGGGACTCTCCCCGGCCTCTTCTATATCCCGCTTTTCCGTTCAGGGCCGTCCGTCCGAGCCCTGACCTTCCTTGGGTTCGCCCGAATCAGGTGCTTCGTAAAAGCGCCTTGTCCACCGGGAGTTCCCGAATCCTGATTCCCGTCGCGGCAAAGATGGCGTTACAGACCGCTGGAACCGGTGGTGGGATAGGCGGTTCTCCCACACCCCCGGGGGGTTCGGTACTTTCAACGAAATGGACCTCCACCAGGGGCATCTCCCCGATAGTGAGGATGGGGTGATCGTGGAAATTGCTTTCCTTCGCCCCACCGTTTTCGATATGGACCTCTGCTTTCAGCGTCGCGGTCAGGGAGAGCACGATTCCTCCCTCGATCTGGCTCCGAACGGCCTCCGGGTTCACGATGATGCCGTGGTCCATGGCGGCCACGACCCGATCAACGGTCACGGTTCCATCGTCGCCAACGGTCACTTCAGCGACCATGGCCCCAAATCCGCCGAAACAGGCCCAGGCAGCGATGCCCTGGCCCTGCCGCTCGCCCATCTGCCGACCCCAGTCTGCCCGGTCAGCAGCCATCTCGAGGCAGTTGAGGAGCCTGGGGTTGGCCGGCTCCATTAGAGGCCGCCGATACGCCAGCGGATCGATTCCCGCCGCATGGGCACACTCGTCCATGAATGATTCCACGGCGAAGCACGTGTGGGTATTCCCAACAGAGCGCCAGGGCCCGATGGGTATGCCCCAATCCTCCAGATGGTCATCACACCGGAAGTTCTGGAGGGCATAAGGGGGATTGGAAGCTCCACCCGTGGCGGTGCCTCTGTTGGCCGGCCCGTAAATCCGGTGGAGCCAGGCCACCGGCCAGCCATCGTCCCCCAGACCGGCTTTCATGGTCTGATGGGTGTAGGGCCGATAGAACCCATGGTGGAAGGTATCTTCCCGGGTCCACACGACCTGAACCGGGCCATCGACCTTCATGGCCACCTTCACGGCGAACTCAGCGTCATCGGGATTCAGGCGCCGGCCGAAACCACCTCCCGCCAGCATGCTGTTGTACACCACGTTCTCAGGGGGGACTCCGGCAACCCGGGCTGCCATCCGCTGCCCCGCTGTGGCTCCCTGGGTGGGGCACCACACCTCGACCTTGTCTCCCTGAACCCAGGCCGTGGCGTTCAATGGCTCCATGGGGACATGATCCAGGAAATGGGTGTCATAGGCAGCCTCTACCTTTCGGGAAGCCTGCCCGAAGGCACGAGCGAAATTCCCTTCTTCCTCCTGTTCCTCACCGACCACGTTCTCCAGAGCCACGCCCCGGGCCTTCAACGTCTCTGAACTCTGATCGGCATTGGGGCCCGGATCCCAGTCTACCACCAGGGCTTCCCGCCCCTTGAAAGCGGACCAGGTGTCCGTCGCCACCACGGCGATTCCACCTTCCACCTCGAAGACGTCCAGCACCCCGGGTACCGCCCGGGCCGCTGTATCGTCGAAACTCCGGATCCCACCCTGGAAAGCCCTGGGTCGGGCCACCGAGGCAAAGACCATTCCGGGAAGCCTCAGATCCATCCCGAACTGGGTCTTTCCGATAACCTTGTCCGGAAGATCCAACCGGTCGGTGGACTTCCCGATGAGCCAGAAGTCTTCGTGGCTCTTCTTCGGGGGATCCTCATGGACCGGAAGGAGAGCCGCCTCGTCTACCAACTCACCGTATCCTAAAGACTGACTCGAAGCTTCATGGGTGATTTTGTGCTCCTTGGCCACACATTCGGCCACGGGCACCTCCCACCGGTTGGCGGCGGCTTCCTTCAGGACCTCTCGGGCCTGGGCCGCGGCGTTTCGAAGGGGAGTCCATCCCATCCGGATGGTTGTGCTGCCCCCGGTCGAGATTCCCCGGACCCAGTTGGAGGGATCTGTGGGAACAGCCTCCCAGACGATTTTCGCCCAGTCTGCCTCGAGTTCGTCGCAGACCATCATGAGAAAACCGGTGGAGCTTCCCTGGCCCATTTCATGGTCGTCGTAGACCACATGAACGAACCCGGCCGGATCGATGCGGATCCAGGCGTTCGGTTGCATTCCGCCTTCCACCGGAATCGGTGGTGGCACGGAGTCGCATCCCTGGAGCCAAGGGACGTGGAAACCAATAACGAGGCCGGCTCCTGCAGCCCCCGTAGTCTTCATGAAGTCCCGTCGGCTAACTTCTCTTGCGCTCATCAGACCCCCCCTTCTTCCTCGACCCGGCGAATGGCCTTTCGGATCCGCTGGTAGGTTCCGCACCGGCAGAGGTTCCCCGCCATGTACTGATCGATTTCTTCATCGGTGGGATGGGGGTTTTCCTCCAGAAGAGCGGCTGCCTGAAGGATCTGCCCAGGATGGCAATAACCGCACTGAACGGTCTGTTCAGCCAACCAAGCCTTTTGGATCGGATGATCCCCATCTGGAGAGAGGCCCTCGATTGTAGTGACCTCCCGGTCACCGACATTTTCCATCGTTGTGGCACATGAGCGATTCGGCTGCCCGTCCAGAAGGACGGTGCATGATCCACAAAAAGCGATTCCGCAGGAGTACTTTGTGCCCGTCAGGCCCAGATGATCCCGGATTGCCCAGAGCAAGGGCATTTCCGGAGCCACATCAACGGACATCGGTTCTCCGTTTACTCGGAGATTAAAGACGGCCATATCTCACATCCTCCATTTGGTTGGCATGGTCGGGTACAAAATGGTTTGCGAAGGGCCCTGGCGCGAGGGCCTTTGTTCACAGCTGGCAACAGACTCCACGGTTGCAGGCCCGCCCGAGGTGCGTCTCACCCGATAGTATCGTGGGCCTCGGCCCTTGCCCGGGCGGCATCCGACGCCTCCAGGGCCCGCTGAACCGCCCCGGCCCCGGGGACCGGCAGGGTACTCAACAGGCTATCCTTCTGTCTCCGGGTCAGGGTATCCCCGGCTGTTTCCTCCGCTCCACCATCTCCACCGCCACACCCGGTCACCCCGAGAACCACCAGAGCGAGGACCATCCCACGCAGGCATTTCCGCATAATTGCGATCATAGTACCCTCCTAGCCTTCGAACTCCGGGGTGAACCCCACGGACTCTATCGCCTCCGACAGGGCATAGGGATCCATGGTCCCGAAATGGGATACCCGCACCATCTTGGTTTCTAACGACACTTCGACTCCCTCAACCCCGGCGATCTGTTCCAGGGCATTCTCAACCGTGGCCACACAGTGCCCACACGACATGTCGGGCACTTTCAAGATTGTCTCGTTCATATATCCTCCGAACTAGTCAGGCCGAAATCCCATATTGGGCAGCGTGGAGCATGGCTTCGACAAACCGGTCCAGCTCCTCAATAAGAGTGTAAACGCTCGATGTCACCCGAAGTTCCTCGAATACCGTAGCCGGGGCCGATACTCGGAGAATAGGCTCCACTCCCTCCGGTGTCACGAAGGGACTTTGGCAAAACTCAGTGCAACAAAGAGGACGCCTTTGGTGTCCATAGTGGTGTCCTGATGTCTGCGCTCGCTGGTTTTTTGCCATCCCTATCTCCCGAGACACCATTCTCGATGGCCATGAAACGGTCCCGGATCCTCCTCACAGTCCTGGCTTTTGTCCTGTTTCCCGGGTCCAGCTTCGGGTCACTTGAGGCGCAAATTCCTGACTCTATCCGGGCCGACACCG
>CAYOVN010000091.1:0-13772 GCA_964407425.1 uncultured Gemmatimonadaceae bacterium
CCGTCCGTTTGAGACTCTCACTCCAGATCCAGGGCATGCCTGGCACACAAGAAAGGGCCCGCCCGCTAAGCGGACAGGCCCCTGTTGTTCTCTCCAAGCTTCTTCTAGTCGATCTTCACCAACTCGATATCGAACGTGAGGTCCTTCCCTGCCAAGGGATGGTTTCCGTCCATTTTGATATTCTCTTCGTCCGCGTGGGTGACGACCACATCGAGTTGCCGGTCATCCTTGGATTCGAGACACATCATCTCACCCACCTCGGGGTCGTAGCCCGGGGGAAGGTTCTTTCTCGGCGCGGTAAAGATGAGCTGTTCTAAACGGGGGCCGTAGGCATCATCGGAGGGGAGGTTCACGGTCTTTTTCTCCCCGACTTCCATCCCCGACACAGCTTTCTCGAATCCCGGAACCACCTGGCCTGTTCCGAGCTGGAAGGAAAGTGGGTCTCTCCCCTCAGACGAATCAAACTCCGACTCGTCATCCAACCTTCCAGTATAGTGAACGTGAACGACATCACCGCTCTTGGCTTGAGACATGAAAAACCTCTCCCGAAAAATAAAGGCGGACTGGAGGAGCTGCTCCTCCAGCCCGCCGACCATTAAATGTTCGCACGGGGTTTACACCACTCCGGACTCCAGGTTCTCGGTCAGCTTCCGCCGGTAACCCTTTTCGACGCGTTTTGCAGAACTTCCTGAATATCCACCCCCACTGCAGCAGACAGCGCTTCAATCGTACCGAGGGCTCCATGCACCCGCTGGTTCACAGCGTTGCTGACCCCTTCGCCGCTCCCGCCGTCCAGAACCACGACCCGGTCGATATCCACACCTTCCACGGCCCCGACCGCGGTCTCGAGGAGTTCGGGAAGCTTCTCAGCCAAAAGCACTGCGAAAGCCTCGTCCCCACCATCTTTGACCCGCTCGTAGAGCATCCGCAGGGCCTCAGCGCTGGCCCGGCCACGCTCGAGGATGGGAGCCGCCTCTCCTTCAGCTCTGACCTTCGCCGCAGTCCTCTCAGCATTGGCGGGCTCCACCACGTCGGCCTGGAGGCGTAGCTGCTCCCGCTCCACCCTCCGGCCTTCCAAAGCCTTCTGGGCCTCGACCTCAGCTTCCTGAGCCTTCACCAGGGCAGTCCGCTCGGCTATCTGGGCCTCCTGATCCAACTCAGCCCTCCTGACACGGAGAAGGTTCTGGGCCTCTGCGATGGTTACGTCAGCCTCGGCTTCCTTGACCTCGGCCACCTGTCGGGCAGTAGCCTGGCGTTGCCGGGTCTCCGCGGCGGCATCAGCTTCAGCGATCTCCGCATCTCGAACGGCCTCAGCACTCTTCTTCCGTCCGATGGCCTCCAGATAGCCCCGCTCGTCACTTACGTTCTGGATCTTCAGGACATCCAGATGGAAGCCCAGAGCCGAAAGGTCTTCGCCAGCGTCTGCAGCGAGGGCCGATGCGAATCCCAAGCGATCCTCGTTGACCTCTTCAGGGGTGAGGGTGGCCAACACTCCCCGGAGGTTCCCCATGAGGGTGTCCTTGGCCATGGACATGATCTCCTCCTCGGTCTTCCCGAGGATTCGCTCCACGGCGTTATTGAAGACGGTCTCGGGCTCGGAGGCGATCTTCACGTTCGCAATGGCCTCGATGTTCAGAGGAATGTTCCCCTTGGAAAATGCGTTGGTCACCGAGATCTCAATGGGGAAGGTCTCCAGGGAGACGTACTGGACCGTCTCGATGATGGGAACCCGCATGGCCCTTCCCCCGCTGACGGACCGATAGCCGACCTCTTCCCCACTGGGGAGCGTTCGATTCCGACCTGTGAGGACGGCCGCCATGTTTGGGGGAACGATGACGATAAGAGACTTGATGGTGAGGACGGCAACAACAACGACGACTAAAAGGGTGAAAGCCAACGCCACAGCGCCAGCCATCATATCTTCGGTTCCCATGGGGCCTCCCGGGTTTTTGGGACTGTCCTTCTATCTGGTCACGGCACCTTCTGCTTCAGCGCGCCGTCTCTATTCCTCTACGAACCGAGTAGCATGTCTTCATCAATCGGGGCCACTCGGGCCACACCCTTCTCCATGTCCACGACCACCACCGATTTCCATTCGGAGGGGTCTCCATCGGCCGTCGGATGAGGGAGGGCCCGAAGCTTCACCCTTCGCCCCCCCTTCTCCACAACGACCCGTCCCGGAATCTCCGATCTGAGAGGTAGGATCACCCGACCCAGCAGCCCGGCAAAGGAAGCCTCGGACTGAATCATCCCCGACTCCGACCGCTTCACATATCCGAATGCGGCGTTGATAATCACGCCGGACGTCAGCCCGGAGACCACAGCGAAGGCAGCAGTGGCCATCGAACTGCCACTCCAGAGATACGTAAGGAGCGTACCCACGGAGCCGAAGCCGAACAGAGAATAGAAGATGGTCCGAATGGAGAAGATTTTCGACACCAGGTGACCGGCATCGGCATCCAACTCAGCATGCGCCATGTCCACATCGACGTGGCCTGCGTCGAGCTCCAAACCGCCCCCATCCATATCGAAACCACCGGCATCCAGATCAAGGCCGCCGGAATCCAACTCGAGGTGCCCGTCGAAACCACCGAGATCCCCATCCAAATCAACGTCCCCATGACTCCCGAACAGGTCCCCAAAAACCGACAACGCCAGGAACCCGCCGCCCAGGATCAGGGAAAAGACATAAAGAGAAACCATCCTGTCTCCTCGGATAGAGTCGTTTCAGTGACGTGCCTTTCGGGGAGCTTCACTGGAAAATGGCCTCTGAGGGCCGGCGGCGATAGAGAGTTATTCCCCGGCCACCCCCCTTGCATAAAGGTCGGGAGGGAATCCAATGTGATTCCGGTCCCGGAAACTCACGGCCTTAGCGGCCACCTCCCATGGGAGCACGGTCATGCCCAGCGGCCTCCCCGCCCTCAGAATACCGATCCCCGTTTGGCTTTTTTCCCCTCTTCTCCTGGCCGGCGCGTGCACGCTCGCTGGAGAGAAGGACGGTTCTTCAGCCGAGGCAACCCTCCCCTTCACCGCCCCCCCCTACACCATCGGGGAGGACGCCTTTTCCGTCGATGGGGACCTCGGGGCTTTCACTGCCCAGACAGATTTGGAGGAGGTCGGGGAGGGACTATTTGAGCTGCGGGTTTCCATCGAGGCCCCTCAGGCGGGGGAGCCGCCCGAGTTTCGACTGAGCTGGAGCCTACCGGCTTCGGACATCGCGGGGTTCTGGAACACCAACCTGGGCCTCGACCGGGTGAACTACTATCGGAACTCCGTGGAGTCCCGATCGACCTCGGGAGCCCCGGTCCTCTCCCTGTACAATCCTGCCGATATCAATCGGATCACAGTCGGGGTTTCCGACGCCTTGAACCCGGTCGGTTTGCGTTCCTACGTCCGGGAGGAGGATGCCCGATTCTATTTCATACTCACGTTCTGTAGCGAGCGGATGCCGGCGACTACCAGCTATGAAGCCACCATCCGGATCGATCTTCGGGGGATTCCCTACTACGACGCACTGGCCGGTGTCACCTCATGGTGGGCGGAACAGCCCGGGTACGAACCGGCCCCAGTCCCGGACGGCGCTCTCCTCCCCGTGTACTCGACCTGGTACTCCTTCCACCAGAATCTCGATGTGGCAGAGGTCATGGCGGAACTGACCCTAGCCGCGGACCTCGGCTATGAGGTGGTCATCGTAGATGACGGCTGGCAGACCCTGGACAGCCAAAGGGGATACCGATATACCGGGGATTGGTTACCCGAACGAATCCCGGACATGAAGGGTTTTGTGGATTCCGTCCACGATCTGGGCATGAAGTTCATGCTCTGGTATTCGGTACCGCTGGTAGGAGAAGAGTCGGAGAACTTCCAGCGCTTTCGGGGCAAGTACCTTCGTCACTGGACGAGCCAGGGGGCATATGTCCTGGACCCCAGGTACCCGGATGTGAGGGAGTTCATCATCGGCACCTATTTGCAGGCCATGGCCGACTGGGGCCTGGACGGATTCAAGCTGGACTTCATCGGCATGCTTGCCGCAAACGACACGACCGTTCTGTCAGCCGGCGGCGGCAGAGATTACGCGAGCGTCAATGAGGCAGCCGACCGGCTGATGACTGATGTGATGGCCAGACTCCGGGAGGTGAATCCGGAGATCCTCATCGAATTCCGCCAGCCCTATATCGGCCCCCTCATGCGAAAATACGGGAACATGTTCAGGGGAGTGGACGCCCCGAACAACGCCTGGGCGAACCGGGCTGAGGTAACCGACGTCAGGTTGTTGGCGGGAAATACCGCGCCCCACTCGGACATGTTCATGTGGCATCCGGAGGAACCGGTGGAGGCTGCAGCCCTCCAGTTTTTGAACGTACTCTTCGCCGTACCTCAACTCTCCGTGAAACTCACCGAGTACCCCCCCGCCCACCAGGCCATGGTCAGGACCTGGACCCGGTACTGGAAAGAGAATCGGGAAACCCTTATGAAGGGGGCGTTCATCCCTTCGAGCCCAGCTTCTGTTTACCCGGTTCTAGTATCCCATCTTGATGGAAAAGCCATCGCCGGCGTCTATGCGGATGCGGTGGCCATCCTCCCCGACCAGGAGTTCAAGGAGGTGGACCTGATCAATGCAAAGGCCAGCCGCACCCTGATCTTGGAGCTGACCCGACCCATGGGTGCTGTGGATGTCAGCGTGTTCGATGTCGAGGGGGCTTTGACGGATCAGCACCGTCGAACCCTTGGCGCGAATATCCACAAGTTCGAGGTGCCTCCCTCCGGCCGGGTCGAGATTCGGAAGCGATAAAAGCCAAGGCCGGTCCCCCGAAGAAGGGGACCGGCCTTGGTTCAAAATCCTGCGGAGAAACTCAGGGCGATGCCTATACCTCCAGCCCACTCACATCTTGGCTGAAGCGCTTTGGCCCTGACCCTCCTTGATCTTGTACTTGAGGATCGCCATCTGAGTCCGACCCTGCACCGTGTGCCAGGCAATCCGACCGCATTCCCCAACACCATTCTCGGGAGTACAAAGTCCGTGACACCAGAGGGCGTGACTCTTGGTGAGGGGGCATCCGCGCACGGTATACTCAGGCACCTTCGAACGCCGCTTCACCAAACGCTTTTTCGCCATTTCTATCGTCTCTTTTCTTTAACCAGGCCACATAAACAAGAATCATTCTTGTTATGAATAATAATAAACCCGAGGTGTCGTGTCATCCCCGATCCACCTGCAAAGACTGGTCAATCGGCCCGGAGAGGTTCACCTTCGTGTCCAAAAGGAAAGCCACCTGAAAGGAAAACGCCATGTCGACCCTGACCTCTCTCAACCCCTTCGATGGATCCACCGTCGGAACCGTCCCAGTCACCCCCGTCGAGACGATCCCGGATATCGTGGCACGAGCGAGAGACGCTCAGGGCGAGTGGGCCAGCCTGGGAACCGAGGGAAGGGGGGAGCTGCTGGTCCGGGCTGAAGCCAGGTTCAAGCAGGAAGCCGATGCGTTGGGCAAGCTCATCACCATGGAAATGGGGAAACCATTCCAGGAGGGATTGGCGGAAGCCAAGGGGCTCGGATCGGACCTTCGGGAAGAGCTCGCGGAAATCTCCGGAGCTCTGGAGCCTGACATCCTTCAAAAGGGTTCAACCAGGTCTGTGATTCACCGGGACCCATTGGGCGTCTGTGCCGCCATAACCCCTTGGAATTTTCCCATGGCCATGCCCAACTGGATGGTCCTCCCGGCTTTGGCCGCCGGGAATACCGTCCTCTTCAAACCTTCGGAGGAGACGCCCCTTTCGGGGCAGGCCTACGCGGACATCCTGGGTGAGTTCCTCCCTCCGAATGTACTCACCGTGGTCCACGGAGCAGACGACCAGGGGAAAGCCCTGGTTCAGGCCGATGTGGACCTCATCGCCTTCACGGGCTCACGGGAGGTCGGAAAACACATTCTGGAATCCGCCAGTCACGGGTTGAAAAGAGTCATCCTGGAATTGGGTGGAAAAGACCCCATGATCGTTCTGGACGATGCCGACCTTGAAGAAGCGGCAAGGTTCGCGTCGTGGAACGGGTTTCGAAATGCCGGACAGGTCTGTGTGAGCACAGAGAGGGTGTACGTTCAGGAAGAAGTGGCCGACCGGTTTGAAGCCCTCCTGGTCGAAGAAGCGGAAAAGATCGTCATGGGAAGTGGTTTGGAGCCGGATACCGCTCTCGGCCCCATGGTCAACAGGGACCAGCGGGAGCACGTCCTGGATCAGCTGACCGAGGCCATCCAGAATGGAGCCCGGATCCTGACAGGCGGACAAGAACACCCGGCCCCCTTCATCCGACCAACGGTCCTTGCAGACGCCTCTGGGGACCTATGCATCTCCAGAGATGAAACGTTCGGACCCGTCATCTGCGTGAATCGGGTGGCCTCAGCGGAAGCGGCCATCGAAATGGCGAACGCCACCCCCTTCGGCCTCGGCGCTGTTGTTTTCGGATCGGACCCGGAGCGGGCTGAGGGAGTGGCCCGGCGCCTGACAGCAGGAATGATTGGGATCAACAGGTCCTGCGGCGGAATCAGGGGAACGCCCTGGGTGGGCGCCGGGGAGAGTGGGTACGGGTACCACAAGGGAAAAGAAGGCCACAGGCAGTTCACCCAGGCCCGGGTGGTAACCATGTCGATTTGAGAGGCTGCCTCCGGGCCCTATTCCTGACCCTCTACCTTTTTCCAGCCCTCGGCGTAGAGCTCCGGATACACCTTGAGATAGCCAGGATAGTCCTTCCGGGCCTCTTCAACCACTGATCGCTCCAGCGTCACCACGCTGAGGCGATCCATGGTCTCCAACAGGACCTCTGATGTTGGGCTGATGGCGATCGACGGCCCACCGATCAATCCCCCCGGGGTTGGTGCCGGGCGGTTTGCCGAGATGACGAAGCAACCGCTGGTCACCGCGTTGGCCCGGAGGACCAGTTTCCACCGTTCATACGTCTGGAGCGGAGTGCACCTGGGGGCCAACACCACCTCGGCTCCCATGGCACCGAGGAGCTGGAATCCGGTTGTCCGATTCACGTCGGAACACACCTGGAGTCCGATTTTCAGCGACAGGCCCGAGACAACAGTGGGCGGCTCATGGCCCGGTTCGTAATGGCTTGTCTCCCAGAACCCCTCTTCCGACGGAAGATGCACTTTCCTATAGCGGGAAAGGCATGAGCCTGAACCATCATAAAGAAGGGCCGTGTTGTGTCTGGCACCTGTGTCGGGATCCCTGATAATGGCCCCTCCCAGAACCGCGACCCCGGTGTCTGCCGCCGCCGATGACAGGGCCCTCTGCCGGGGGCCATCGACCTCCTCGGCATCCTCATCCCTTGGTGACTTCGAGGCCGGCGCCCAGGGATTCAGAGGGATTTCCGGAAGGACAGCCAGTTCGGCGCCAAGATCCCTGGCTTCCCCCAAAACCTCCGGAATACGCTTCCAGGACTCGGGTTCAGGGAACACCTCCGTAACAATCGCAAGGGAGAGGGTTTCTTTGGCCATGACCAATTCTGTGTTTGGGAGGTTCTGAAGGATCGGGTTCAACGATCCTGCGGACGGTCTTTCGATTTCCGCTTTGCGCCCAGGGCCAGTCCGACGCGACGACCCATCTGATATCCATCATCGTACCCCTGAGCGAAATCGAAAGAAACCTGATCGGGATCTTCGTCCGGCGAGGGGGCAGCTTCGGGGGAAAGAGCTTCCACTGATGCGGCCTGAGGGGCTGCGGTCTCATTCGAGGGCGAAGAAACCCCCTCCGATACCTGACCACTCAGAATTCGAGCCACCCCGAGAAGGGTAAGGACCGCCTCTTCCCGCGTCGGGGAATCCGGATCGACCGGTTCCATGCTCTCCCGCCAAACCGCCAGGGGCGTGGCCTTGAGAGCCCGGGCAGCCACCCGAAGGGTAGCCGCTGCACCCGGCAAAGCCGGCAAAGGAAGTGGGGTCGGCGTCGAGTCCGAGTCCGTGGGTTCCGGTTCTGGAGCCGCCTGGGGGAAGGTCGGTGGTTCTTGTCCGTCCACCTCCACCTCGACCCAGAGAGAAGTCAGATACTTCCGAATCCACTCCCACGTTTCCTGAGAACGGAGCCAGAGATCCTGGTTCCCGTTGGCCAACTGCGCGAACTCACCGCAGCGGTCAGCAGCATGCTCCACATGCCGCAGGGCCTGTTCGACCTGGGACTCAGGGGGTGGTTTGGTACCTGTACTCTCTTCAGAGGCGGGCAGGAGCAAGTTGAGCCGTTTTCCAAGGGCGTCGAAAGGCCCCCACGGCATCTGACTCAAATCCATCTCGAGCCCGACACGTGAGTTCGGCCCATCCCAGGAACGTACAATGACGGGGACCCGCTTCAGGAGGGTGCCGTCCTTGGCTTTCAGCTCTCCGCTCATCTTCGCCTTGCTTGAAGGTGAACCCCATGGGTCACCTTGACACCACACCTCGGCAAAGCGCAAGGCTGACGAAGTAAGCCTTGGGGTAGCCCTACCGAGGATTGACTATGAAAGAAATATAATCGATGGCGGCCGAGGTGGGTAAACAAATGTATCCAAAGCGTGGTCGGCTGGGAGAAAAACGGCAGCCTTATCGGCTAAGGCGGTACCCTGCTTTTCGGACCGTCAGGAGGTACTGGGGTGTCGAAGGATCGTCTTCCAGCTTCCGCCTGAGCTCAGAAAGGTGGACATCCACAGTTCGGGTGTTGATGTCGGCATTCCCATAACCCCAAACCTCCTTCAGAAGCTCCTGTCGGCTTATCACGGCCCCGCGGCGTTCGAGAAGCGCCACGAGAAGGTCGAACTCCTTAGGGGTCAATTCCACGGATTCGCCCCCTCGCAGGACGGTTCGGGTCGATGGTGAAACCTCCACGTCTCCAAAGGCCAGCCCCGCCGCCTGGTGTGCTCCGTCATCCCCAGCACCGCCCTCCCCACCGGTTTGGACCCGGCGAAGCAGGGCCCTGACCCGGGCCAACAACTCTGCAGTGGAAAACGGCTTCGTCACATAGTCATCCGCACCGAAATCGAATCCCAAGACGACGTCAGACTCCTGACTCCGGGCAGTGAGGATAAGAATTGGAAAGAGGTGACCTGATGTCCGGAGTTCCTTCAGGACTTCGAAACCCCCTTTCGCCGGGAGCATGATGTCAAGAATGAGAAGGTCCGGGGGCGCTTCCTGAGCCGAAGCCAAGCCGCCCTCGCCGTCATGGGACACTTCGACTTCGTAACCTTCGAACTCCAGGACTTTCCTCAAGCCAAAAGCCAGGTCTTCGTTGTCTTCTACGACCAGGATTCTTGACATCGGTCAACTCCTCGCAAGGACTTTGTCCGGGGCAGCCTCAAGCTTCGTTGGCTCCTCGGGTGCAGGGAGGCGGATCCAGAATCTCGCACCCCCCTCCTTCCCTTCCTCTACCCAGGCGGCTCCCCCTGCTGACCGAGCCAGCTCCGCCACCACGGAAAGGCCGATGCCACTCCCTCTGACCTCCCCTTCCACATCCCTGTCCAGTCGGTGGTAAGGATCCCAGACCCGGGCCCGCTCCCCTTCCGGAATTCCGGGGCCTTCATCCTCCACAGAAATCCTGATCCACCCATCCCGCCCAACGGCCCCGATCCGGATCGTCTGCCCCCTGGGGCCGTACTTGAGGGCGTTGTCAACGAGGTTCGCCAACATTCGGTGCAGACCACTCCGGCTGGTGGAAACCTTCAGATCCACGGGATCCAAAAGAACTTCGAGCTCTGAGTCCTTCGCCTCCACTAGAGGTGCAAAGGCTTCCGTCAGATCCCCCATGGCCTCCGAAACCAGAATCGTCTCGGTCGTGCCCCTGCCCGCGGGAGCCCTCCCCATGCTGGCAAAATGGAGAATGTTCTCCACGAGGTGAGTCAGACGCCGGGCCTCACGGTCGATCACTTCCGTAGAACGGATTCTCTCCTCATCGGTCTGGAGCTTCCCGTCGGCAAGGAGTTCCGTGAACATCCGAATCTGGGTAAGAGGGGTCCGGAACTCGTGGGATACTCCAGAGATAAAGTCGTCTCTGACCCGGGCCAGCTCCTGCTCTTTCCGAATCTGGATGAGGGCGGCAATTCCTACACCCAGCGTCAGGAACATGAGGGCCAGAAGGAAGGGAATCCTCTCACGAGGAAGTCCACCGATCACGAGAGCGGATGCCGCGTCAGGCCGAACCCCTACCTCCAGAATCAATCCTCCGAACCGTTCGGGAAGAGTGTCGGCGCTGAGGGCCAAATCAGGATCCGAAAGGGGCGACTGAAAGACCGGGACACCCTCGGGGGAGTAGACGGCCAGATGGAGAAGGGAATCGTTGGGCTGGTCCCCTGCCACGGCTTCGGGAAGGAGGCCCGCCTCGTAGTACCAGCTCTCGAACAAACCCGAAGCTGCCTCCAGGGGCGCGTGGAGGACATAGATGGCACGCCCCATCCCCTCCTCTCCGCTCTCATCCAGGGAGGCATTGAAGAAGAGGGCAGTCGGCCCCTGCAATCCCTGTCCATCACCTACCACCCTCATGGCGATTCGCTCGGCCGGGGCTTCCTCCCAGGCGGCCCGGGCCAATCCGGCGGCTCGGCTCTTCTCCCCGAACGGAACGCCTTCGGGGCGGCTCGAAACCCCACCGTTGGCCAGATCCAGGACCAGGAAGGAGGCCTGGCTCCGGAGGGCATCACATTCACAATTCACTCTGCGGAGGGCAGCGTCGAGCCGTTCCTCCAAAACATCCGGTGGGGGTGGAGGTCCCCGACGGATCCTCCAGGGTACGCCGCCGAAAAGCTCCCGGAAGAACCGATCCTCCCGGCTCTGGACCCTCCTGGAGTAGGTGGCTACCGCGATCTCGGAGTAATCCCGAAGAGCACCTTCCGCCGTCCGCCTATGGGAGCGGGCTGCCGCCACGGCCTGGAATCCGAGCCAAAGGGAAAGGCCCAGAGTCACCAATAGAAAAAACAGCAGCAGCGGCATCCCCCGGTTTGTCCGGGGGGCGGTGTTTTTCACTGTAGCAGGCAAGGATACCCCTGTAGCGCTGGTGTGCGGAGGATGAAGGCCCCCGCTTCCTTCCAAAGCTAGACTAAGGCCCGAGGGAGCAGCAATAAGGGAAGACGGGTCTCAGGTTGGAGTCTCGTAAGAAAGGCGTAAGGTGCCAAAGCCGTTGACGGGGTTCGTTCCCGGCTCGAGGTTGTCTCTCAGTCGGGTTGAAACCTCTACCCGCTCCCTTTGCGTACGTTGAAGGAGGGGGGGCGAGTTCGGGCCGCCCTTCTACACCGATCAACGACCGGAGAAAGATGATGCCAGAATTCTCAGAGATTCTCTCGTATTTGACCGAGAATCAGATTCTTCTTGTACTGGCAGCGTTTCTCCTGGCCTTTCTTGGCTACGCCCTGGTGAAGCGGCTGTTGAAAATGGCTCTCTTCGCCGCTGTTTTCATCGGGATCTATATGGGGCTGGTCTACCTGCTAGCCTAGGCCTTCTCCGAGGCCTCCGAACGACGCCCCGCTACCACACCGACTCCGGGAGGTCCACAACCTCCACCCTCTGGGCTTCTCCCAGAACTCGAATGTCTCCGTCCATTCTCGCCTCGAGGGAAACCGAGAATACCCCCGGTTCCACCATGGGGCCCTGCCTCCGCCTGGCCGGTTGAGGAGCCCCTTCGGGAGGGGCCACGGGCTGTCCCCGGAGGTTCCAGACCACCCGCTGAAACCCAGCCTGGTTCGTTCCAGAGATTTCCGCCACCATTTCCCCTTCCTCATCCCGAACGACAAGAACAACCGAGGTTCCTTCAGCTCCGACGGGGTCTCTCAGGAAATAGTTGAAGATCGCTCCAAATGGCGGGTTCTCGGCAGTAAAAGCCCCGGAACCGGACCCAGCCGAAAAGTACCGGATCGGCTCGAAGGCATACGCCTTCCGAATGGGAAGGAGGGCCGCCTCTCGGGAAAGGAGCTCCGAGGTCGCGTAACGGAGAGGGGTGTAGTCGTCCAGCACATAGAATCCCCGTCCAAACGTTGCCGCCACCAGGTCACCCATGCCTTCATGGATCTCCAAATCCCGGAAGGGGATAGTAGGAGCGTTGCCCCGGATCTGTGTCCAACTTCCGCCCCGATCCGGTGAGAAGAAGAGCCCGAACTCGGTCCCCAGGAAAAGGAGGTTCTCATTTTCCGGATCCTCGATGAGATCCCAGACCACGTGTCGGTCCGGAAGCCCGCCGGCGATGGAGGACCAGCTCTCGCCCCGGTCTTCGCTGACCAGAACATAAGGCGAAAAGTCTCCCCGTTTGTGGTTGTTGAAGGTTGCATAGACCCGATCAGGGTCGTGCCGTGACGCCACGACCGAAGACACGTAGATCAAGGTGGGGATCCCGGGGAACGAATCGAATTTCCGCCAAATCCCTCCCCCGTCTTCGGTGACCTGAATCAACCCATCATCCGTCCCCAGGAACAGAACCTCTTCGTCGAAGGGGGACTCGCTGAAGGCCACGCCGATTCCGTATTCGTTTGTGAAGACGTTCTTCCAGACCGAATTGTCCGGCCAGATCCTACCCATCACTGGAAGAGTGTCCCGGTCGATTTGCCGGCTGATGTTCGGGGAGATGAACTCCCAATCGTCTCCCCGGTTGTGACTTCGGGCCAGGCGGCTCCCGAGGGCATAGATCCGGTCTCCGTCGAAGCGGCTCACCGTAAGAGGAATATCCCAGTGCCAGAAAACGGTGTCGCCAGCCTCATCGACATGGACCGGAGCAATGCTGGTGGACTGCCCTGATCTCATGTCGACCCGATTGATTCGAGCGCCCTGCGACATTCCATAGACTGTGCCCGGGTCTTCGGGATCGACTCTGGCCTGGAAGCCATCACCCCCTATGATTCCGACCCAGTCCGCATTCCTAACGCCCACTGAATTCCTGGTCCCCGATGGCCCTCCGGGCGTCCCGTTGTCCTGGGTCCCACCGTAGACCCAATAGAACGGTTCACGGTCGTCGATTCCCACCCGGTAGAACTGGGTGATGGGGAGGTTCCCGTGGTGTCGCCAATTCTCCCCCCCATCCCAAGTCTCATAAAGCCCACCGTCATTCCCGATCATCATGTAGTCGGGGTCTTCAGGATCGAAGACGATCTCGTGGTGATCCACGTGGACGCTTCCGGCCGGGAGCCTCTCGAAGGTGACGCCCTCGTCCGTCGTACACTGAATGTTGACGTCCACGGCACAGACTCGCCCGGGCCGATGGGGATCGGCGAAGAGCTCCCCATAGTACTGGGGATCCACCACGATGTAGTCGCTTTGTTTAGTCCAGTTCTCCCCGAAATCCGAAGAGCGGAAGAACCCGCTCTCTTCGTCCTGGGCAGCCACCGAAGCGTAGACGACCCCTGCCTCGTGAGGTGAGACTTCCAGGGCGATTCGACCCAGATCCACTTCTGGAATGCCCGTCATGATTTCCGCCCAGGAGGCACCAGAGTCATCGGAGCGGAAGATCTTCCCCTCGGGGCCCCCGGCCACCAACAGGCCGACATGCCGTCGCCTTTGATAGGACGCGGCGTAGATTACATCCGGGTTGGTCGAGTCGAAGACGACATCGGCAATCCCGGTATTTTCGGAAACGTGAAGAACCCTCTCCCAGGTCTCCCCTCCATTCACGGTTTTGTAGAGGCCACGTTCCCCGCCTTCGGCCCAGAGCGGGCCCTGGGAGGCAGCAAAAACCACATCGGAGTTTCGCGGGTCTACGAGGATGTCCCCGATGTGCTCCGAGCGCTCCAATCCCATTCGCCGAAACGACCCTCCCCCGTCCGTGCTCTTGTAGATCCC